>DASSRT010000182.1:0-4972 GCA_035701705.1 Rhodanobacteraceae bacterium
CATTTCGGATACAGCAGGATCAGCTTGCCGGGCGTGACGGGAATCGTCTCGTGCACGCGGAAGATGCCTTGCGAGGTGTCGCTGGCATCGACGTGGATCGCGATGGTGCCGGGATACGGCGTGTCCTGCGGCGCCGGAATCTGCGCATCGGCGGCATCCGCGGCGGCGGCGCCGGCGAAGGCGAGACCGGCAAGGCCGAAAATGCACAGTGCGAAGAGGCGGACGGACAACGGCAACGGGCGATGCATACGGACCATGCGGGGAACTCCGGCTGAGCAATCAAACCCCGCAAACGTAGCAGCGTGCGTATCACCATGCATAGGCCGTATGTCACGGGCCGCGCGATGCGTGCATCAGGCCGTGGCGTGGATCACGCGCCCGGCAGGCGTTGCGCCAGCAGGCTGCGCAGGTCGCGGCGGCCATCGGCGATCACGTACACGCCGCGATCCTGCCCGTCGCGCTTCTGCACCATCCAATACACGGCGCGCCGACCTGCCGTTGCTGTTTGCTTGAGTCAGCCTTGGCATTCGCCGTGCACGCGAACCTGGTTGCGCCCCGCGTGCTTGGCGGCGTACAGCGCGGCATCCGCGCGCCGGAACAGTTCCGTACCATCGGCAACGGTTGGTTCCCACCCGGCGACGCCAATCGAAATGCTGACCGGCAGGCGCTGGCCGTCATATTCAAACCGGTGTTCGGCGATCAGGCGGCGCAGGCGTTCGGCGATTTCGGTACAGGCATCACGCGGCGTGCCCGGCAACAGGATCGCGAATTCCTCGCCACCGTAGCGCGCGAACACGTCCTGCTTGCGCACGCCGTTGGCGTGGATCAGGCCAGACAATTCCTTCAGCACGAGGTCACCGGCGTCGTGGCCGTAACCGTCGTTGAGTGACTTGAAATGATCGAGGTCGAACACGATCAGGCCCAGCGCGCCCGTTTTCGCGTTGCAGGCACGGGTTTCCAGCTCGAGCCGCTCGTTCAGGTAGCTCTTGTTGTAGCAGCCGGTGAAGCGGTCGATGCGGGTGCGGTGGTTGAGCCGGTCGTAGGCCAGCCGTTCCGGGTCGCCGCGCGGAATGTATTGCAGCATCACCGGTCCCAATCGGATGATGTCACCCTTGCGCAGCACGACGGCCGCCTCGACGCGTTGGTCGTTGACGAAGGTGCCGTTCTTCGAGCCGCAATCGTGCAGCACGAAAGCATCGCCGGCGGCTTGCAACAGCACGTGCCTGCGTGAAAGGCCGGCAAATTCGAGCGTGATGTCGGCCTCGGCGCTGCGTCCCACGAGGGTTTCGTCCTGGCCCAAGTCGAACAGCGTGCCGATATCGTCGCCGGCCACCATCAGCAACGCGGCCGGCTTGTCGCAGGCATCTTCGTCCGGCGTGCCGACGCCGGTGATTGCCATGGTCAAGTCATCGTTCATGTGCTTGACCTCGGGGCTGCTGGCCAAATCCAATCAGGATGCGAAAGTCTCATCACCGCGCGCCGTGTTTCAATCAAGCGGCAGGGTATCGCGAACCGCGCCGCGCTGCCCCGCAACCAGCGCCATGGCGGCGCCCTGCAGATTTTATTTTTTGGCCGTCGCCATTTCGCTTTCGACTTGGGCCAGCGCCTTTTTCGCCTTCACCGTTTCAAAGTTGTCGGGGCCGCGCCGGACGTTCAATATCTTGATGGCGCGCTGAAGCGCCACCTTGGCCTGCGGCAGGCGATGGGTATCGCGGTACACGAAACCGAGAAATGTATAACCCCAGCCGACTTCGAGGTAATCCGGTCCCAGTGTCTTTTCGAGATTGCTGGTGGCTTGGCGCAACACCTTTTCGGCTTCGTTGTACTTCTTCTGGTGGGTCAGGAAGAACCCGAACGACAGACTCTGGCGGCCGGTGCGGTAACTGTCGGCACCATAGACGACCTTGTAGCCGGCGATCGCCTTTCGATACAGCGCCTCGGCCTTCTCGGGGTGCCCGGCGCTTGCCAAGGCCCCGGCCAGGGTGCTCTGCCGATCCAGCACCTCCGGATTGTTCGGCCCAAGCCTGCTGCTGAGCATGGCTATCGCGCGGTGCAGCAGCGTGATGGCCTCGGCAATCTGTGTTTGGTCGAGGTGCTTCAGATCCCGATTCTGATTGAGGATTGAATTGGCCAGCGGACTGAGGATGTCGGCCACCCCGGGATCGTCGGGCGCGTGGGTGGTTTTCCAGACCGCAAGCGCGTGCCGCAGCACGGCCTCGGCCTGCCCGGGTTGATCCAGATAGTCCAATACCTTGCCCTGCCGGGTCAGCACCATGGCCAGCTCGGGATCGTGCCGTTGCTTCAGCACGGTAGCCGCGCGGCGATACAGGGCCTCGGCCTGGTGGAGCTGCGTTTTGTCGGTACGCGTGGCGCCAAACAGTTCGGCCAGGGCCAGCACGTAGCCGATGGTCTTGGGGTCATCGACGCCACGTTGTGTTTCACCAATCGCGATGGCGCGCTGGAGCATGGCCTCGGCCTGCTTGAACTGCCCCTTTTCCCTGCGCACGGTGGCCAGCGCCACCAGCGCGTCGGCAGTCCCGATGGATTGTTTGCCGAGCAGCTTTTCGCGAATCGCGAGCGCGGGCTGCAGCAGCTCCTGCGCTTCGTCGAAACGCGCCATTTCAATGAAGTGCTGGCCGACATCGAGCATCTGGGTTGCCTGCGCCAGCTGCATGTCACGCGGCCAGGATTCCGGCTTGGCGGTATCGAAATACTTCACCACCGGACTCGCCACCTTGCCGGCGATGGCCTGCGAAATCGCGTTGCGGTTGTCGAACGTGATGCCGCGCTCGGGCGTCAACTGCTGGTCCATCGCGGTTTTCAAATCATCGAGCACGTAATTGATCAGGTCGAACGCACCGGAACCGCGCGCCTTGGCGATCTTGAGTGCGTGTTCGGCGGCCTGTTCGCGCTGCGCGATTTCCCTGTTCGCGTTTTGCATGCGGTGCGAGAACATCAAGGCGCCCACGGCAATCACCACCAGCAGGGCGCACACGCCCGCCGTGGACACCCGCAGCAGCAGCTTGCGGCGGGCGACCTGACGCTGCCGCTGCACGATTTCGTGTTGCAGATTCGAAGCTTCCTCGCCGGGTTCAAGCGCATCGCATTGCAGGCGCGCAAAGCTGAGGTCGCCCTGCCGCAATGCCAACCGCGCGCTGGCTTGCAGCACCCGCTGGCGCAATGGCGAGATCACGGGATTGTCCGACCACAAGCGGCGGGCCTCGTCCAGCGCGGCGATGGCCGCCGTGCAGCTGGCGTAATCGGGCTCGCCCGCAGCCAACCGCGCTTCCACTTCGGTGGCGATCCCGGTGGATTTTTCCTTGCGCGCCGCGCCGCTCAGGTAATCCTGCAAGCGTTCGAGGAACACCTCGGCGGACGCCAGACGTGCGGCGCGCTGCGGCTCCAACGCAGCCAGGCACAACTGCTCCAGCTCGGGCGGCACCCGGCGTTCCGGCGCCCGCGCGCCGGGCGATTGCACCCGTTCGCCGGCGCGTGCGAGCTCGAAAGCCGCAGCGGACGACTCGGCGCTGTGCGGATAGCTGCCGGTCAACAGGTAGTACAGCGTGCCGCCGAGCAAATACACGTCGGTATGCTGGCCAAGGTTGCCACCGTGGTTTTCGGTCTGCTCCGGCGCCATCAACGAAGGCGTGCCGGCTGGATTGGTCGCGGTATCGGGCGTCGGCATGTCCCGCAGCGGACGTGATGGCGACGCGGCGTGCTCCGCGCCGACCGTGATCGCCAGGCCCCAGTCGGTCAGCAACACTTCGCCGAAGGCGCCGACCAGCACCTGTGCGGGCTTGATGTCGCGATGGATGATGCCGCGCGAATGCGCGAAGGCCACGGCTTGCGTCACCGCAATCAGGATCGGCACATGCCGCGTCAGGAAGGCATCGACCGACAATTCGGCGAAATCGGCCTGCAGCAGTTCCTTCCACGGCTTGCCGTGCACGCGTTTCATCACCAGCAACAACTCGCCGTCCTGGCCGCGGCCGAGGTCGTACACCGGCAGGATGTTGGGGTGTTCGAGATCGCCTGCGATGATCGATTCGCTGCGGAACTCGTCCTGCGCGGCGCCTGCGCGCCGATCCGCCGCGCGCCGCATCCGCTTGACCGCGACCTCGCGCGCGAGGCTGGTCTGCTCGGCTTCCCAGACCTCGCCCACGCCACCCTGGCCGATCTGTCGCAACAAGCGGTAGGCGTTGGCATCGCCAGCGGGCGCGGGGGCCGTGGTACTCGCCTGGGACGACGCGACCATGGTGCGGGTTTCATCGTCCGCTGCTGCTGTGGGCTGGTTGGCCGCGGAGGCTTTCACTTCGTCAAGCAGAACGAAGGTTTCGTCAGGTTGTCCGGGCAGGCCGAACCTGGTGACTGGCATCGAACATGTCCCCCCGCATGTCTGGCAAGTCGAAGGGTGTGCAAAATCCCTCTGCAAGAGATCAGTAACGGGACGACTGCGACCCCGCGCCGTGCATTCCGATTGCCTGAAGTGTGGTTTGGGGCACGGGTGACCGCAACCCGTGTTGAGCAAAATTCACATTTCGCGCGTGCCGCGGCGGTCACTCAGTCTTTGCGCGCACCTTGCCCGAACAGGATTTTCTTTTCCGCGTCGCTCATGGATTTTCCCGAAGGCGGGCTTACTTGCTCGCCGATTGCCAACGCACGCTGCGTGGCCGGGCGCGCAGCGATGGCGGCGTGCCAGCGGCGTACTTCCGGGAACGGCGTCAGGTCGAGCGGCGCCTTCGAGTAGGCGTTGATCCACGGATAGCAGGCCATGTCGGCGATCGTGTAGTCGTCGCCGGTGATGAAGGCACGGCCGGCCAGCCGCTGGTTCAGGACACCGAGCAGGCGCTCGGCCTCGACCCGGTAACGCTCCATCGCATACGGAATCTTCTCCGGCGCGTAGACGTGGAAATGCCCGTACTGCCCGGTCATCGGGCCCAGACCGCCCATCTGCCAGAACAGCCATTCGAGG
>DASSRT010000183.1:0-5219 GCA_035701705.1 Rhodanobacteraceae bacterium
ACAGGGCCGGCCCGCTTGCACTGTGCGACGGCCAAGGTGCGAAGCGCCTGCGTTGCCATTATCACGGCTGGACCTACGCCCTCGACGGACAACTGCTGAGCGCGCCGGAAATGGACGACGCGCAAGACTTCGACAAGTCCCGCATCCACTTGCCCGAGGCACGCGTGGCCGAATGGCGCGGGCTGGTGTTCGCGGCGCTGGGCGACGACGCACCGCCACTGGGCGATCTGCTCGACGGCGTGGATGCGCGCATCGGCGACCGCCGCATCGAGGACTACGCATTCCATTCACGGACGAGCTACGACATCGCCTGCAACTGGAAAACCTACATCGACAACTACCTCGAGGGTTATCACGTTCCGCACATCCACCCCGAACTGAACCGGGTGATCGACTATCGCAGCTACGTGGTGGAGACGACGCGCTGGAATTCGTTCCAGCACAGTCCGCTGGACAGCGGTGACTCGCTCTACGGCAGCGGCGAGGCGCTGTACTGGTTCGTCTGGCCGAACACCCTGCTGAACGTGTTGCCGGATCGCTTGCAGACCAATCGCGTGGTGCCCACCGGCCCGTCGCGCTGCCGGGTCGAGTTCGACTACTTCTATCCGGCCGCGATGCCCAACCTCGCCGAGCGCCACGAACGCGACCAGGCCTTCAGTGACCTCATCCAGCAGCAGGACGTGGACATGTGCGAACTTGTCCAGCGCGGATTGGAATCAGGCTCCTACGTCGCGGGTCGGCTGAACCCGAAGCGCGAGGATGGGGTGCATCATTTCCAGGAGTTGCTGCGCGAGGCCTACCGGACCGTGCCGTAAGCGCCTCGCGCAGACACCGCATCACAACACCGGCGAGTCGTCGTGCAGCATTTCGCGCCGTACGATCTTGATCGGCGCGAAACCGTGCTGCATGAAATCGTCATGGAATTGTTCGAGGTTGAACTTGGCGCCCTCGCGCTTCTGCACATCGGCGCGCAGCTTCAGGATCTCCAGCTTGCCGAGCGTGTAATACAGATACGTGGGATCGGAAGTGCCGCGTTTGGTTTCGACCTCGCCGACCGCGCGTGACTGGTAGCCTTCCTTGACGAAGAAGTCGACGGCCTGCGGCATCGTCATCTGCCCGGTGTGCAGCTTGATGCCGACGATGAAGCGCGCGTTGCGCAGCAAGGCGTCCTGCAACTGGCCAAGCTTCAGCAGCAATTGCTGACGGCGGTCGTGCGGGAATTCGTACTGCGCCAGGCCTTCGTCCAGCATCATCTGCTCGCAGTAGTGCGCCCAACCTTCGACGTTGGTGTTGGCGCCGAGCAGCTTGCGCACGCGGTCGTGCATCTTGTGCATCCACAGGAACTGGATGTAGTGACCCGGATAGGCTTCGTGGGTGGCGATGCTGGTGATGACCGGGTAGCTGAACTGCGCCATGAACTCGTCGGTGCGCTGCTTCGACCAGCTCGGGTCGGGCAGCGTCACGTTGAAGTACGCCGTGGTGGCCTTGTCTTCGTAGGGTCCCGGCGTGTCCATCGAAGCGAACGTGATCGCACGCATGAAGGGTGGGGTTTCTTCCAGCGTGGGCCGCACGGTCGAAGGGATGGTGATGATGTGGTGGCTGTCGATGAAACCGATCAGCGAGTCGAAGGTTGCGCGGAAGGTGTCGAGGATCTTGCCGGGCGCAGGATGGTCGGCAGCCAGCTCGGCCAGCACCTCGCGCGGTGTCTTGGTGGGATCGAGCTCCTTCGCCACCTTCGCGAATTCGGCCTGGTTGGCCTTCATGTTGGCTTCGTCGATGGCGATCAGCTTGTCCAGCGGCAGGTCGACCATCTCGTCGTATTCCAGTTTTTCCCGGAACACCTTGGCGCCGATCCGGAAATCGCCATGCGATACCGGCAGCACATCCTTCTTCAGCCACGCCTGGTAATCATCCAGCGCCTTGATCACCGCGCCGTTGGACGCCGCGAACTGCTTGTTCAACTCGGCATCATGGACGTCAGCGAAAGCCGAAGGCACGTCGTGCTGGAAGAACTTGATCAGGCCCGGCAATTGCTCCAGCGCGATCTCGGTGTAGATCTTCGGCGGGTTCTTGAGGTTCGCACGCGCCGCCTGCAGGGCCGCTGGCATCTGTTTTTCGCGCGAGATCAGGTCGCGCAGGCGCGTTTCCGGCGGCGCGAACTTGCGCTCCATCAGCGTGAACGCGCTCGACGTGATGCCGCTGGAATAGAAATCGGGATTCTTCTCCCACGGCCGGATCGCCTGCAGGGTCAGCAAGGTGCTGCGGATGTTGTCCAGCACCAAGTCGCGATCGCCGCGAACATACAGGCTGAGCGAAGACGGATCGACCGCCGCCACCCGCGACTCCCATGTCTTCAGCGCCGCAACTTCGGCATCTATCCCGGCGCGCGAATAATCTTCGAGCTTGCCGTCGTACTTGTGGATACCGTAACTGGTCGCAGCCGACGGGTTCGTCGGCAGCATGAACTGGTCGAAATACTGGTCGGCGAGGTGGGCGAAGGCCTGATCCGCTGCCGCCGTGGCAGGCGGCGCGTCGGACCACGCCGGCCCCACGACCAGCAATGCAAGCATGGGTGCCGCCAAAAGCCGGCCGACGATTCCAGAAAAGTTCTTCGTACCCACGTTGCCCTCCCCCGACTTGGCGCAGCGACCGAAGCGCGACTGTAGCGCAGCCGTGGCCGCCTTGCGCGTCATCAAGAAAAAAGCCCGGTTCGTGGGAACCGGGCTTTGCACTCGAACGTGGTGGCGGACTCAATTCCCGCGGTGATGGTAATAACCGCCGCTGGAACGGCGATCGTTGCCGCGGTGATTCCAACCGCTGTTCCCATTGCCGCGGTGGTCGCCGCGGTAGCCGTCGTAACCATGCCGATAGTAGCCACGCGAACCGCCGTGATAGCCGCCACGGTTCGAGTACACGACACCGACGCTGACGCCGCCGCCGTAGCCATAGACAGGATAGCTGCCGTATGCGCCACCGTAGCCATAGGCCGGATAGCCGCCGTTGTAGCTACCGTAATAGCCGCCCGGCGCGTAGGCTGACGAGGGGTAGTAGTACCCTCCCTGGTAGTAATCGCGATGATGGTTGCTGGCACTGACCAGCACGCCGCCGATCACCGCGCCGACCACCAGCGCACCCAGCACGTCGGCGCCGCGATCACCACGGCTCTGGTAGCGATCATGTGCCATGGCCGCCGGCGTCGCCAACACACACGCGACGAGCAAGGCACAGCCGAGCATCAGCTTGCCGCGGAGTGAAATGGAATTCAGTTGCATGGGCTTGCCTCCCTTGTGAATGCGGGGCCAGTATCCCAATCGCTCGGTAAATCTACACTGAAGAGTTCTGTTATTTTTGTGTGAACCGTTCAGGTCCGCCGGGGTGGCCCGGCAACACGTGTGGCGAGCGAGGGCCAGAAACAGACACCCCCGGCGAGCCGGGGGTGTGGGATACCGAGTGAATTGAATGCGCAAGCCTCAGGCGCCCTTGCCCGCGGCATCACCACCGCGATCCTTGCGCTTGCGCGATTCCAGCAAGGCTTTCAGGTTTGCGACGGCTTGTTCGTGGCTGATCGCCTTGGGCTTCGGCGCCCGCGGCTTGGGCGGCTTGCGCGTCGGTGTATGCGCGGCCGGCGCCGGTTGCCGCGGCAGTTCACCTGAGCTGCCGAGCAGCCAGTCATCGTTGAAGCGCGAACGCGGAATGTAGGACGGAGCACGCCGCTTGGCAGCAGCGCGCGCTGCCGCGACCGCTTGCGCGGCCGTCTTCACCGAAGCCGGACGACTGGCCGGTTTGGCCGGCTTCGCGGGCTTGCTGGACGCTGCCACCACCACCGGCCGCACCTGCGGGCGCTTGCTGGCCGCGACGGGCGCGGGCTTGGCGGCGACCCTGGCGGTCGGCTTGCTTGAACTCTTGCGCGCTACCGGCTTGGCTTTCGCCGCCGGACGCTTTACCGCCGGCCTTGACTTCGCGGCCGGCTTGATGACGCGTTTGGTCGCGGCCTTGCGCACTGCCTTGCGAGCGGTCTTGGCGGCAGGCTTGCGATTCCGGGTTGTAACCATTGCAGCTATCCTCTTGTTGTCGCCCCGCACGCTCGACCACAGGTCGACACGTGGATGCGGAATCCCTCGAGACGGGCCCGATTCCTCGTCGGGTGGCCGCTACAAACTGCGGCCGTCGACGTGCCGGATGTCCAGTCCGGCGAGATCGATCCCGGCCAAGCAGCGCACGTTCACCGCTGCCAGCTTGTGGCCGTCCTTTTCACCTTCGGCGAACGGAGCCACCCCGCAAACCGGACAGAAATGATGGGCGATCTCGTGCTTGTTGAACCTGTACGTACCGAGATTGCCTTCAGGGGTTTGCAACCGAAACTGCGCGGCAGGCACGAACCACATCAGATAGCCCTTGGGCTGGCAATGCGAACAATTGCACTCGATGACGGCTCCCAATTCACCGTCGACTTCGAAGGCAATGCGTCCGCAGTGACATCCACCCTGCCAGGTCGTCATGCACGTACCACGCGTTTCCAGCACGCGCTATTATCGCATGTTTGGCGCAGCACCGCACGCTATCCCATTGATCCAGCGTCCGAACCCAAGCCCATGCGCAGTTTCGACGACAACCGCGGCGGTCATTGGCAGGCTGCCTTGATGGAAGCCTCCTTCGGCAACGTACTCATGATTTTCAGCCGGATCGGCGGCGAAGGCGTGCTGCACAAGCCGCTCGACACCGCCAACGTCAGCGAAGCCGGGCAGCTGCTGGCGGACGCGGATGAGGCCACCCTGCGCGGCTTGCTGGCCGAGGCCAGGCCTTGGGCTTGAGCCCAAAGCGGGTCACACCAACCCGTTGGAAACGGCCGAAATGACCAGGCCGATCCCGGCACTCAGCAGCACCAGGATCAGCAATACCCGGTAAACCGCGCCCCAGCCGCGCTGGCGGGTATGGCGAACACCCAGCAGGAACCAGCCGAGCGCGCACACGAAAAGCACGCTGGCCATCGCAACCACGCCGGTGCGGTTGGCAAGCGTGCCGCCGATCACCCCGGCATTGCCAAGATTGAACAATATCCATTGGCCCCAGGTTGCACGCGGGCGCGGCGCGGATGCCGCCAGCCACGCCTGCCCTGCGCCGAACAGCCACTGCATCACGCCGACGATCAGCACCTGATAGGCGACCATCCAGACCAGGTGTTCGGTTGGCTGGTTGGCGATCGCCGCCGCGACCGCGCC
>DASSRT010000184.1:0-18702 GCA_035701705.1 Rhodanobacteraceae bacterium
GAAGGGGGTGATTGCAACAACGCTTCACGCTTGTCTTCCCCCTTCCGCAGGAAGGGGGATCGAGGGGGATGGCTTCCATGCCGCGGCGGGAGTCCACACCTACATGCATGCCACTACCGGCACCCCGGTCGCGACTGTCACCAGAGGCGCCTCTACAGGAGTCGCGCTTCCAGGTCGTGCACGTCGGCGCCGGTGACGCGCACCTTGGCGAACTGACCGGGCTTGAGTGACGCGCCATCGGTGATACGCACCACACCGTCGATTTCCGGCGCATCGGCGGATGAGCGCGCGATCGCCTCGCCATTCGCCACCTCATCGACCAGCACCGCCAGCGTGCGTCCGATCTTCCGCTGCAACTTCGCGGCAGAAATGCCGGCCTGCACTTCCATGAAGCGTTCCAACCGATCCTCTTTCAATTCTTCCGGCACCGGATCGGGCAAGTCATTGGCCTTGGCACCACCCACCGGCGAATAGGTGAACGCGCCGACGCGATCGAGTTCCGCCTCGCGCAGGAAATCCAGCAATTCCTCGAATTCGGCATCCGTCTCGCCGGGGAACCCGACGATGAAGGTGCTGCGGATGGTGAGGTCGGGGCACACCTTGCGCCACGCCCGAATCCGTTCCAGCGTCTTTTCTGCGTGCGCGGGGCGCTTCATCAACTTCAGTATGCGAGGCGATGCGTGCTGGAACGGGATATCCAGGTACGGCAACACCTTGCCTTCGGCCATCAGCGGGATCACGTCGTCGACGTGCGGATACGGATAGACGTAGTGCAGCCGCACCCACGCGCCGAGCTCGCCAAGGCCGCGGCACAAGTCGAGCATGCGGGTCTGGTACGGGTTGCCGCGCCATGCCCGTTCGGCGTATTTCACGTCGACACCATAGGCGCTGGTGTCCTGCGAAATCACCAGCAATTCCTTGACGCCGGAACGCACCAGCTTCTCGGCTTCCACCAGCACCTGATCGATCGGCCGCGACACCAGGCGCCCGCGCATCGAGGGGATGATGCAGAAAGTGCAGTGGTGGTTGCAGCCTTCGGAAATCTTGAGGTACGCGTAGTGTCTCGGCGTCAGCTTGATGCCCGTGTCCGGAACCAGATCGACGAACGGATCGTGCGGTTTCGGCAATGCCGCGTGCACCGCGCCCATGACGTTGGCGTAATCCTGCGGCCCGGTGATCGCCAGCACGTCCGGATACGCCTCGCGGATCAGCGCATCGCGCTTGCCGAGGCAACCGGTGACGATGACCTTGCCGTTCTCGTGCAGCGCCTCGCCAATTACATCCAGCGACTCCTGCACCGCCGCGTCGATGAAGCCGCAGGTGTTGACGATCACCGCGTTGGCCCTGTCGTGGCGCGGCACGATCTCGTAGCCCTCGGCCTGCAACTGGGTGAGGATGCGCTCGGAATCGACCAGCGCCTTGGGGCAGCCGAGGCTGACGAAACCGACTTTGGGGGATGGAGCTGGCATGGGGCGCAATATCGATGACCGGAACCCGGCATTTTATCCGGACCCGCGACCGGGGATCCGGAAAAGTCTCTCGTTCCGGGCTGCTTGGTAGTAGCCTGCAGGGATTGCAATCGGGAGAATCGCCATGGGACAAAGCATCAACATCAACACCGCCGGCATGCATTGCATCGGCGCCTACCTCGCCAAGCCCGACGGCAAGCCCAGGGGTGGCATCGTGGTGGTGCAGGAAATCTTCGGCGTCACCCAGCACATCCGCAACGTCGCCGATGGCTTCGCCGAACACGGTTTCACCGCGATCGCGCCGGCCTTCTTCGACTTCGTCGAGAACGACGTCGAACTCGACTACGACCACGAAGGCATGGAACGTGGCAAGACGCTGGCGATCGAAACGGGTCTGGATCGCGCCGTGGAAGCGGTCGCCAGCGCCGCGGAATCCATCCGGTCTTCCGGCAAGGTCGGCGTGGTCGGTTACTGCTGGGGCGGCACGGTGGCGCTGCTCGCGGCGCAACGACTGGGGCTGCCCGCAGTGAGCTACTACGGCGCGCGCAACGTGGCCTTTCTCGGCCAGCCGCTGAAGGCGCCGGTGATGTTCCATTTTGGCGCAAAGGACCGCTCGATCACGCCAGACGCCGTGCAGAAACATCGCGAAGCCTACCCCGACGCGCCGGTGCACGTGTACGAACACGCCGGCCATGCCTTCAACCGCGACATCGACCATTCGCATTACGACCCGGTCGGCGCGCCACTGGCCTTGGAGCGCACGCTGGCATTTTTCGCCAAGCACCTTGCGGGCGGCGCATGAGCGGCACCCGCGCCGTACCGTTCGCACTCGACCCGCGATTGGCGAAGGACACGGCGTTCATCGCCGACTGGCCGCTCTGCCGCGTGTTGCTGATGGACGACGCCCGCTTCCCTTGGCTGATCCTGGTGCCGCGCGCGGTCGACGCGGCCGAGCTCGACGACCTCCAGCCGCAAGACCGCATCACGCTCCTGCACGAAGTCGAACGGGCGATGCAGGCACTGCGAGGCGTCACCTCTTGCGAAAAACTCAACATCGGCGCGCTCGGCAACATCGTGCGCCAGCTGCATGTGCATGTCGTCGCGCGAAGCGTCGGCGACGCGGCGTGGCCGGGTCCGGTGTGGGGTGCAGGTTCGGCAACACCCCACGAGCCGGCGGCACGCGCCGCGCTGGTCGAGCGCCTGCGCGCTGCTGCGCAAGCCTGACGCATGCACTTCAGCGTCGAAACCCTGTCCGAAGACGCGCTGCTGCTGCGCTTCGGCAACCGCATCGACGCCGCCATCAATGCGCGCGTCAACGCGGCCGCACGCGCGTTGCGCGCCGCGGCGCTGCCCGGCGTCGTCGACATCGCACCCGCCTTCGCCAGTTTGCTGCTGCGCTTTGAAGCCGCCGGGATGGCGCCTGGGAAAACTTCCCTCATCGACGCGCTCCACGCCATCATCAAGCAGAACGAAGATCAGGAAGAAATTGTCCCTGACACCATTTCGATTCCGGTCTGTTACGGCGGCGACTTCGGGCCTGACCTCGCAGCCGTCGCCGCACATGCGGGCCTGTCGCTCGACGCCACGATCGCCCGCCACGCCGCCGGCGACTACAGCGTGGCGATGCTGGGCTTCGCGCCGGGCTTCCCCTACCTGCTGGGGCTCGATCCGGCGCTGCACATGCCGCGCCGCGCCGATCCCCGCACGCGGGTGCCAGCAGGTTCGGTCGCCATCGGCGGCGCACAAACGGGCATCTATCCGCGCGAGCTGCCGGGTGGCTGGCAACTGATCGGCCGCACGCCGCTGGCGCTGTTCGATCCCACGCGCGAGCCACCGGCTGCGCTTGCGCCGGGAACCCGGGTGCGTTTTCGCGCGATCGACCGGGATGAGTTCGCGGCACTCGCGGGGACCACGGCGTGACGTTCGAGGTCATCAAGCCTGGCTTGCTGACGACCTTGCAGGACGCAGGCCGCCCGGGTTACGCGCACCTCGGCGTCGGGCGCAGCGGTGCGTTCGATGCGCCGGCGTTGCGGATCGCCAATGCACTGTGCGGCAACCTTGCCGATGCATGCGGGCTTGAGTTCACCCTGCGCGGGCCGACCTTGCATTTTCTCGATGATGCCTTGATCGCGGTGACCGGCGCGCCGCTGCCCATCACCATCGACGGCAGCAACGCGTCCATGTGGGCGCCTGTTCCGGTGCGCGCCGGTGCGACGCTTGAGCTCGGCACGATGCGCAAGGGTTGCCGCAGTTACCTCGCCGTGGGTGGTGGCATCGACATCCCGAAAATCCTCGGCAGCCGCAGCGTGGATGTGAATGCCGCTCTCGGTCCGTTCGACGGGCGCCCCCTGCGCACCGGCGACCAGCTCCCCGTTGCTGCCACGAAAGTCGAAATCGGGGACACGCCCAGCGTGCCGAAATGGCGTCTCGACCCGCGCCCATGGTTTGACGAGAACGCGGCGCGACCGCTGCGAATGTTGCCCGGAACGCACTTCGATAATCTGGCAGAAGCATCGCGCAATGAATTGTTTTCGCATACATTTCACGTCGCGCCTGAATCAAACCGCGTGGGCATCCGGCTGGCCGGCCCGGGCCTCGAATGGCAAGCGCCCATTGAAATGATCAGCGAAGGCTGCGTTCCCGGCCTGTTGCAGTTGCCTCCGTCCGGGCAGCCCATCGCGTTCGGACCGGAGTGCCCGGTCAGCGGTGGTTATCCGCGCATCGGCCAGATCGCAGCCGTGGATGTGCCGCGTCTTGCCCAGCTCCGGCCCGGCGATGCGTTACGCTTCACACCGTGCACGTTCGATGAGGCCGTGCATGCGCTGCATGAACGCGAGCGTGCGCTGCGTACGCTCGAGACCCGGATCGCCGCACGCCTGGCTTGATGAATCGCATCGACCTCAATTCGGATCTCGGTGAATCCTTCGGCGCCTGGCGCATGGGCGACGACGCCGGCGTGATGCCGTGGATCACATCTGCCAACATCGCCTGCGGTTTCCATGCCGGCGACCCGGCGATCATGCAGCACACCGTCGCCTTGTGCATCGAACACGGCGTCGCGATCGGCGCGCACGTTTCGCTGCCGGACCTGCAGGGTTTCGGCCGCCGCGAGATGCGGGTTTCGCCGGCCGAGGTGCATGCACAAACCCTTTACCAGATCGGTGCCCTGCACGCCTTCGTGCACGCGGCCGGCAGCCACCTGCACCACGTCAAGCCACACGGCGCGCTGTACAACATGGCAGCGCGCGACCGCGCCTTGGCGGACGCCATCGCCGCAGCGGTGCGCGCGTTCAATCCCACGCTGATCCTGGTCGGTCTCACCGGGAGCGCGCTCGTCGATGCCGGCCGCGCGGCCGGGCTCTCCGTGCAACGCGAAGGTTTTTGCGACCGCCGCTACCGGGTGGATGGTTCGCTGACGCCGCGCAGCGAAGCCGGCGCCGTGATCGAGGACATCGACCACGCCGTCGCACAGGCGCTGTCGATCGCGACCCGTGGCGAGGCTACGGCAGTCGACGGCACGCCCGTCCGGATCGCCGCCGACACGCTGTGCGTGCACGGCGATCGCGCCAACGCCGCAACCTTCGCCGAGCACCTGCGGCGCGCACTGGAAGTTGCCGGCGTGCGCATCGCCGCGGCGGCGCGTCCGGCATGATGCGTTGGCTCCCGAGTTGTCTTCCCCCCCCCTTCCACAGGAAGGGGGTCGGCGCGCACGCGCCGGGGGGATGTCATCGCACGCACGCGGCCCATCCCCCTCGATCCCCCTTCGCAAGCGAAGGGGGAAGAAAGATGCAACGCCGTGGCGGCGCGCTCGCCATGACGCACTGGCTGCCGTGCCGCATTTCACCCCCTTCCACGGGAAGGGGGTCGGCGCACACGCGCCGGGGGGATGTCATTGCAAGCACGCGGCCCATCCCCTTCGATCCCCCTTCGCACGCGAAGGGGGACGAAAGATGCAACACCGTGGCGGCGCACTCGCCATGACGCACTGGCTGCCGTGCCGCATTTCACCCCCTTCCACGGGAAGGGGGCCGGCGCGCACGCGCCGGGGGGATGTCATCGCACGCACGCGGCCCATCCCCCTCGATTCCCCTTCGCGCGCGAAGAGGGAAGAAAGTTCCAAAGCCACGTCGGTGCAACCGGCATGATGCACTGGCTGCCGTGCCGCATTTCACCACCTTCCAAGGGAAGGGGGTCGGCGCGCACGCGCCGGGGGGATGTCATTGCAAGCACGCGGCCCATCCCCCTCGATCCCCCTTCGCGCGCGAAGAGGGAAGAATGGCATATGGCCTCGGTGGCACAACCGGCATGAGCGCACTGCTCCACTACCTGCCGCTGCTCGGCGTCGCGGTCGTCATCCTCGGCTTCGCCTTGCGATTCAACCCGGTGCCGGTGGTGGTCGCGGCCGGCATCGTCAGCGGACTGGCGGCGGGCAAATCCATCGGCGCCATCCTCGCCCTGCTCGGCACCAGCTTCGTGTCCGAACGCGCCTTGCTGTTGTTCATCCTCACCCTGCCCGCGATCGGCGTGCTGGAACGCGCGGGCCTGCGCGAGCACGCGCGCAACTGGATCGGCTCGTTGCGAAGCATGACGTTTCCACGCCTGCTGATCGCCTATCTCGGCCTGCGCCAGATCCTGTCGATGCTTGGCCTCACCAGCGTCGCCGGCCAGGCCCAGACCGTGCGGCCGCTGCTCGCGCCGATGGCCGAAGCCGCCGCGGAGAAACGCGGAACGCCGTTGGACGCCGCCGAGCGCAACGACGTGCGCGCCTTCAGTGCGGCCACCGACAACATCGGCCTGTTCTTCGGCGAGGACGTCTTCATCGCGCTGGGCGCCGTGCTGCTGATCCAGGGCTTTTACGCGCAGCACGGCATCGAACTGCAGCCGCTGCACATCGCGTTGTGGGCCTTGCCGACCGCGATCGCGGCGTTCGTGATCCACGCGATCCGCACGGTGTTGTTTGCGCGTCGGCTGCGACATGGCCAACCTTCTCACCTGACCGCTGTCGGGAGCGGGGGCGATGGCAAGGGTGAAGGTGCATGATGCTCGAAAGCCCCTCCCCCTCACCCTGCCCTCTCCCCCAAACGCTGAAACTGTTTGGGGGAGAGGGTTTCATGGCTGCCGGTCTGCAGGATCAGCGCGATGCTGACGATTGAACATGCCTACTGGCTGGTCGCGCTGTTCCTCGCGGGCGCCGCGTGGCTGAACCTGCGCAACCGCCGCTGGGCACACGCGGCATTCTGGGGCGTGCTGGCCGCATTGATCGCGAGCGGCAAATTCGTGCTGGAAGCATCCGCCGCGCACCATCCCTTGCCGGCGCAACTGGCGGGCGCCGGCGTGATCGCGCTGGCGCTGTTGTCGCCCAGGATGACCCGCGGCCACATCAGCGAGCGCAGCGAGGCAGAGCGCGAAGCCGACGCGTTGCGATTGCGCCACCGCCTGTTCGGTCCGGCCATACTGATTCCGCTGGTGACTCTGCTGGTCGCGTTGTTCGGCGCGTACGTCGTGGTCGGTGGCGTGCATCTGTTCGCCAGTCATCGCATGACCCTGACCGGCCTCGCGCTGGCCTGCGTGGTGGCGCTGGTGGCAGCACTGTGGGTGACGCGCGCAAAACCGTCCGCCGGACTCGCGGAAGGTCGGCGCCTGCTGGACACACTGGGTTGGGCCGCGCTGTTGCCACTGACGCTGGCGGCGCTGGGCGGCGTGTTCGCCGCAACCGGTGTCGGCACCGCGGTCGCCGATCTGGTGCGCATGGTGATTCCAGTCCAGAGCGCACTCGCCTGCGTGATCGCATTCGGCCTCGGCATGGTGCTGTTCACGGTGATCATGGGCAACGCCTTCGCGGCGTTCCCGGTGCTGATGGCGGGCATCGGAATCCCGTTGCTGATCCACCTGCACGGCGCCAATCCGGCGATCCTCGGCGCGATGGGCATGGTCACGGGTTATTGCGGCACCCTGTTCACGCCGATGGCCGCGAACTTCAACATCGTGCCGGTGGCGCTGCTGGAATTGCCCAACCAGGGCGACGTGATCCGCGCACAATGGAAAACCGGCGCGGCGCTGCTGGTGGTGAACCTCATCCTGATGTACCTGCTGGTGTTCCGGTTTTGACGGCCACGACACTCCAACGCAAACCCGGCGTACTGCTGACGGGCTTCGCGCCGTTCGCAGGCGAGGCGATCAATCCATCATGGGAGGCCGTGCGCGGACTGGACGGCAGCGTCATCGAAGGCCATCGCGTCACCGCCGTGGAACTGCCGACCGCCTTCGCTGCATCGCTGCCGAAACTGCGGGGGGCGCTGCGCCGCATCCGTCCGCGCGTCGCGATCGCGGTGGGGTTGGCCGGTGGCCGCGACGGCATTTCGCTGGAACGCATCGCCATCAACGTGATCGACGCGCGCATCCCCGACAACGCCGGCGCGCAACCGATCGACGCAGCGGTGGTGCGCAACGGTCCGGCCGGCTATTTCACGACCTTGCCGATCAAGGCGGCGCTGGCGTCATTGCAGCGCGAACACATCCCGGCGCACGTCTCGCAAACGGCGGGCACCTACGTTTGCAACCAGGTGTTCTATGCGCTGCTGCACGCAACCCGCATGCGGCGCGGGGTGCGCGCCGGATTCGTGCACGTGCCATGGCTGCCGGAACAGGCGGAACACCACCATGCCCCGGGCATGCCGCTCGCACAAACACGCCGTGCGCTGGAAGTCATCGTGCGTTGCGCGCTGACAACCCAGGGTGATGCGAGCGTCAGCGGCGGCGCCGAACAGTAGACTGGCCACCCGCCCATTCCGCCGGACTATTTGCCCTTCTTCTTGGCCTCGACCGCGCTCATCAGGGTCAGCTTGCCCTTGTGCATGACATAGCCGGTAAAGCCGAACGTCAGCTGCAGTCCGGCGAATTCCTCAAGGTCGGAATTGCTGACCTTGGTCTTTTCGCCGTCCTGCAGCAGCACCGCCTTGGGCAGCTTCTTCACATCCTTCAGATAACGGAAATGTGCTTCCAGGTCGGTAGCACTCAGCACCGCGCCATCCAGCATGAACTGGTTGTCCTTGTAGGCGCTGATGGTCATGTCGTAGTTGGCCGGCACCACCACGGATGTCTCGCCACCACGGCGAACGTTGGCATTGCACGCAGTCAGCGCAAACATCGTCGCAAGCATCGCCGCGCCGCCAAGGCGAATGGAAATCGAACGCAGGTTCATGGAACAGGTCTCCGTTGCAGATCGGGGGTGTCGGCCGCGCGGCCACAGGTTGGCAAGTTTGCCACAGCACAGATGAACGCGTTCCCGCGGCGGCCGTCGCGCCTTCCGGCGTTCCTGCAGGGTGCAATGATCCATTGCGGCTTCAGGTCTTCGGCAGCGTCACGCCTCGTTGGCCCTGGTATTTGCCGGCGCGGTCCTTGTAACTGGTCGAGCAGACCTCGTCGGACTCGAAGAACAGCATTTGCGCCACGCCCTCGTTGGCGTAGATCTTGGCCGGCAGCGGCGTGGTGTTGGAAAACTCCAGCGTCACGTGGCCTTCCCATTCGGGCTCCAGCGGCGTCACGTTGACGATGATGCCGCAGCGCGCGTAGGTGCTCTTGCCGAGGCACACCACCAGCACGTCGCGCGGAATGCGGAAGTATTCCACCGTGCGCGCCAGTGCGAACGAGTTTGGCGGGATGATGCAGCAATCGCCCTTGAAATCGACGAAGTTGCGCGAGTCGAAATCCTTGGGATCGACGATGGTGGAATTGATGTTGGTGAAAATCTTGAATTCGTCCGCGCAACGCACGTCGTAACCGTAGCTCGACGTGCCGTAGGAGACGATCCGCCCGCCACCGTTGTGCTTGACCTGGCCCGCTTCGAAAGGCTCGATCATCGCGTGTTCGCCGGCCATGCGGCGGATCCAGTTGTCGCTTTTGATGCTCATGTTTCCTCGCTGCGTTCGGGGCGGTGCCCGGCAAAGCATAATTGTGCACACCCCCTTCCAAAGGAAGGGGGTCGGCGCGTCAGCGCCGGGGGGATGCCGTCGAGCGCGCCAAAAGTATCCCCCTCGGTCCCCCTTCCTGCGGACGGGGATGAAATCCGCCGTCAATCATCCATCACGCGAATGTTCGGCACGCCGGTCATGTCGCGCTCGGCTTGCAGCGACAACCGCCCGGCAGTGTGCCGCGCGATCTCGCGATAGCGCAGCGACAAGTCCGAATCGGGATCGGCGGCGACGGTCGGATTGCCGCCATCGGCCTGTTCGCGGATGCGGATGTCCAGCGGCAGCGAGCCCAGCAGCGGCACGTTGTACTGTTCGGCCATGCGCGCGCCGCCGCCTGCGCCGAACACGTGTTCCTCGTGGCCGCAGTTGGAGCACACGTGCGTCGCCATGTTCTCGATGATGCCGAGCACCGGCACCTGCACCTTCTCGAACGCCTTCAGGCCCTTCTTCGCATCCAGCAGCGCGATGTCCTGCGGCGTGGTCACGATCACCGCGCCCGACACCGGCACGCGCTGGGTCAAGGTCAACTGGATGTCGCCGGTGCCGGGTGGCATGTCGACGATCAGGTAATCGAGATCCTTCCAGCGTGTCGCGGTCAGCAGTTGGGTCAGCGCCTGGGTCACCATCGGCCCGCGCCACACCATCGGCGTGTCCTCGCCGACCAGGAAGCCGATCGACATCACCTGCAAGCCGTGGTTGGTCATCGGGATGATGCTCTTGCCGTCGGGCGATTCCGGCCTGCCCTCGATGCCGAGCATGCGCGGCTGGCTGGGGCCGTAGATGTCGGCATCCAGCACGCCCGCATTCGCGCCCTCGGCGGCCAGCGCCAGCGCGAGGTTCACCGCGACCGTGGACTTGCCGACACCGCCCTTGCCGGATGCCACTGCGATGATGTTCTTGACACCCGGCAGCGGCATCAGGTTGCCCTGCACCTTGTGGGTCGCGATGCGCGACGTCACCGACACCGTGGCCTGCGCGATCGCAGCGTCCGCTTCCAGCGAGCGCTTGATCTGCGCCGCGAACTCGCGCCGCCATTCCGGTGCCGCCGGATAGCCCAGCACGATCTCGACAGCGACCTTGTCGCCGTCCACACCCAGGCCGTGGATCTTGCCGGATTCGTGCAGCGCGGCGCCGGTGTACGGATCGGCAATGGTGGCGATGCAATCGCGCACGTGGCTTTCGGTGACGGCTGGCATGGATTCGTTCGGCGTTCGCGGAGACAGCCGGAAAGTATGCCAGAGCGCCATCACCGCCACCTGATTCGGGTCAGCTGTGCGACGGCCAGCCACCGCGCTTGACGCTGGCCACGCCGCCGCGCAGGCTAGGCCCACAATCCCGGAGGTCATGCCATGCGCACCTTGATTGTTTCCGCACTCTTCGCGCTCGGTCTCGTCATCGCAGCGCAGGCTTACGCCGCCGATGCCACGCCGGTCGGTACCTGGACCCAGGTCGACGACAAGACCGGCAAACCCAAGTCCCTCATCGAAATCACGCAGCTGCCGGACGGCACCCTGCAAGGCGTGGTCAAACAGGTGTATTTCTCGGATCAAGGCACCACGCACCCCATTTGCGACAAATGCGATGGCGAGCGCCACAACAAGCCGGTCGTCGGCATGACCATCATGTGGGGCGTGAAGAAGGATGGTGATGTATGGGACGGCGGACAGATCCTCGATCCGGCCAAGGGCAAGACCTACCGCGTGCAGTTGTCGATGGCTGACAATGGCCAGAAGCTCGACGTGCGCGGCTATCTGTTCATCTTCCACCGCACCCAGACGTGGATTCGCAAAACGGATTGAGCCGGCTGCCTGCACGCGATTCCGCTCGAAACGCCATCCCCCTCGATTCCCCTTCGCAAGCGAAGGAGGAAGACCCGCATCCAACGTCACGGGACCTTGCACGCGCGGCATCGCGATATTCCACCCTCTTCCGCAGAAAGGGGTGGCCGTCGCACAAGCACGGCATCGCGACCCTGCCTCCTTCCACAGGAAAAGGGTCGCGCGTCGCAGGCGCGCGGGGGGGGGCGGAGGGGGGACGCCATGGCCAAATACGGGATATGCGCTGCCCGCTCGTCCCACGACCTTGAGCCTCGGCGTACATCGTCCGCGACACGAATTTCGCGCTAAGGTTGCGCATTCGCATGTTCAGCGCAGGGGAAAGTCGATGCCAGCACGCTTCGTTCGGGTTGCACGCGGTCGCGCAGGCACCCTGCTCGCCGCGCTGCTGATCACCGGTCTTGGTGTCGCAACGCCGGCCTTCGCCGACGCGCTGCCCGCTTCCACGCCCGCCGCGCCCACGCCCTCCACGACTGAACACGCCCGCCTGCACGCCGAAGCGCAGCAGGTCACCATCACCCGCGACGATTGGGGCATCCCGCACATCCACGGCAAGACCGACGCCGACGCCGTGTTCGGCATGATCTACGCGCAATGCGAGGACGACTTCAGCCGCGTGCAGGCCAACCTGCTCACCGCGCTCGGCTGGAGCGCACGCGCGGATGGCGAATCCGCCATCTGGGACAACCTGCGCTACCAGCTCTTCATCGACCCGGTGGTACTGAAACAGGACTACGCGAAGAGCCCCGCCTGGCTGCAAAAGTTGATGAACGCCTGGGCCGATGGCTTGAACTGGTACCTCGCCACGCATCCGGATGTGCACCCGGTCATCAAACACTATGAGCCGTGGATGGCCTTGAGCTTCACCGAAGGCAGCATTGGCGGTGACATCGAGAACGTCGACCTTGCCGAACTTGCGAAATTCTACGGCGCCGATCCGGCGACCACCCTTGCGCTCGCGCAAACCATCCCGCCCACCTGGGCCGATCCGATCGGCTCGAACGGCATCGCGATTGCACCCAAATTGACGGTCGACGGCCATGCACTGTTGCTGATCAATCCGCACGTCACCTACAACTTCCGTTCCGAATCGCAGATGTCGAGTGACGACGGCCTCGACGCCTACGGCGCCTCGACTTGGGGACAATTCTTCATCTACCAGGGTTTCAACAAGCACATCGGCTGGATGCACACCTCGACCGGCGTCGATGCGGTCGACGAGTTCGCCGAAACGGTCAGCAGGAAGGATGGCAAATACTTCTACAAGTTCGGCGACAAGGAACTGCCGCTGACGACGCGCGCCATCACCATCCAATACCGCAAGCCAGATGGCACGATGGGCCAGCGAACCTTCACGGCATACTTCACGAAAGCCGGTCCGATCGTGCGCAGCGAGCACGGCAAGTGGATCGCCGAGGCGCTGATGAACCGCCCGGTCCCGGCGCTCGAACAAAGCTGGCTGCGTACCAAGGCCAGCGATCTGGCGAGCTACATGAAGGTCGCCGAACTGAAGGCCAACTCGTCCAACAACACCTTGTTCGCCGACGACAAGGGCGAGATCGCGTTCCTGACGCCGCAGTTCATTCCGAAGCGCGACAACGCTTTCGATTACCTGAAGCCGGTCGACGGCTCCAATCCCGCCACCGCCTGGCAGGGCATGACGCCGATCAGGGACATGCCCAACGTCATCGACCCGCCCAACGGCTGGGTATTCAATTCCAACAACTGGCCCTACTCCGCCGTCGGCAAGGACAGCCCGAAGCGTGCGGACTTTCCGCAATACATGGACGCGTTCGGCGAGAACGCGCGCGGCAAGCACGCGCTGGCGATGCTCACCGGCGCGAAGGATTTCACCAAGGCGAAGTTGATCACCGACGCTTTCGATTCGTACCTGCCGGCGTTCGCGCGGCTGGTTCCGATCCTGGTCAAGGATTGGGACGGCTTGCCCGCGAGCGATCCGCTGAAGGCGAAACTCGCCGGCCCGATCGGCGTCCTGCGGCATTGGGATTACCGCTGGGGCACGGCTTCGATCCCGACCACGCTCGCGGTGACGTGGGGCGACAAGTTGTGGAATGAAGTCGAACCCAAGGCCATCGCGATCGGACTCGATGCCCACACCACCGACCTTCGCGAGATCGACTACATCGCCGACAAGGCCACGTCGAAGGAACGCCTCGACGCGCTGGCCGACGTCGTCGCCCGCCTCGACAAGGACTTCGGCTACTGGGGCGTGCCGTGGGGCGAAGTCAACCGCTACCAGCGCCTCGACGATGCCATCCATCCGCACTTCGACGACGCCAAGCCCAGCATCCCGGTGCCATTCACCGCCTCGCGTTGGGGTTCGCTGGCCGCATCCAACGCGCACCGCTGGCCCAACACCCGCAAATACTACGGCCGCAGCGGCAACAGCTTCGTCGCCGTGGTCGAGTTCGGACCAAGGGTGAGCGCGCGTGCGATCCATGTCGGCGGCCAGAGCGGTGATCCGAAGTCGCCGCACTTCACCGACCAGGCCCAGCGCTGGGCCACCGGCGACCTGCGCGCCGTGTATTTCTGGCCGGACCAGATCAAGCAGCACGCAGTGCGGGCATACCATCCGGGCGATTGATGCGCGGCACCTCCGGGCGATGTGTAGGCGCCCGCCCCACGTTATCTCCGTAGATGCGGCTGCAGGAGCGGCTGTAGGAGCGGCGGAAGCCGCGACCTTCGTGCAACATCCTCGCCACACGCATCGCGCCTTCCGGCGCTCCTGCAAAAGCCTGCCCCTCGTGGCGCCTGCCGTCCTACGTTCTTTCCGTAGGAGCGGCTGTAGGAGCGGCGGAAGCCGCGACACATAGCGCCGGTGACACGCATCGCGACGGGTCGCGGCTGCCGCCGCTCCTACACAAATCTGCCCCTTGTCGCGCCTGCTGCACCGGCGGGATGGCACGCATCCTATCGACGTTGCAACGACCAGAACGGAATATCCCGGCGCAGCCGATAGCCCAGCCGCTCGTACAACGCCTTGGCGCGCGCGTTTTCGTAACTGACGTGCAGGAACGGCGTGCGTCCGCGCGCCAGGGTGTCGTTGGTGAGAAATGCGGTCAGCCGCCGCGCGTAGCCGCGGCCCGCGAAATCCGGGTGCGTGCAGATCGCGCTCATCTCGGTGTGGGTGTCACAGCCGAGCCGCTCGCCGATCATCGCCGCCAGCCGCTCGCCGCCGCCTTCGATGGGCATGTAGATACCGAAATAACGGCCCATCTCCATGGTGCGGGGGCGGAAGTAATGCGGATACACCAGTGCGGTGAGCGCGAGCACGTCTGCGCGATGGGTTTCGTCCAGCTCGATGATCGGCGGGCCGTCGACAACAGGAATCGGTGCGATGCACACCATTTGTGCGAGGTCGCCCTGCGCTGCCAGCCGCCACGCCCCAGACACTTTCGGCGCGACGCCAAGCAGCAGCAAGGTTTCATCCGGCGCCAACAATGCAGTCAGCGCGCCATCCGCGTCGACCTCTGCGCCGGCAACACCCAAGAACGGCGCGTACTCGCGCGGATAGCGCAGGGCGTCTCTTGAGCCCACCGCCAAATGGCGATGCCGGGAACGCAGTGACGTGAAAAACGGATTATCGAGATCGGAGTCGGCCATCACGAAATGGTAGCGCGGCCCATGCGCGCTACACTCCGTTTTTTGCGCAGGGCGACGCGACATGGCCCCCGTTGCAACGGCTGATCCGAAGTCATCGACAACACGTGCGCTCGACGTCTACCGCGCCGCCTTGGTGCTCGACGCCAACGCGATGCCGTTGTGCGGCGACGATTTCGACTCACCCAAACGGCTTGCCGAGTTGCGCGATTCCGGCATCACCGCTTTCAAGGCCACGCTTGGCGGAGCCGATGGCGATTTCGAATTCGCCGTCGCGGAAATCGCCGCGGCGCAAGCCTTGATCGAACGCCGTCCCGGGCATTTCATCAAGGTCACCCGCCACGCCGACCTCGCGCGCGCCAAGGCCGAAAACAAGACCGCGGTGATCTTCTCGTTCGAAGCCGCCACCATGCTGGACGGCAACCTCGAACACATCGAGTTGTTCCGCAACCTCGGCGTGCTGGTGATGCAGCTCGGCTACAACCACGCGACGCCCTTCGGTTGCGGCTGCCTCGATGGCGAAACCGGTGGCGTCACCGAACTCGGCCGCGCGGCGATTGCGCGCATGCAGGAACTCGGCATCACGCTGGACCTGAGCCACGCCAACACGCAAACAACAATCGACGGGATTACGCTGTCGACCAAGCCGCCCGTGTTCACCCACACCGGCTGCCGCGAAGTGTTCATGCATCCGCGCAACAAGCGCGACGAGGAGATGCGCGCACTCGCCGAACACGGCGGCGTGATGGGCATCTACATGCTGCCGTTCCTCACGCCGGATGACCGCCAACCGATGCTGGCGGACTTCATGCAACACCTGCTGCACGCGCTGGACGTCTGCGGCGAGGACCACGTCGGCATCGGTACGGACATCGACATTTTTGAGGTGGGCGACGCCGCCATGCAGGCGCTGCGCGAGGAAGCCGCCGAACGCCGCCGCACCGGCGTCGGCGCGCCCGGCGAAAACCGCCTGCCCTGGATTCCCGATCTCAACACCCCGCGCAAGCTTGAGCGCGTGGCCGACGCCTTGCTGCAACACGGCTACCCTGCGAACGTTGTCGACAAGATCCTCGGTCGCAACTTCAGCCGCGTATTCAAGGAAACCTGGATCGACTGACCATGCCCAAAGGCACCCACGATTATTCGCCCGACCCGCGCAACGCGAACATCAAGATCAACTTGAACGGCGAGCTGGTCGCGCGCGACGAAGCCAAGGTATCGGTGTTCGACGCCGGTTACGTACTCGGTGATGGCGTGTGGGAGGGCCTGCGCGTCACCGAAGGCGGCCTGCCCTTCCTCGACCTGCACCTCGATCGTTTGTACGAGGGCGCGAAGGCGCTTGACCTCGACATCGGCCTGACGCGCGAGGAACTTACCCAACGCATCGTCGACACGCTTCGCGCCAACGGCATGCGCGAACACGTGCACATTCGGCTGATGGTGACGCGCGGGCTCAAGGCCACGCCGCACCAGGACCCGCGCTTCGTGATCGGTCCGCCGACCATCGTGATCGTGCCCGAATACAAGGAGCCGTTGCCGGAAACCGTCGCGCGCGGCATCCGCCTGTTCACCGTGCACGTGCGCCGCGGCGCACCCGACGTGCAGGACCCGAAGCTCAACAGCCATTCGAAGCTCAACTGCATCCTCGCCTGCATCCAGGCGCAGAAGGCCGGCTGTGACGAAGCGCTGATGCTGGACCCGCACGGCTTCGTCGCCACCTGCAATTCGACGCATTTCTTCATCGTGCGCCGCGGCGAGGTGTGGACGTCCTCCGGCAAGTATTGCCTCGGCGGGATCACCCGCGGCAACGTGGTGCGCTTGTGCCGCGACCACGGCATCCCCGTGTTCGAGAAGGATTTCAGCCTCACCGACGTGTACGGCGCCGACGAGGCCTTCGTCACCGGCACCTTCGCAGGGCTGACGCCGGTGCACGAGATCGACGGTCGCAGCATCGGCGATGGCCAGCGCGGGCCGCTGTGCAAGCATTTGCAGACGCTGTACCAGCAACTGGTCGAGCGCGAAGCCCGCGCGGGTGTGCAGGTATGAGTGCGCGCAAGCCCATGCGCATCGCGATGTGGTCCGGGCCGCGCAACATCTCGACCGCGATGATGCGCGCGTGGGAGAACCGCGAAGACACCGCCGTCATCGACGAGCCGTTCTACGCGCACTACCTCGTCGAGACCGGCGTGGAGCATCCCGGCCGCGACGACGTGATCGCCGCGCACGAAACCGACGACGCGAAAATCGCCGCCCTGTTGACCGGACCGGTTCCCGGCGGCAAGGCCATCTGGTACCAGAAGCACATGACCCAGCACATGCTGCCGGAGATGCCGCTGGACTGGCTGGATGAAGTCACCAACTGCTTCCTGATCCGCGAGCCGGAGCGCGTCGCGGCATCGTTCACCATCCAGCGCCCCGACGCCGAGGTGTGGGAACTCGGGTTCGAGCAGCAGGCGCGGCTGTTCGACCACGTCTGCGAGCAACTCGGCCATGCGCCACCGGTGCTCGACGCCGCCGACGTGTTGAAGGATCCGCGTGCGGCCTTGACCGCGCTGTGCCGCGCGCTCGACATTCCCTTCAGCGAACGCATGCTGGCGTGGCCGAGCGGCCGGCGCACGAGTGATGGCGTGTGGGCGCCGCATTGGTACGGCGCGGTGGAGCGCTCGACCGGCTTCGGTTCGTACCGGCCGCACACCGGCGAACTCAGTGAGTTCCAGCAGGATCTCGCCGATGCGTGCCGGCCGTATTACGAGCGGCTGGCGGGTCATCGGCTCGTTGGTTGAAATACATCCCCCTCGGTCCCCCTTCCTGCGGAAGGGGGAAGAAGTGTGCCACCCCATCCGAACGCGTGGAAAGAAGTGTGCCACCCATCGGAACGCGCGGAAAGAAGTGTGCCACCCCATTGGAACGCGCGGAAAGAAGTGTGCCGATCCCTTCGGAACCAAGGGGGAAGAAGTGTGCCACCCCATCCGAACGTGTGGAAAGAAGTGTGCCGCTCCCTTCGGAACCAAGCGGAAAGAAGTGTGCCGCTCCCTTCGGAACGAAAGGCGGTGCCTTTTGCCACCCCCTTCGGAACGAAGGGGGTCGATGCGCAGCATCGGGGGGATGCGTCAACGCAGTTCCACTTCCGCCTCGATCTCGACCGGCACCCCGAACGGCAACTCCGCCATGCCGACCGCGCTGCGCGCATGCGCACCGGCATCGGCACCCCACAATTGCAGGATCAAATCCGAAAACCCGTTGATCACCGCGGGTTGCTGCACGAACCCGGGCACCGAATTGACCATGCCGAACACGCGCACCCAGCGCGCCACGCGATCGAGGTCGCCCAATTCGCGTTGCAAACTGCCCAGCATCGACAACGCCGTGAGTCGCGCGGCTGCGTACCCCTGTTCGACCGTCAATTCGCGCCCGAGCTTGCCGAACGGCGCGGCGATGGAGCCGTCTTCCGCCTGCGCGCTGTGACCCGACACCAGCGCGCGCTGGCCGACCACGTGCACGAACCGGAATGGCAACTGCACACCTGGTGGTAACTTGACCGGGGGCGGCAGCGAAAGACCCTGCGTGGCGAGACGGTTCTCGATGGTGGCCATGTGCAATCCCCGACGGATCCGGCACGCATGATCGCACGTCACGCCCCGCACACTCGTGCGCGCCCTTGAGCGCACCACAAGCACCCCCATGTCTGAAATGTTGCCCGCGAGTCGAACCCCATGACCGAATATCGCAAGACCCCCGAAGCCATCGCCAAACTTACCCCACAGCAATACCTGGTCACCCAGGAAGCCGCCACCGAGCGTCCCTTCG
>DASSRT010000185.1:0-3456 GCA_035701705.1 Rhodanobacteraceae bacterium
CCTGCCCGTGGCAGGTGCATCGGGGGGATGTCATGTGCGTGTGCACTGCACGATTGCCCGGGCAAAGCGCGCGGCGGCGCCGTCGGCATACGCGACAAACACCGAAGGCTCCACCAGTTCCAGTTCCAGCAGCCGCGGCGAACCGTCGTCGTCGCGGATCAGGTCCACGCGCGCGTACAACAACGGTTGCGCGAACGGAATGGCCGCGAGCGCACCTTGCGCGATGGCGAGTTCATCCGGCGACGGCGCGCGCGGCGTGATGGCCTCTTCCGCGTACAGGCCGGCAGTCGGGCCTTCGCCGCGCTTCAGCAAGGGGCCCTTGCGGATGGCATGGCTGAACACGCCATCGAAGAACAGCAGCGCGGTTTCGCCGTGTTCGTCCACGCGCGCGAGATAGGGCTGCAACAGCACGCTGCGGCCGGCGTCGAGCAGGCGCCGCGCATGCGCGACCATCGCCTCGCGGTTTTCGCGCGCGTGCCGCTGCGCATCGCGCGAACCCGCGCCAACCGCGGGCTTGACGACGAAGTCCCCGGCGAGGGGATGCACCGCCAGCGCAGCATTGATTGCAGGCTCCGCGTCCGCGCCCGGCTCGATGAAGGCACTTGGCACCACCGGCACTCCGGCCTGCGCGAGGTGACCGAGGTAATGCTTGTCGGTGTTCCAGCGCAACACGTCGAGCGGATTCAGCAACCGCGTCTGCCGCGACACGCGCTCCGCCCACGCCAGGAATGCCGGCAGCCGTTCGAAGTAATCCCAGGTCGAGCGCAGCAGCGCGAGATCGAAGCGCGACCAGTCGACGCTGTCGTCATCCCAGTCGACTTCCCGCGCATCCACGCCGGCAGCGCCGAGCGCCGCGAGCAGCGGCGGCATGTCGTGGTCGGTGCCGCGCGCGGCACGTGCGGTAACCAGCGCGATCCGGTGCGTGTTCATGCAGGTTCCAGGTCAACGTAAAGCAGGCGCCAGTCGAGCAGCACTCTGCCGTCGCCGTGGCGGATGCCGACGTGCCGGTCCAGCGCATCCCGCAAAGCCGCCGGTGGGCAATCGACGAGACCAAACAAGCCGCCGCAAAAATCCAGCATTTGCGCTTCGTCATCGAAACGCCATGGACACGCGCATTCACGCAGGCGGGCACGCTTGCCAATGGTTGCGAACCACGACGGATCGCCACCCAGGTATTGACCCACATGGCCGGTGACGTTGTAACGGCCGACGAAACCATCAAGGAAATGCGCAACGCCCGAGTCGCGCGGCACGTCGGCCAGATGCAAGGTGCCGCTGGGGCCGAGGTGCGACAACAGCATTCGCAGGAAGCCGGCTTGGTCCTCGATGTGATGCAGGGCTGCGAGGCACACGGCATGGTCGAATCGACCGAATGTCCACGGCTGGCCTTCGTGGTGGACCGCGACGTCGGCAGCGAAGCCGGACGACAGTTCCAGGCCGACCAGTTCGACGCCGGCCGGCAGGTGCTGGCCCAGGTATCCGCCACCGGAGGGCAAGTCCAGCACCCGTTGCCCTGCTTGCGCCGGCGAGCCCGCGAACAGCAGGCCGAATTCGGCGTCGCGCGCACGTGGATGGCGCAGCATTGCGCGGTGGTAAGCATCGCCGCGCCGGGTGAAGATGTCGCCGTATTCGGGATTCATGCCGGCGCGGCCTTGTGTGGCGGATGCCGCCAGCGCGCGGGCTCGAACAGCAACGCGGTCAGGGCCTCGCGGATGCGCGCGATCGGCGCTTCCCAGCAGTTCGGCAGCGGCATGGTGTTGATGAGAATGTCCATCAGGACGTTGGCCTCGAAGACCAGCAATCGCCCGTCCGGGCGCAGGCTGCAGTCGATGCCGAAATAATCCATGTCGAGGGCTTCCGCCGCCGCGCGCACGCGCGCGGCGATGGCGGGCTTCAGCGTGGTTTCGAAATCGTCCAGCAGGCGCTGCTCTTCTTCCAGATAGGCGGGCCTGCGGTCGCCCACGTGCACCATCCAGTCGTGCGCGATGACCTGGTGGCGCATGCAGACTTCGCCACCCACCACCACCAGCCGCAACTTGCGGTACAGGCCGTCAGCGTCGCGGCAATCGACGTATTCGGTGAGGTACAGGTCGTGCCCGCCCCAGGGCAGCTGGCGCAGTGCCGCGCGCACGTCTTCCGGCTTGTGCGCCAGCACGGTGGATTCGCCGCGGTGGGCGCCGGCCAGCCGCACGATCAACGGCCAGCCGAGGCCAGCTTGTTCGGCCGCGGCGGCGAGCCCGGCGGGTTCGTCGATGCGCAGGCGCAGCGTGCGCGGCACGATCAGGCCCTCGATCCCGGCAAGCTTGTCCGCGACACCGGCGCGATCGGTCGCGAGCACCGCGGCCGGATGGTTGAAACACGCCGTATCGGTTTCCTCGATGTATTGCTGCAGCATCCGGAGCGTGTGCGCCGAGGTATCGGGATCCCCGATCGCGTTGATCATCGGCTGGCCGTGCAGCACGGGCGGCAGCAGGATCGGCAGGCCTTCGCCGAACAGTGTCTGCACCAGTCGGCTTTTGTGCGCGGGCGCGAGGTCGGTGCCGATCCGGGCGTTGCCGGGGATGGAATACAGCACCTGGCGGGTGCGGGGGTTGATGTTGATCCTGGCGCGGCCGTCGTCCGGCAGGCCGAGCATCAGGGGAAACAAGGAGGTGGCGGCGGTATCGGTGGGCATGGCGGCTTCGATCACAGGTTCTGATAGTTCGGCCCCGAGCCACCTTCGGGCGTCACCCAGGTGATGATCTCGTACGGATCCTTGATGTCGCAGGTCTTGCAGTGCACGCAGTTGGCGGCATTGATCTGCAGGCGCAGCGGGTTGCCGCCCGCGGCCACGGTGTCCTCGACGATTTCGTAGACATTCGCGGGGCAGAAGCGCGTGCAGGGATTGCCGTATTCGACGGTGCAGCGATCGACGCAGATCGAGGTGTCGGCGACATGCAGGTGCACGGGCTGGTCCTCGTCGTGTTCGGTGGCGGCGAAGTACACGGAAGCGAGGCGATCGCGCGGCGGCAGCGAGCGTTCGATCCAGCCGGGTTCGCGCGGCGACGTGGCATTCGGGCCGGGGCGGTTTTCCGGTGTCGCGGGCGGGTCGAGTTTTTCCAGCGCCGACCAGTCAGCGTGGTTCTTCCGCGTCCACGGCGACAGCCCTGCGGTCGCCGTTTCCCAAGCTGCATTGAACAAACCGCGCCACATGCCGCCGTGGAAACCCGGGCGGATGTTGCGCACCTTGTGCAATTCCTTCGCGATGGGTGATGCACGCAGGCGCGCATCGAAACCTGCGCTCGATTGCTGCTCGGCGTAGTGTTCCGCCGCCAGCATGCCCGAGCGCAGCGCCTGATGCGTGCCCTTGATCTTGGGCACGTTCATCAAACCGGCAGCATCGCCGATCAACAGCGCACCCGGCATCTCGAGCTTCGGCAGCGACTGGATGCCGCCTTCGATCAGGGCGCGCGCGCC
>DASSRT010000186.1:0-21521 GCA_035701705.1 Rhodanobacteraceae bacterium
GAGCGAGCTACTTTCGTTTCGGCAAAAGTAGCCAAAACCATTGCGCCCGGCATGCCGGTTTCGGCAACGTCGTGTTGCCGAAACTGCCCTTGGTGCTCGCCGAATGGCGGCCGGGCCGAACTCGGCCATCCCTGGCCTCGGACATGCGGCCCTTGCTCCGCCATTCGGCTGCGCGCCACGGCAGCATGCAAGGGCGCGGTTGTCGCTCTCGGTCCGGCCATCCATGGCCTCGGCCGAAGCGAGATCGGACACACATCTTCGCGGCTACTGCGCGCAGGATGCGCGCCAATGGGGCCCCTCGAACATGGCGAGCGGACGACGGACAAGTCCGAAGGATGGCGCACAGGATGTGCGCCAGTTCGCCGTCGGGCCATGGATGGCCCTTCGGCGAACCCCGGCGACCGTGAGCGAACCCGCAGCCCATGGATGGGCGCAGGGCGTGTTCGCGGGGTGGCCTTCTCTTTGGCCACTTTCTCTTGGCTACGCAAGAGAAAGTGGCACGCCCGCCCAAGAGGCGGGCGGAAAAAGACAGGGATGTCGTCCCGAGAACAACCATCAACGTGGATCCCGGCTTGCGCCGGGATGACGGCGTTATGAAGCGTCGGACACGCGCGAACCCTCACCCGGCGCTGCGCGCCACCACGGAGCTCTCGCGCCACGGATGGCGGCTCTCCCGGAGGGAGAGGGACAAAGCAGGATCCCGGAATACGCCAGGATGACGACGGGGGTTTTCTACCGCGTAGCGAACGAAACTGCCGTGGTGAAGCATCTGGAAAAATGACCGCGGGATCGCCATCCCCCCGCGCGCCTTCGGCACGCGCCCCCCTTCGTATCGAAGGGGATGACGGATCCCTACCACGCCGTGGGACGGCGCGGAAAAGATCCGGACTTCATCGTCACTCCCGGCGACGCGCCCAGCGCGCGATCACCGCGTGCAACGCGTCCAGCCCGTCGGTCAGTGCCGCCGGACCCGGCTGCAGGATCACCGGCGACTTGATCTCGTGCAGTTCGCCATCGCGCACGGCGGGTACCGCGTCCCACCCTGCGCGCGCCGCGACCGCGGCCGATTGGAATTTCTTGCCACACCACGACGCGAGGATGATGTCTGGATTGCGCTGCACGACCTCCGTCGGGTCGGCGAGGATGCGCTGCTTCGCCAGCGGCTCGGCGGCCCGCTCGGGAAACGCATCGTCGCCCCCGGCAATCCTGATCAGCTCGGCCACCCACTGGATGCCGGTGATCAGCGGCTCGTCCCACTCCTCGAAATACACGCGCGGATGGCGCGGGAGCGCTGCCCCCTCGGCACGCACGGCTTCAACGTGTGCTTCCAGCAAGTCGGCGTACGCATCCGCCTTGGCGGCGGCTCCGACCAGCGCGCCCAGCCTTCGCACGTAGGCGAGGATGCCGTCTACGGATCGATGGTTGCTGATCCATACCTCGACGCCCGCCTTGATCAACTCGCGCGCGATGTCGGCCTGGATGTCGGAAAACCCGATGGCCATGTCGGGCTTGAGCGCGAGGATCCGCTCGATCTTCGCGCTGGTGAACGCCGAGACTTTCGGCTTCTCCTTGCGCGCGCGCGGCGGACGCACCGTGAAGCCCGAGATGCCGACGATCCTGTCCTGCTCGCCGAGCGCGTACAGGACTTCGGTCGGTTCTTCCGTGAGGCAGACGATCCGGCGCGGGCCGCCGTTCACGGATACAGCAACCGTTGCCGCCAATCGCCGCCTTCCAGTTCCCAGCGTTCGCGCTCGTTCCAGCGATGTTGGCCGGCATGCCAGAACTCGACCAGATCGGGCAGCACGCGGTAACCGCCCCACTCTGCGGGACGCGGCACCTCGCGCCCGGCGAACTTGCGATCGAAATCGGCGATCCGCGCGTCCAGCACCTCGCGAGCGGGCAATGTCTGCGACTGCAGCGAGGCCCAGGCACCAAGCTGGCTCAAGCGCTCGCGGCTCGCAAAATAGGCATCGGATTCCGCCGCCGGCATCTTTTCGGCGCGTCCTTCGACGCGCACCTGCACCGCAGGATCGAGGTGCCGCCAATACAGGCACAGCGCGATCCGCGGGTTGGCCGCGAGTTGCACGCCCTTGTCACCGTGGTAATGCGTGAAAAACGTCAGACCCCGCTCGTCGAAGGTCTTCAAGAGCACCATGCGCGCATGCACCCGGCCATCGGGATCAGCCGTGGCCACGGTCATCGCATTGGGCTCGGGATCGACGCTTGCGCACGCAGCCGCGTGCAGGCGCCGCAAGGTTTCCAGAATCGTCGGGTTCAACATCTGGCGTGAATGCAGCCAATCGTGCGGCAAGTGTAGCTGCTTGCGCAGCAGCCGTTGTGGATCGTCAGCCGCGGGACGGGCGCATCGGCGCCTGACGCTGCATGTTCGCTGGAGCCGCGCATGACATGCAACCCATGCACGCGCGCATCAAACCTGCTCGATGCGATAGCCGTGCTGATACACCGCCGTCAGGCGCCAACCGTTCTCGCCCGACAGGCCAAGCTTCTTGCGCAATCGGCTGATGTGCGTGTCAACGGTGCGGGTGGTGACGTCGCCTGCGAGGTTCCAGACGTTCTCCAGCAGCGCATCGCGGCTGATGATGCGCCCCTGGCGACGAAACAGGTAATTCGCCAGTTCGTACTCGCGTTGCGTCAGGTCGACCGGCGCACCATCAATCAGGATCTGGCGGCGCTGCGAGTCGAGCCGGTAAGGCGGCATTTCCAGCACGTCGGCGCCTTCCTGATCGGCGCCCCGCCGGCGCAGCACCGCGGCCACCCGCGCCAACAGCTCACCCTGTTTGGGCGGCTTGACGACGTAGTCGTCCGCGCCCGCGGCCAGGCCTTCGACGATGTCGGATTCCTCGCCACTCGCGGTCAGGAAGATCACCGGCAAGCTGGCGTTGGACGACTGGCGTATGAAGGTGAGCACATCCAGGCCGGTTGCATCCGGCAGGCTGCGATCGAGCAACAACAGGTCAACCGCCTCGCTGCCGAGGCGGCGACGAAAATCGGTCGCGCTGCGGAACAATGCGCAACCGTAGCCGGCGTTCTCAAGCCAAAGTCGCAACAATTCGGCCTGGTCCTGATCGTCTTCCAGACACCCGACGGACCACGTCACTGCACTCATCGATTTGTGCGCTCCGTTGCTGCCACCCTCACGCCATCACACTGCAACCGGCCCTTCCAAGCCAGCCACGCGATCCCCGTTTGCATCAATCGACCTCGAAATTGATCCGCATGTTGACCCGCCATTCGCGGATCGTGCCATCGGCATCCGTGGAGATCTTGATGTCGTTGACCCACGCGCCGCGCATGTTCTTCACGGTCTTGGCGGCCTTCTCCAATCCATGCCGAACCGCATCTTCGATGCCCTTCGACGACGATGCACTCAATTCGATGACCTTGGTTACGGACATGCCATTCTCCTTGTTTGCGGCGAATCTGGCTGATCTGCTGCGGCTGACCGCAACAAACGTGACACATTTGGCGTTTTTGTCAAGTACCGGAAGTTTCTTCGGCCCGCCGCAGCCGCTCGCGCACCGCCGGATGCAGCCCCGGGGCCGCTGCGAGCACACTGGTCGTCGCCAGCGTCAGCTCGGCGCCGTCCAGATCGGTGAAGACGCCGCCCGCCTCGCGCACGATCACTGCGAGTGCCGCGATGTCGAGGATGTTGACGTCCGACTCTACCACCACGTCCAGCGCGCCACGTGCCAGCAGGTGGTAATGGCAGAAGTCGCCATAACCACGCACCCGGTTGACCTCGCCAAGGAGGTCACCAAACGCGCGCCAACGGGTAGCATCGCGGGTCAGTGATTTGATGTTGCCGAGCGACAGCGATGCCTCGGTGACGCCGCGGGCATCGGCAACCCGCACGCGCTGGCCGTCGAGGAACGCCCCGCCGCCGCGCCGCGCCCACATGGTTTCGCCGTAGACCGGCGCGTGCGACACGCCCAGCACCAGTTCGCCCGCATGCATCAACGCGATCTGGGTCGAAAAATAAGGCGTGTGACGCACGAAGCTCTTGGTGCCATCCAGCGGATCGACCAGCCACAGGAAGTCGCCGTGCCCGGTGCGCCCGCGTTCCTCACCGTAGATCGCGTGATCCGGGAATGCCTGCAAGATTGCGGCACGGATGCAATCCTCGGCCTCGCGGTCGGCGATCGTCACCGGGGTTGCATCCGGTTTCAGCTCGACTTCAACGCCCTTGCCGAAATGATGTTCGATGCGTTCGCCTGCGGTACGCGCGGCCTGCAAAGCCACGGCGAGTGCACGATCCAGAAATGCGACATCGACATTCATGTCCATCGTCCAAGCTTAGCGGTGCTTGAGCGGCAGCGTCAGCGTCGCGATCATGTCGGCATGAAAAACTCGACACAAGGCAACGCCGCGCTGGCGGCACGCGACCTCGCCCACAACTGGCACCCCTGCACCCAGATGCGCGAACACGACGGCGCGCTGCCGTTGATTCCGATCGTGCGCGGCGACGGCGCCTGGCTGATCGATGCCGACGGCAAGCGTTATTTCGACGGCATCAGTTCGTGGTGGAGCAACCTGTTCGGCCACGCCAACCCGCGCATCGCCGCAGCCGTGGCCGAGCAGGCAGCCATTCTCAACCACGTGATGTTCGCGGGCTTCACCCACGAGCCCGGGCTGCACCTGTCCGAAGAGCTGGTGCGGATCACCCCGCCGGGCCTCGAGCGCGTGTTCTACGCCAGCGATGGCGCCAGCGCGGTGGAAATCGCGTTGAAGATGAGTTTTCACTATTGGCACAACACCGGCCAGCCCGAGCGCACGCGCTTCATCGCCATGGCCAATGCCTATCACGGTGAAACACTGGGCGCACTCAGCGTCAGCGACCTGCCGCTGTACCGCGCGGTCTACGGGCCGCTGCTGCTTGAACCGATCGTTGCACCCTCGCCCGATTGGCTCGACGCCGAACCCGGCGAGGGCGCCGACGACGTGGCGCGCCGGCGCCTCGACGACATGCGCGCGATCCTGGAACGGCATGCGCACGAGGCCTGTGCCGTGATCATCGAACCGCTGGTGCAGTGCTCGGGCGGAATGCGCATGCACTCGCCGCTGTACCTCGCAGGCCTGCGCAAGTTGTGCGACGAGTTCGGCGTGCACCTGATCGCCGACGAAATCGCGGTGGGCTTCGGCCGCACCGGCACCCTGTTCGCCTGCGAGCAGGCTTCCATCACGCCTGACTTCATGTGCCTGTCGAAGGGGCTGACCGGTGGCGCGCTGCCGATGTCGGCCGTGCTGACGACGGCCACCGTGTACGCGGCATTCCTCGGCGACTACGCCGCCAACAACGCCTTCCTGCACTCGCACACTTTCGGCGGCAATCCGATTGCCTGCGCGGCCGCCCTGGCATCGCTGGCGATCTTCGCCGAGCAACCGGTGCTGCAACGCAACCGTGAACTGGCGGCGCATCTGGCCAGACGCCTCGAACCACTACGCGCGCATCCGCACGTCGCCAACCTGCGACAGACGGGCATGATCGCCGCGTTCGATCTGGTGGCCGACCAGGCCGCGCGCCAACCGTGGCCGGGTGCACAGCGACGCGGCCTGCGCTTCTATCGCCACGCACTCGCGCACGGAGTGCTGTTGCGCCCGCTCGGCGACACCGTTTACTTCCTGCCTCCGTATTGCATCGACGAAGCAGACATCGACCGCATGGCCGAGGTTGCCGTCGCTGCGATCGACGAAGCGACCCGCGACCCTTGAATTCAACGCCAGTTGCGCGAAATCAGGCCGCACGTGGCGCGCGGGCCAACGCCAACCTCCGCAAGTCCGTTCGCGTCGCCGAATCGGTCAGGAGCGGCCCTGCCTCAATGCCCGTGCACCGTGACGGAGGGATCCAGCATCTGCAGCGCCTGGCCAATGTTCGCGGCGCCGGTGCGCTGGATGTCCTGCTGGCTGTAGCTGTTGCCCACTACCGGCAGGCATTGGCCTTTTTTCGCCGGGATGTGGCTGCCGGTGCTCTGGATGCAGTTGCGGCTACCGGGCGCCGGCACCGCACGCTCGGCCTTCTTGGGAGCATTCGTTGCGGCCGTGGTCGTGTTGGCCTGGCTGGTGGTGTTTTGGCCGGGCGACGCTTGCCCGGCGAATGCCGATGCGGAAACAACCATCGCGACGCCTGCGGCAGCCATGGCCATGACGATCAATTTCGTGTTCATGTTTACCTCCAATGCTTGCCGTTTCATTCTCCACCCGCACGCAGGCGTTGGCGCGGGCACCGCATCCGGCGCAACAGGTTTCGTTCATACTTGAGACCGCCATTGCCCCGGACGAGTTCCACGCCCCATGCGCAGCATCCGCATCCATGTCGCCACAGCCCTGCAAGTGGGCGCAGAAACCACCTTGCCGGTGCAGGCTGCAGCGCACGTGCTGCGCGTGTTGCGCCTGCGCGCCGGCGACACGCTCACCTTGTTCAATGGCGACGGCCATGATTATCCGGCACGCCTGACCGCGGCCGACGGCCGCGACGCCGCGGTTCGGATCGAATCCCGGCAAGCCGTCGAAAACGAGTCGCCGCTGCGCATCACCCTGGCGCAAGCCCTGGCGCGCGGTGAAAAAATGGACTGGATCGTCCAGAAGGCAACCGAGCTGGGGGTTGCCGAGATCGTGCCATTGCTGACTGAACGCAGTGAAGTGAAGCTCGACGACAAACGCGCAAGCAAACGCCTCGAACATTGGCACGCCGTCGTGATCGGCGCCTGCGAGCAATCCGGTCGCGCCGTCGTGCCGGCGTTGCACGCCGCGCAACCACTGGCCGCGTGGCTGGCGACGCTCGACGCGGATGCGCGTTCAACGCGTTGGGTATTGCACCCCGGCGAGGCCGGCGCTCCACGCGTGCAGCAGGCGACGCCGCATACCGTGATCGCGGTCGGTCCGGAAGGCGGATTTGGCGATAGCGATCTCGCCGCGCTGCATGCAGCCGGGTTCAGCAACCTGCTGCTCGGCCCACGCATCCTGCGCACCGAAACTGCCGGGCTTGCGGCGCTCGCGGCCTTGCAGGCACGCTTCGGCGACTTCTGAGGTCGGCTCAGCGGGCCGGCGGTCGCAATTTCAGCTGCGTGACATCCGGCGCCAGCAAGCGCCGCGACGGACTGCCGTGGACTTCGCCGAAACGCGTGCCGTGGTTCCAGTCGTGCACGGCGTCGGCCATCTCCTGCTGCGTGCGGGCAACGAAGTTCCACCACAACAGGATCTCTTCGCCAAACGGCGCGCCGCCGATCAGCACCACGCGTGCCGGCGCCGCACACTGCAAGGAAACGTTGCTGCGACCGCTGCCGAGATAGCCGAACACGCCGGGCGCGAAGGATTCTCCGGCGATCGACACTTCGCCTTCGAGCACCAACACAGCGTGTTCGAACGCGGGATCCAGTGGCACCGCGAGCGTCGTCGCACGCTGCAACGCCACGTCCACACCGAGCAAGGGCGAGAACACTTCCACCGGCGACTGCCGCCCGTCGAGCGCACCAACCAGCAACGTGATGCTGCAGCCATCGCGCTCGATCACCGGCAGCGTCGGATAATTGCGGAAAGCAGGCGACCCGTGGCGATGCGCTGCGTCCAGCGCGATCCAGAGTTGCACGGCATGCGCACGACCGCCGCGTCCGGGCGGAGAATCCTCGGAATGGGAAATGCCGGCGCCAGCGGTCATCAGGTTGACCTGGCCGGGCGCAATCGTCTGTTCGTTGCCGAGGCTGTCGCGATGGACGACCTCGCCTTCGATCATCCAGGTGAAAGTCTGCAGGCCGATATGCGGATGCGGGCCGACGTTGAGTCCGCCGCCAGCTGGATAGGCAACCGGACCCAGATGATCGAGGAAACACCACGCCCCGACCATCCGCCGCGTCTTGCTGGGCAAGGCCCGCCGCACGATGAGGCCGTCGCCGACCTCGGCATTGCGTGTCTCGGTCCGCTCAAGCGGCAACGGTCAACGCCTCCACCAGCATGCTTTCGACCGCGGCGAGGTCGGGGATCCAGGCCGCTTCATCGTGCACGATCACCTGCTCGCGCACGCCTGCGGGCAGGGCCTCCGCATCGGCCCCTTCGTCGGGCCTCATGTTGGCTTCGGAAATCAGCGTCAGGCGCGGGAAGCCCTGGCTCAACACGCCGAAGTAGGGAAGCCGCGGATGTCCGCTCAACGCCTTCAGGATCGCGACGCGTGCGTTCTCGGTCGCTTCACCGCCGCCGGCCACTCCCAGCAGCGACGAGAACGCCAGCACCGGCAGGCCCCAGCCGCGCCAGGTGAGGCGCCCCAACAGCCACGAGGGTGCGCCGTGCACCGGTTCTGGCTTGGCGTAGGAGATCACCTCGGCCATCGTGGTGTTGGGCACCAACACGCGCCCCCCCGTGACGGGCAGCATGACGCCGCGAATTTCGCGCGGCAATTCCAGGGCTTCGTTCATGCCTTGTTTCCTTCACCGTTGGGCTTGCTTCGACCTTCGGCGTCGTCAATCCAGCGCTCGATCGGATCGGTGTTGATGGGTACGGCCGAGCCCGTCGGATCCATGGGCACCAACGTGAGGTTGGCAAGGCTGTCGGGCAACTCAGGCGCAACCGGCCTGCTGTCGGATTTGGCGACTTCCGGCACCGCATCGTCATCGAGCAACTGCCAGTCGTCGAGCGAAGGCAGGCTTGCCAGGACGTCGGCGTCGGGATCGTTGGCGGGCACGGCCGGTATGTCCGCCGCTGGATGCAATTCCGTGCCCATGGCTGCGCAGGACACGGACGCAGGGTCGTCCACCATGGACATTCCGGGTGCAGGGGCGTCACTGGACACCGCATTCGGCGCATCCCATGCCTCGCGCATGCCCACAGGCACTTCGGGTTGCGCAAGACGCTCGTCAATCATCGCCGACAACGCTTCGGTGTCCACATCCAGAAGGTCCGTCGTTGCATCCGGGCCGGGGGAGCCCGGCGCTTCGTGCATGGATTGCACGGACGCATCAGGACCCGGATCGGCGGGTGCGGAAGCGACCGGTTCCGACGCGACCGGTGCGGACGCGACGGGCTCGGATGCGAATGATTCAGGCACCGCGGCCTCGGGCGGCGGTACGGCTTCCGGCAAGGTCGCCGGAACAAAAGGCTGCGTCGACACTTGCACGGTGACGGTGGCCGGCTGCCATGACGATGCCGATTCGGTGTGCAGTTCGGGGGCGGCCACGAAGTCCGCCGTCATGGTTTCGATTTCATGTGGCGACAGCGGTCGCTCGGCCACGGCGGCGTCGGAGTGGGAGGGCGGCTCGCCCGCTGCCGAATCGTCATCGCTGCCGGGAACGTCCGCTGCGACGGGCGCAGGCGAGTCAGCTGCCACTGGCGCGGCGCCCGGTTCGGGGGCCACGGCAACCGGCCGCGGCGGGTCGTAGTCGTCGCTGCCGCACAACTTCGCGGTCAGGTGACGCAACCAGCGGGCGCGATCCCAGCCATCGAGGCCGCGCGAATAATCGGGATCGTTGAACACCACCGGTACGCCGGCAGCATCCAGGCGCGACTCGATTTCATCGAGCCAATCACCGCCATCGAGGTTCACCAGGGCCGAGGCCACCTGTGCGTCGACCAGACGTGCCGCATCGAAGTCCTGCGCGGGCACGGCGTAGGTGATTTCCGCATGCCCGGTCACTGCATCACGCACATGCTCGGCCAATGCTGCGTCGCCGAACACGAACGCGATACGCGGCAAACCACGGGCGCCCTGGTCAGCCACGCCCCGTCTCCAGGATCTCGGCGACGTTGCGCAGGAGATCCGGTTCGCTGTACGGCTTGCCGAGATAGCGATCGACGCCAATTTCGAAGGCCCGCTGGCGGTGCTTTTCGCCCATGCGCGAGGTGATCATGATGATCGGCACCTGGCGGAAGCGCACGTCATTGCGCATGTGCGTCGCCAGTTCGTAGCCGTCCATGCGCGGCATTTCGATGTCGAGCAACATCACGTCCGGCACGCGATCCTGCAGCTTCTCCAGCGCATCCACGCCGTCCTTCGCCGTGACCACTTCGAAGTTCTCGCGTTCGAGCACGCGCGTAGTGACCTTGCGCATGGTGATCGAATCGTCCACCACCATGACCAGGCTCGGACCGCGTTCTTCCGCCACTGGCGCCACCGGTTCGACCGGCGCCGCCACGACGCCGCCTTCCTGCTCGGTCGCTTGCGCCTGCGCCAGGGCTGCCGCGGCGCGATTGGCCACGAAATGGCGCACCAGCGGCGCGAGGTCGAGGATCAACATCACCGAGCCGTCGCCCATGATGGTGGCGCCGAACATGCCCGGAACATTGCTGATCTGCGGCCCGACCGGTTTCACCACGATTTCGCGCGACCCGATCACGGTGTCGATGCGGATCGCGGCGCGCAGGTCCGCCGCACGTACCATCAGCAGCGGCAACTGGCCGGTGTTCTCCTCGGGGATTTTCGAGGCCGGGAAGCCCAGCAACTCGGAGAGGTCGTACAGCGCGTAATCCTCCCCGGCGTAGTCGACCCGAAGATCGCCGCTGGCAAGGCGCTCGGCCATTTCTTCGCGGCGGATGCGCGACACCGCCTGCACCGAGGTCATCGGCACCGCGAACACCGTCTCGGCCGCGCGCACGGTAATGGCTTGCGTGACCGCGAGGGTGAACGGCAGGCGGATGTTGAAGGCCGTGCCTTGACCACGTTCCGACTCGATCGCGAGCGAACCACCGAGCTGGCGGATTTCGTTGGCGACCACGTCCATGCCGACGCCACGGCCGGCCAACTGACTGACCTCGCCGGCAGTGGAGAAGCCCGTCTGCAAGACGAAGTTGTACAGCTCGCTGTCGGACACCGGCACGTCCGGCGCCAGCAAGCCACGTTCGATGGCCTTGGCGCGAATCGCGTCGCGGTTGAAGCCCGCGCCGTCATCGGAGACCCGCACCAGCACTTCGGTACCGAGGCGGCCGACTTCGATGGTGACGGTGCCGTCCATCGGCTTGCCGACGGCGACGCGTTGCGCGGGATCCTCGATGCCGTGCGTCAAGGCATTGCGCAGCATGTGCTCGAAGGGCGCCTTCATGCGCTCGAGCACGCTGCGGTCCATTTCACCCTGTGCGCCGACGACGCGCAGCTGCGCGCGCTTGCCGAGCTCGTCGGCGGCACCACGCAAGGTGCGGCGCAGGTTCGGCACCATCGATTCGAACGGCACCATGCGCGTGCGCATCAGGCCGTCCTGCAAATCCGAATTCACGCGCGACTGCTGCAGCAGCAGCGTTTCGGACTGGCGGGTCTGGTCGTCGAGGATGTCCTGGATCGAGGCCAAATCCGACACCGACTCGGCCAGTGCGCGCGAGTACTGCTGCAGGTTCGAGAAGCGGTCAAGTTCGAGTGGATCGAAGGTCGCGCCTTCACCGGCCTCGTTCTCGCGCTGGTAACGCGACAGGATCTGCGTTTCGGTTTCGATTTCGAGCTTGCGCAGCTGCTCACGCAAACGCAATACCGTCTGGTTCAACTCGACCAGGTTGAAGCGGAAATTGCCCACCTGTTGTTCCAGGCGCGCGCGGTAGATCGACGCTTCGCCGGCCGCGTTGACCATCGAATCGAGCAGGTCGGAGCGTACGCGGATCAATTCCGCCGGCGCACGCACCTCGGCTTCGGTGATGGGCGCGGGTGCCGGACGTGGCGCCGGAATCGGCGCCGGTGCGGCCACCGGCTCCGGTGCCTGCGCTTCGGCCGTGACACCGGCGATCGGGCGCCCGCTCGCGAGCGCATCGAAGCGCTCGATGGCCTGCGTCGGCGTGGCGATGGCCCGGCCATTCGCGACACGCTGCACCATGTCCTGCAGGCGATCGAAACCGCGTTCGAGCGAATCGACCTCGATGGGCTCGAGCGCGCGCTGCCGGTCGCTGACGTGTTCCAGCAAGGTCTCCATCGCGTGCGCAAGGTCACCCACGGCGGAGATGCCCACCACGCGCGCACCACCCTTGAGCGTATGCAGGTTGCGTTGCAGCCCGCGCACGCTCTCGACATCGTCCGGCGCGCCACGCAGCGTGGCCAGCAAGCCGTCGCTGGCGTCCAGCAATTCGCCGCCTTCCTCGGTGAACAGGCCTGCAAGCTCAGGATCGAGATTCTCGATTTCGAGCTCACCCTCTGGCTGCGGATCGTCCGGGAATGCCGGCAAGGCGTTGGCGGCGATTTCGCGGGCAGCCTGCTCGCGGGCAACCGCGATACGCTCCGCTTCCGCCTTCGCCGCGGCCGCACGTTCCTGCTCAGCGCGCTCGGCGGCAACGCGTTCGGCTTCCGCCTGCTCGGCGGCAACACGCTCCGCTTCGGCCTGCTCGGCAGCAGCGCGTTCGGCTTCGGCCTGCTCGGCGGCGACACGTTCGGCTTCGGCCTGCTCAGCGGCAACACGTTCGGCCTCGGCCTGCTCGGCGGCAACGCGTTCGGCCTCCGCCTGCTCGGCGGCGACACGTTCGACCTCGGCTTGCTCGGCGGCAACGCGCTCGGCTTCGGCCTGCTCGGCGGCAGCACGTTCGGCTTCGGCCTGTTCGGCAGCAGCGCGTTCGGCTTCCGCCTGCTCGGCAGCAGCACGTTCGGCTTCGGCCTGCTCGGCGGCGACACGTTCGGCCTCGGCTTGCTCGGCGGCAACGCGCTCGGCTTCGGCATGTTCGACAGCAACACGCTCGGCTTCGGCCTGCTCGGCAGCAGCGCGTTCGGCTTCCGCCTGTTCGGCGGCTGCACGCTCAGCGGCGGCACGTTCCTGCTCGGCCTGCTCCGCCACCAGTTGCTCTTCGGCTTCGCGCATGGCGCGCGCTTCGGCATCGGCCTCTGCATCGCCCACGTCCGACCCGGCCAAGGCGGCCAGTTCGGGCGTTTCCTCGGCCACCGGTTCGACGCTGGCAGGTTGTCCAACGTGTGTGCGTGGCCCACCCAAGGGGGCAGCTTCCGGCCAACGGTCACGCAGGGTCTCGATCCGCTCGGTCAGGGCGGTGCTGTCGGGCACATGCGGCACCGGCGCATCGAATTGCGCCATCACATGGTCGGTCATCGCGACGGCGTCCCGCACGGCATCGCAGCCCTCGTGATCGAGCGGCGCGTCCGCGCTGCGTACCCGGCGCATCCAGACTTCCATCGGACCCAGCATGCTCGACAACGAATCGATGCCGACCATGGCGACAGCCCCGTGCAACGTATGCACGGCGCGCACCAGTTCGTCGTCCACGGCCACGTCGTGGTTGCCGTTGCGGCCAAGGTACCCACGCAGGCTGCCCAGATGCTGGCCCACTTCGGTGCGCAGCACGTCGAGCAGGATCGGATCCACCACCGGCAGGCCCGACTCCGGCGAGGTGATGACGGACACGGGCGCAACCGGCGCGGGCGCCGCAACAACCGTCTCGGCCTGCGGGACCCAGCGGCGGACGGTACGCGTGACCTTGCGGTAGCCCTGCACGAAGTCCGCGACTCGCGCCGGCTCGCCTGCGGCGAGCTTGTCGGCCGCCTGCATGATGGCATCCAGCGGCGGATCCAGCGCCACCGGCTCACCCTGCAATCCGGCGTGCAATTTCGGCAGCACGGCCACGGCCGTATCCACCAGATCCTGCACGTTGGCGTCGGGCTCGATGGTGTGGTCGAGCACGCGGTTGAGCATGTTCTCGACCTTCCAGCTGAACTCGCCCAGCGCCATCGCGCCTACCAGCCGTCCGGAACCCTTCAGGGTATGGAACGAGCGGCGCAGATGCTTGAGCGCATCCAGGTCTTCAGGATTTGACTTCCAGGCTGGCAGATTGACGCTGATGTTGGCGATTTCTTCACCAACTTCCTCGACGAAGACTTCGCGGATCTCCTCGTCGATGCCCGCGGCATCCTGGAAGGTGGTGTCGACGGCGGCACCATCGCCCGTAATGGGCTCAAGCACTTCCTCTTCGACATCGACCCACTTGCCCGGGCCGACGCCCGGCACGACCAGCGGCTCGGCGGCCGCCGCGAGTGCCGCGGGCACCACCTCGGGCGCCGCATGCGACTCGGCGGTTGCAGCAGTCGCGTGGGCTTCGGCAGCAACGGGCGCTGCGGCGACGTCGTCGGCGCCAACCGCCGCATCGAGCGCGGCAACGCCCGCGCGGCGTTCCGGCACCGGCCAGTAATGCAGCGCTTCCAGACTGCGCTGGGCGCCGGCGAGAAGCTGGTCGTTGCTGGCGCTGGAGTCGCGGCCGATTTCAAGGTAATACTCGACGCCCGCCAAGGCATCGGCCAGCAGGTCCATTTCATCGACCGTGGGAACCGAGCGGTCGATCACGAGTTCGTTGTCGATGTAACGGTCGATGCCATCGACCAGCCCCGCGGGCCGTTCCAGATTGAGGATCCGCAGCGCGCCGCTGACTTCGGCGAGCATCTTCGGCACGCCCGTCAAGCGGTCGTGCGACCACGCGGACTCGATGAAGGCGGTCAAGGCATCCTTGACGCGGCCGAGGTTGGCGCCGGCCTCACGCATCAGCGCCCGCATGATCTTGCGCGCTTCGCTGGTAGGCAGCGAGGACTCGCCATCGTCGGGCGCGCCGAGATTTTCGATGTGTTCGTCGAGCGAGGCATCGACGTACAACAAGGCGCTGGCGACGTCCAGCACGGTTTCCGGCTTGGGTTCGCGCTTGCCGTCGATGATGTGGGCGATGGTCTGGCGCTGTTCGCCGACCATCCGTGCGGGCCCATCCAGACCCAGCATCGTGAGCGTGTCGGCCACGCGCTGCAGCGTATCGAGGTGCGGCGCAAGCTGCTGGTTGTCGCGATCGTCGCGGCGCAGGAAGATGTCCAGCCCCTCCTTCACGCGCAGCAGATCTTCGCGGACCGCCTTGGCGACGGTGTCCAGCAACGCGCGGTTGCGCCCGGACATGGCTGCGCGCGCGTGCTCGAGTTCTTCGGCGGTCGGCAGCACGCGATCCAGCGCGAACGCCTGGAACACGTCGTTGCTGCGGCCTTCGCCGGGCTTGGCGTGCGCGATGAAGTACAGCAGCGTGCGCGTCAGTTCATGCGAATCTTCGTCGCTGCAGACGTCCTCGCCCTGATCCTGCATCTTGCGGATGGTGCGATCGAGCTGGCCGAACTGCTGGCGCAAACTGGCCGCGTGCTGATCGAGGCGGCCCTGTTGCAAAGCGTCCACCACGCCACCGGCAACCCACCACAGCCGGCGCGCAGCCTCGCCATGGCATATCGACAGCAACTCATCCATGCAGCCGTGCATCACCGCGAAATCGGGCTCGTGACCCTGCGTCCATGCAAGCAACTGCACCTGGAAGCGCAGGCGAACCTGGGTGGTGCGCTGGCGCAGATCCGCGAACGGGAATGCCGCGCGCGCGCCCGCCGCCTGCGGCGGCAGGGGACGATCGACATCGGGATGAAACAGCACCTTCTCGTCGACCGCTGCGGCTGCGCGCGCGTCGCGCATCTCGTTGATCAGCGGCAACAGGACGACCGGAATGTCCTTGTGGCCGGTTTCGATCAGGTCGAAGTAATCGGGCAGTTGCACCAGGCCGCGCATCAACGCGCCGAAGGCCTCGTCGCGCTTGGCGACGTGCTCATCCAGCAGGTTCTGCGCCAGATGTTCCATCTCTTGCGCCAGTTCGGCCGCGCCGTACAACTCGACCATCCGCAAGGTGCCCAACACCTGATGCAGCAGGTCGACGCAGCTTTGCATCGACGCCTTGTCATCGGGAGACTCGGAGTAGCTCTCCAGTGCCAGCCGCGCTTCCGACAGCAGCTGGTCGATCTGGGGCTTGACCCAGCCGAGGGTCGAGAATTCGAGGTGTTCTTCGAGTCGCATCGTCGGTTTCCGCGCAGCGCCGCTTGCCATCCTCCCCACTCCATCGGGCGCGAGGGAAGCCACGCCGGCATCGCCGGTCGTCGTGGACATCAGGTCGTCGCCCGTCGTCATCGCTGGTCCTGCCTCTTATGCCGGCAACTTGAAGTCGGCGACCGAACGGCGCAGCTCCTGGGCCAGTTGCGCGAGGTTGCCGATCGACTCGGCCGTCTGGCTCGCGCCGACCGACGTTTGCGTGGTGATTTGCTGAATCGAACTCATCGTCGACGAGATGTTGGTGGCCGCCGCGGACTGCTGCTTGGCGGCGCTGGAGATGCCCTGAATCAATCCGGCGAGGTTGTTCGACACCTTTTCGATCTCGCCCAGCGCGGTACCTGCGTCCTCGGCCAGGCGTGCACCGTTGACCACCTGCGTGGTCGTCTGCTCCATGGAGCTGACCGCCTCGACCGTATCGGATTGAATCGTCTGCACCAGCGTCTCGATACGCTTGGTGGCACCCGTTGCGCGTTCGGCCAGTCGCTGCACTTCGTCCGCCACCACCGCGAACCCGCGGCCCGCCTCACCGGCCGAGGCCGCCTGAATGGCCGCGTTCAGCGCCAGAATGTTCGTCTGCTCGGCAATGTCGTTGATGAGTTCCACGATCGAGCCGATTTCCTGCGACGACTCACCGAGGCGCTTGATGCGCTTGGAAGTCTCCTGGATCTGTTCGCGAATCGAGTCCATGCCCGAGATCGTCTGGCGCACGATCAAGGCGCCGTTCGAGGCGATCTGCACCGAGCGCTGCGCCACTTCCGCGCTGTCGGCGGAGTTCTTGGACACCTGGTCGATGGACACCGCCATCTCGTTGATCTTGGCCGAGGCCGAGGTGATCTGCTGGGCCTGCTGGTTGGCGGCGTCGGCCAGATGCTTGGCGGTGGCCTGCGTTTCCTGGGCGGCCGAGGACACCCGCACGGCGGTCTCGTTGATGGTGGTCACCAACGAACGCAGCGCCTCCACGGCGAAGTTCACGGAGTCCGCGATCGCGCCGGTGATGTCTTCGGTCACGGTCGCCTTCACCGTCAAGTCACCTTCAGCGAGCGTGCCCATCTCGTCCAGCAGCCGCATGATGGCTTGCTGGTTGCGTTCATTCAGGCTGCGGCTTTCGGCCGACCGCTTGCGCTCGGTGCGGATGAAGTTGACCGCCAGCAAGATCGCCAACACGCCCGCGGCGACGGCGCCCAGAAGGCCCCACCACACGTTCGGGAACGGCCGTGTCTGCGGCAACTTGGCGATGCCGTTGGCCACGTTGCTGGCCTTCAACAACACGTCCTGTGAATCCACCGAAGCCTGGGTCGCAGCGTTCTTGACCGTCACCAGCGTGGGAGCCGCGGCGATCACCTTCTGCACCGGCGCTTCGAGGCCGGTCCACGATTTCTGCACGTCGCCCAGAATCTTGGCAGCCTCGCCGGAGGTCCCATCGGCGAGCTGTTTCAGGGTCGCGCCATAGTTGGTGGAGTCGAGGGCGAGGCCATTGGCGGCGGACGCCGAGTCGGCGCCACCCTGCAACACGTCGCCGACGCGACGAATCAGGCGGTCACCGGACACCATCAGCTGCGAAGCGGTGTAGATCTGCGAGGACGAACCCTTGGACTGCAGGATGCTGATGACCTGGTTGATCTTCGAGTTCAGGTTGGGCATCTGCTGGTTGAAGGTGGCGGCCTGGGCTGCAGAATCCAGCACCGCGCCGCGGTTCGCCTGGATCTTGCCGAGATCGTTGTTCAACGCGTTCCACGAATTGCTGAGCGCCGCCATCTCGGTGCGCACGCCGATTGCATCGCCGTAGGCGGGAAGGCCGGAGGCCGGATCGCCACTGTTGAGGTGCTGCACCGCCGCCGCGATCGCGGAGCGGGTGCTGGCCAACTCCTTGAAGGCGTCGATGTTGCCGCCCGCCGACTGCAGGGCGAAGTTCGCGACCTGCTGCGAGTTCACCTGGATATGCGTGGTGAGCTGCGAGGCGGCACGATCCTGACCGTCATGCCGGTTGAGCAGGAAGAAGTCCACGCCGGCGAGGATGATCGCCGCCAGCAGGAAGATGATCAGCCACGTCTGCAGGGACGCCCGCTGGCGTGCCGCACCGGAATTCGCGCTCATGATTGCCACCTCGTTGCCATGTCTGACGTATGCATGTCGGTTACCCAATTGGAGCGGCTGTTGTTGAAGGTCAGGATCGGGATGTCCGTTCTGATGTTCATCGTTTGCAATCGCTCCAATACTCGAAATCACCCAACGAAACTGCGACCGGTGACGATCGCACGACTAGAGCCCCGCGTGCTGGAATTCCGGCGTGCGCGTCAGTTCCACCATGCTGAAGCGCCCCAGCCGAGCCGCCGCGGTCGTCACGTTCTCGGTGACGAAGCGCGCGAGGCGCGGATCGGCTTCGCCCTCGGCCCCGGCGCGGTCGGCGTCGGTGAGGTTGCGTTGCCCCAGCAGTTCGTCCACCAGCAGGCCGACGTTGCCGCCGCTCTGGCGCACGACCAGTACCCGCGTGCGTCCGCTGGCATGCACGCGTTGCCCGAACAAGAATTGCTTCAAGTCCACCAGTGCGATCAGGTTGCCGCGCACATTCGCGACACCGAGCAACCACGAATGTGTTGCGGGAATGCTGGTGACCGGAGGCGGCACCATCAGGATTTCGGTGATCTCGTCGATCCCGCACACGAAGTGCCGCTCGCCCACGCGAAAACCGATCGCGCGCCACAGGCCGGGCGCTTCGATCTGCTCGGGCACGCCCGGGTCGTGTTCAAGGCTGCGCTGTTCGTAATCGGCAAGCAGTGCATACGCGCCCTCGGGCTGCACGAATTCGGCAACCTCGTGCTCCGCGGCGTAGGTCGTATCGGCGACCTCACCCGAACGCGCTTTCTGGCGGCGTTTCTTGCTCATGCGTCGTTCAACCCCCGGCCGGGAGATACTTGCTGACGTTGGCGACCAGATCCTTCTCGCTGATCGGTTTGACCAACACGTCCTTGGCACCCTGGCGCAAGCCCCACATGCGATCGGTCTCCATGTTCTTGGTGGTGACGATGACCACCGGAATGGAACTGGTCGCGGGATCCTTGGTAAGGCTGCGGGTGGCCTGGAAGCCGTTCATGCCGGGCATGATCACATCCATCAACACCAGGTCGGGCTGCTCCTTCTGGGCCGCGGCGATGCCGGCCTCGGCGGTCGCGACCGCGCTGACCTTGTGCCCCGCCCGCTCCAGCGCGCCGGAAAAAATCTTCACGTCGGTAGGCGAGTCGTCGATGATGAGGATGTTGGCCATGAATTCTCTCTCTTGCACGCCGCCGCTTCCGGCAGGCGTCACTTGGCGATTGCGGGCACGCGCACGTGCTGGCGGATTGCCCCCAGCAATTCGTCGCGCGTAAAGGGTTTGGTGAGGTACTGCTCGGAACCCACGATCCGCCCGCGCGCCTTGTCGAACAGGCCATCCTTCGAGGACAACATGATCACCGGCGTGCTGCGGAACACGTGATTGTTCTTGATCAACGCGCAGGTCTGATATCCGTCCAGCCGCGGCATCATGATGTCGACGAAAATGATGTCGGGCCGAAGGTCGGAAATCTTGGCGAGCGCCTCGAAACCGTCGACAGCCGTCAGCACCTCGGCCCCCTCCTTCTTGAGCAGGGTTTCAGCGGTGCGGCGAATGGTCTTGGAGTCGTCGATGATCATGACCTTGAGTCCGGCCAGACCATCGGGATTGACGTTGTCGTTCACGGTTATGGATTCCACCTCGCAGGAGGCGATGAGGCTTCATGCAACATGCATGCCGCACCGCGTGTCATGTGTGACGGCTGTCACGACGATTCCCTCAATCACGCCCTCGCCTGATTTCCGATATCCGCGCCCCTGGCCACGAACCCCGGATGCCGTCCCCGGCACCACCAGCCGCCTGTGCCAAGATACACCAAGCGCACGCCCTTGGAACCCCCATGACACAAACCGTTGCGGTGTTGATGGATCCCATCGCCGCCATCCATCCCGAAAAAGACACCACCCTCGCGTTGTTGCTGGAGGCCAGCCGGCGCGGCTACCGGCTGTCGTACATGCTGCAGGGCGACCTCGCCGTGCGCGACGGTGTCGCGTGGGCCCGACTGGCGCCACTGGAGGTTCGCGACAGCCACAGCGACTGGTTCACGCTCGGCGAAGCCCGCTGGCAGCCGCTGGCGGAAGCCGCGGACATCGTGCTGGCACGCAAGGATCCGCCCTTCGACGCGCAATTCCTGTACGACACCCTGGTGCTGGACCTGGCCGCGCGCGCCGGCGTGCGGGTGGTGAACAACCCGCAGGCCTTGCGCGATTTCAACGAAAAGCTGGCCGCGCAATGGTTTCCGGAATGCTGCACTGCCGCATTGGTGGCGCGCGAGCGCGCAGAACTGCGGCGCTTCGCGCAGCAACACGGCGAGGTCGTGCTGAAACCGTTGGACGGGATGGGCGGGCGCGGCATTTTCCGCTCGCGCGGCGACGATCCGAACCTCAATTCGATCCTGGAAACGCTGGCGGGCGACGACCGCCGCTTCGTGATGGCACAGAAGTTCATTCCCGAAATCAGCGCCGGCGACAAGCGCATTCTCGTGGTGGACGGTGAGCCGGTGCCGTATGCGCTCGCGCGCATCCCGCAAGGCACGGATTTTCGCGGCAACCTTGCCGCCGGCGGCAGGGGCGTCGGCCAGCCGCTGTCGGAGCGCGATCGCTGGATCGCGGCGGAAGTGGGTCCGGAATTGAAGCGGCGCGGCATCGTGCTGGCCGGGCTGGACGTGATCGGCGATTACCTCACCGAGGTCAACGTCACCTCGCCTACCTGCGCGCGCGAGCTGGATGCGCAGTTCGGGATCAATATTGCGGGTCTGGTATTCGATGCGATCGAAGCGACCGGGACTCGGGACCCGGGACCCGGGACCCGGGCAGCGCAAAAGCCGCAGCACCTGGCGCACTAATCGATGGCTCCATTGGCGGTCAGCGCGAAAGCAAACCGGCATGATCCAGCCGGGAGCAAGCTTTTCGTCTTCCGGGTCCCGGGTCCCGGGTCCCGCGCGGGTGGCGGCCAATGAGCGCGATTGCTCCACCGGAACACAGCCCGGTTGACGCCGACCGCATCGGTGTCGCACTGCTGTTTTCGCTGATGCTGCACGCGATCCTGATCCTGGGCCTCGGTTTCGGCTTCGCCAAACCCGCGCCCAGCGTGCCGACGCTGGACGTCACCCTGATCAACACTTCCAACGCGGAAATGCCGAAAAAGGCGGATTTCCTCGCACAGGCCAACAACGCCGGCGGCGGCAACAGCGACAAGGCACATCGCCCCGGCGCGCCGTTCTCGGGTCCATTGCCGGTCACCCAGGCAGGCATTGCGCGCGCCCCGGTGATGCCGGCAGCACCGCGCCAGCAAACCGCCAGCGGCGCGCATGTGGTCGTCACGAGTGGCGCATCGCAGACACAGGTGGCGCAGCAGCGCGATACGCAGGCAGAGCCGAAGGCCTCAGAGCGGACGGCGGCGATAGCGGTAAAGCAGCGACTCGAAGCGGCGCGGCTGGAACAGGAAGTACGCGAAGCGAAAGAGTCGTACGCGCGCCGTCCCCGCAAACGCTACATCTCGGCCAACACCCGCAGCGTGGCCGACGCCGCCTATCAGGTCGCGTGGGTGCATCACATCGAGCGCGTGGGCAACCTCAATTACCCCGACGCCGCGCGCCGGCGCGGCCTGCACGGTGACGTGATGCTGAC
>DASSRT010000187.1:0-2490 GCA_035701705.1 Rhodanobacteraceae bacterium
CCTGCAACGAGGGATTGCTGGCCAGCGCGGTCTGCACCCAGCTGTCCATGTTGTCGGGCTGCGGCGGACTTAGCGGAAGATTGTCCGTCAGGGGATCGAGCACCTTGACCTGTTCACCCGTGATCTGGGCCAAGGCCTGACGATCGTTGAACACGGCGTTTTGCGCGGCGATCACGTCGGCCACCGCGGTATCGTGCTGGGCCTTGGCGGCTGCCACGTCAGTGATCGGCGCAAAGCCGACGTCTTTCTTGGCCTGGGCCTGGTCGAGTTGCTTCTGCAGTGATTTCTCGTTTGCCTCAGCAAACTGCAGGTTCTGCTCGTCGGTCAACACCGTGAAATACGCCTGCGCGACGCGCAGGATCAGATCCTGTTGTGCGGCGGTGTACTGCACTTCGCTGCTGGCGGCGTTGGCCTTGCTGGTCTTCATCTGCGCGAACTTGCCGAGATCGAACAGGACCTGGTTGAGCCCGATGCGCTCGGTACGAGAGCTGCCGCCGGTGTAGTTGAAGTTGTTGTCGAGCATCGGCCCGTTGGGCAGCTGCATCGTCGAATCGGTGTGGGTGCCGTGGCTGTAGCCGTACGACACGCTGCCGTTGATCTGCGGCAACAGCACCGCGCGCGACTGCACCAGGCCTTCGTGGCCGATCCGGCTTTGCGCTTCGGCCTGCTTCACCACCGGATCGGCCTGCACGGCCTGCCGGTAGACGTCCATCAGGTCTTCGGCGTGGGCGGCGGTGGCGCCGGCCATCCCCAGCGCCGCAACGACGGCAAGGGCGCAGGCACGGACGGCGAAGCGGCGGGGGGCGGGGCGCAAGCTCATGCTGGGAATTCCTGATGGAGTCACGTCGCGCAGAGCGCGCGCGGGGTTGTATTCAAAATTCGAACTGCGGCACGGGCGCTGCGCCCGCAAGGTAAGGCACGTCGGTTTCGAACAGGCGCTCTTCGACCCAGCCACCATCCGCCGCGCGCTGCAGCAGCACGGCCTGCATCGCGGGTTCGCGGCCACGGATCAGGAAGATGCGCCCGCCGGGCCGCAACCACTCGCCGAATTGCGGCGGCAAGGCGTGCACCGCGCCGGTCACCACGATCGCGTCGACGGGTTTTTGCGGCGCGAAGCCGGCGAGTGCGTCGGCGTGCTGGCACTCGACGTTGATGATGCCGAGCGCGCGCAATTTTTCGCTCGCCGCATCCACGAAGCCGGCGCGGCAATCGATGCTGGTGACACGCGCCGCGAGCCGCGCAAGGCAGGCCGCGAAGTAGCCGCTGCCGGTGCCGATTTCCAGCACGTGTTCGTACGCTTGCGGCAACACCGCCTGCAGGATGCGGCCTTCGACGACCGGCTTCAGCATGATCTGGTCATCGCCGATCGGCAACGCGACATCCGTGTAGGCCAGCGCCTGCCACGGCGCGGGCACGAAGTGCGCGCGCGGCAACGTGGACAGCACATCGAGCACACGGGCGTCGAGGACTTCCCAGGGACGTACCTGGTTTTCCACCATGTTGTGCCGGGCCAATTCGAGTTGGGTATTCATGTTCATGCGGGTTGCCGTTCGATTCCGTTCAAGTTCGCGAAGTTCCGGTCGCGACAGCGCCCGCAACGACGTGCGTGCAGACTGCCGGTTGCCCGGGCGTGATCGAAGTGCCGGAAGTCACCGCGCGCTCATGACGAGGGTCATGCCTGTTCATGGGGCATGCCATGCAAGCCGTGCGCCAATCGGCACATTCGAAAATATTCAAATTGTTCAACAAGGTACAAGTGCGGGCCCGTCGTCGTCGGTGTCCGCGGACAGCGGGCCGGACAACGCGGACAGGCAGGATCCCCGCGTACGCCCAGTGCAACTGTACTACCGCGTATAATAACGGCGTCGCACCCGACGTTGATCGAATCTGGTTTCGCCCTATGAACGCTGCACCGGAACGCTGCTCTGGCCCAGGCCGGCCGAAGGACCTGGAAAAGCGCGCCGCCATTCTGGAAGCGGCCAAGCGGCTGTTCCCGCAACATGGCTTCGAGGGCACCAGCATGGATGCGGTCGCGGCCGAGGCTGGTGTCTCCAAGCTCACGGTCTATAGCCACTTCGGCGGCAAGGAAGCGCTGTTCATCGAAACCGTGCACTGCAAGTGCGACGGCATGCTGCCGCGTGCGTTGTTCGACGTCGACCCGCACGCACCGGTGCGTGGGCAGCTGCTCGGCGTGGCGCGCGCGTTCTTCAACCTGATGATGAGCGAGGGTGCGCTCGGCATGCATCGCACCCTGGTCGCGAGTTCGCAACAGTCGCCGAAACTCGCCAAGTTGTTCTGGGAAGCGGGCCCGTTGCAGGTGCAGGCCGCGCTGGCCGCCATGTTGCAGAAAGAGGTCGACGCCCGCCAGCTCGACATCACCGACACCCGCCGCGCAGCCAGCCAGTTCTTCGCGCTGCTGAAAGGCGAGCACCACGCGCGGATGCTGTTCGGTTGCGGCCAGCCCACCGCCGCGGAAGCCGAGGTGCATCT
>DASSRT010000188.1:0-7914 GCA_035701705.1 Rhodanobacteraceae bacterium
AGAGGCGGAGGTCGGGACCTCTTCGCCTTCAACGGCAATCGTCACGCGCGCGTGCGTGGTCCAGCGGAAAAAGCCTGCGCGCGCCGAGATGTACCACTTCTCGGTCGGATTGAAGTGGCCATTGACGCCGACCGTCCAGCCCTTGCCGTCGAGCTTGGCGCTGTCGCCCAGACCGTCGTTGTAGCTGACGCTGCCGAGGTCGACATAGCCGGCTTCGAGGCCCATGAATTGCGAACGCCAACCGCCGTTGAACTGGAAACTGGTCCCCGAATCGTTGCCGCTCAAGCCGCCGGAGCTGGCGTCGTAATGCGCGCTGCCGACGCCGCCGTTGATGAACCAACCGCTCAGGTCCTTGGCCTGCGCGCCGGTTGCGAGGCACGAGCCCGCCGCCAGCACGGCCAGCACCAGAATCTTCTTGTTCATTTGATCTCTCCCTGTCAGATCCATTGATGCGCCCGGTGTTGCGCCGGGGCCACCGACGCGTGCATGCGCCGATGCGCGCATTCTATGGACGGCCGCCGCCGCGGACAATGCCGTGCCACCTTTTGTTGCATTGGCGTGCGAAAGCGGGCGCGCCGTTCGTTACACTCGCCCGCTGTACCCGAATCCCCGCGACCCATGGATGCCATCGCCGAACTCGTTGCCTTGCTGTCGCCGCAGCGTGTCCTCACCGACGCCGCCGATCTGGAACACTACGGCCGCGACTGGACGCGTTGGTGGACGCCGGCACCGCTGGCGATTGCGTTGCCGGAATCCATCGCCGAAGTGCAGGCGATCGTGCGCTGGGCGATCGCGCACGGGGTTGCGATCGTGCCATCGGGCGGGCGCACTGGCTTGTCCGGTGGCGCCGTCGCCGCGCACGGCGAACTGGTGGTGTCGTTCGAGCGCATGCACCGCATCATCAAGTTCGATCCGCTCGATCGCAGCCTGACGGTCGAGGCCGGCGTGGTGACCGAAACCGTGCAGAACGCCGCACGCGAGCACGGCCTCATGTATCCCGTCGATTTCGGCAGCCGCGGTTCCAGCCAGATCGGCGGCAACATCGCCACCAACGCCGGCGGCATCCGCGTCATCCGCTACGGCATGACCCGCGCGTGGGTGGCGGGCCTGAAAGTGGTGACCGGCAACGGCGAGCTGCTCGACCTCAACCGCGGCCTCGTGAAGAACGCGACCGGTTACGACCTGCGGCATTTGCTGATCGGTTCGGAAGGCACGCTCGGGTTGATCGTCGAGGCGACCCTGCAGCTCACCGACCCGCCGCGCGATCCACAGGTGATGCTGCTGGCGGTGCCCGCGCTCGACGCGGTGATGCAGTTGCTCGGCCTGATGCGCGAACGCCTGCCGCTGAACGCCTTCGAGTTCTTCACCGACATCGCGCTGAAGCACGTGCTGGCGCACGGCGGGCAACGACCATTCGAAGGCGACAGCCCGTGCTACGTGCTGCTCGAATACGAGAATCGCGACGCCGGCACCGAAGCCGCTGCGCTCGCAGCCTTCGAACAGGCGATGCAGCAAGGGCTGCTCAGCGACGGTGTATTGGCGCAAAGCGAAGCCCAGGCGCGCGAGTTGTGGCGCTTCCGCGAAGGCATTACCGAAAGTATCGCGAAGTACACGCCGTACAAGAACGACGTTTCGGTGCGGGTTGCAAAGGTGCCCGGATTCCTTGCCGACATGGACGCCTTGTTCGCGCGCGAGTATCCGGATTTCGAAGTCGTCTGGTTCGGCCACGTCGGTGACGGCAACCTGCACATCAGCGTGCTGAAACCCGAGGCCATGGCCAGGCACGACTTCGAACAGGCATGCGCTCGCGTGACCAGCCACCTGTGCGATGTGCTGGCCCGCCACGGCGGCAGCATCTCGGCCGAACATGGCGTCGGCCTGTTGAAGAAACTGTACTTGTCGCGCGTGCGCGCGCCTGAAGAAATCGCGCTGATGCGCCAGCTGAAAAAAGCGTTCGACCCGCACGGCATCCTCAACCCCGGCAAGCTGCTGGACGCTTAGCCGATTCAAGAACGCCTCCGGCGGAAACTTGCCCAGCGGAGCGTCACGCAACCCGCGTGGCTCACGCCTCGAAGGCTGCCGCCATCTCGGCTTGTTCGGCATTGGGAATGCGCAGCGCAGCCGCTTCGCGGCGCCATCCGGACACGGCATTTCGCACCTGCTCCAACGCGCGCTTCGCGTCCTTTTGCGCAAGCCCATAGTCGCCCGCTGCCTGCATCGCGATTTCGACGTCGCAATGCGTGTCCGTTTCGTTGATCGCCAGCGTCAGCTCGTCGCGATCGGGCACGGGGTTCAAGTCGTAGGCCGGCGACAGCCGCAGCCCGGCCGGCGTCAGGATGAATCCGTGGTTGCGAAGATGATCGTCCACGTTGTGGATCAGGATGCCGAACAGCACGCGCCGGAACAGTTGCTCGCAGTCGGCGCGCGTATTCGCGCCGCGCGCTTGCAAGAGGTCAACCAGTTCCAGATAACTGGCTCCCGGCTCGCCGTCGACGCGCTGGGTCAAGGTCATCGCCGATACAAACGCGCGCCGCCGGCCTTGTGCGGTCCGGTCGAAGCGTTCGGCAAGGAAGGTGGTGCCGTGACCATCGCCAAGCCGGAGCGCGCGCACTGGCGGCACGTGGATCCCGGCCTTTGCCGCCAACCTGTGCGCGACCAGTTCCCACGCGCCCACGTCGCAGGTGTCCTGCCGGCTCGGAAATTTGGCGATGCACAAGCGGCCGTGCGCATCACGCACGGAAGCCTTGGGTCGCGCGCCACCCAACGATGAACCCGGTGCGATCAGTTGCGCGAGCCAGCGCATGTCGTCTGCCGAATCCTCACGCCCGGCCTGTGCCTCGAACTTCAGGCTGGCCGCCTGCAACGCGCGCAGCGATGCGAGCGGCGGCGCGGCGTGCGCTGCATCGGCATCGAGCCATGTGCCGTCGGCATTGCGAAACCGCAATGCACCGAGGCGCGTTTCGTCATGCACGCCCAGCAGGTAATCCCAATCCGTCAACGTGCGCGGCCGGCGTGCGCGCGTGCGCGCGTCGGCATTCTCGCGTCGCTGCATCAGCACGCGGCCCCAGCGATCGGGCGCGGAGTCCATGAAGATGCCGAAGTTCGCCCGCTCCGCAGGCGGGTATTGCGGTCCGGCCACCAGCGCGAGGTCCGGATCGAACGCGATGGCATTCGGCGTCGCCAACCACGCGGAGTCGTACTCGAACGAAAATACCTCGCCCTTGCCAGCCGCTTGGCGACGCAGCCAGCCCATCCGCTGCGAATCCGGCAACCACTCGGGATCGGCGTGGACTTCGACCGTGTCGTGAGCGTGTTTCATGGCGGCGCGGCACTGCGACGCCGGCGCGGCGCGCGCGCGCGTTCACCCAAACCCGCATCCTGCAACTTGCGCCCCAGCACGTCATCCGCCGCCAGCCTTTCAAGGTCGGCATCCAGCCCGAGTGCCTGCAGCACGCGCGCATAGATGCCGAGCGCCACCGCCGCGTCGCCGCGTTCCACGCGCAGCAGCGTTGCGCGACTGACGCCCGCGCGCTGGGACACCGTTGCGGCGGTGTAGGCACGTCGCAGCCGAGCCTGCCGGATACGCGTGCCAAGGCCGCGCAGCGAGCGTTCGAGGCGAGGCAGCAGGGAGGGCAGGGATCGAGTCATAGTGGACAATATCATGCACGTATTGACGTATGATGTCAAAGATATGATTCATTACATAAGCCAGCAAGCTTGCGCCAACCCGCGCGGGCAGGCGTGACCCAGTGGCTGTCGCAAGGCTTGCCCGACCCGGATTTTCCATTGGTATCGCAGGATCCCGCCATTCCGGGGCGGTCGACGGCGTTGTCGCAGGGCGAACCCGGAATCCATTGGCTGTGCGTGCACAGACGCCGCGGTTTGGGCCGCGACGACCGGGCATGCCGGTGGCAGAAAAACCGGCGCGGCGTGCGCGCGTTGTATCCTCGCCGGAGCCGGTGGGGGCAGGTGTGTTGCCGCCCGCCACGCAATTTCTTCGGGAATGCCATGACAGCGAACGATGACCCCAAGCTTGAGGCCGCTTCGACGCCGCCGCAGGAAGCCTTGCGCCGTCAGCTCGAAGCCCTGGCGCCCGAAGCCTTCAGCGAAGGCAAGCTGGACGTGGCGGCGCTGAAGCGCGCGCTGGGCGAGGCCAATCTTGCCGAGGCGGGCGAACGCTACCGGCTGGATTGGGCCGGCAAGAGCGACGCCTACCGGGTCTTGCAGACCCCGAGCACGGCCACGCTGCGGCCCGAGCGCGACAAGTCGGTGAACTTCGACTCGGCGCAGCACGTCTTCATCGAGGGCGAGAATCTGGAAGTGCTGAAGGTGCTGCAGAAGGCGTACTTCGGCAAGGTCAAGCTGATCTACATCGACCCGCCGTACAACACCGGCTCCGACAGCTTCATCTATCCCGACCGCTTTCAGGAAAGCAAGGAAGACTACCTGCGGCGGATCAACGAGCTGGCCGACGACGGCACGCTGATGCGCGAAGGCTTCTTTCGCAAGAACAGCAAGGAAAACGGCCACTACCACAGCAACTGGCTGTCGATGATGCTGCCGCGCCTGTACATCGCGCGGAACTTGCTGCGTGAGGATGGCGTGATCTTCGTGTCGTGCGACGACAACGAGGTGCACAACTTGCGGGCGCTGATGAATGAAGTGTTTGGGGAGGAGAGCTTTGTCGCGCAGTTCATATGGAAGGCGCGGCAATTCACAGATGCCCGAGCGACGACAAATGTCTCAACCGACCATGAATACTTGCTTGCGTATTCCCGCACGTCCGATTTTTCGTTGCGCGGCATAGAGCGCGATGAATCCAAGTTCACCAATCCCGATAATGACCGCCGTGGACCATGGATGAGCCGAAGCATGTTGGGGTTGGCGACTAGGGAGCAGCGGCCCAATTTGCACTATGACATTGTGGAACCCGCTACAGGCAGAAAATTTCATGCGAATCCTGCAACGGGTTGGCGCTACTCCGAAACGAAAATGAAGGAGATGATCGAGGACGGCCGTGTCTTATTCCCAACCAAGGACGATGGGCGCCCGCGCGAAAAGAAATTTCGGCAAGATATGCAGTCCGAGTTCATCGCGTTCCGGTCCATCATTGATGATGTCCATACGGCTGACGGAACACAGGAAGTTAGAGACCTATTCGGTGCAGAGGTATTCCCGTTTCCGAAACCGTCAGGGCTCATTGGGCAGATTGCCGAACAGGTGCTTGGAGATCAGGACATCTTCTTGGATTTTTTTGCAGGGTCTGCATCAAGTTTCGATGCAATTGCGCGTCTCAATGCTAGAAATGGAGTCGTCCGCAAATCTGTGCTCGTACAAATGCCTGAGTTGGTTGCGCCCGAGAGCACGGGCGCGCGAGCTGGATATGCCACCATCGCGGACATCGCTCGCGAACGGATGCGTCGAGTGATCGCGCGTTGCTCGGAATCAGCTGATTTGGCCACTCCAGAGCCAAAAGATGCTGGGTTCAAGTCCTTTCAACTCGCTCCCTCCAACTTCAAGCAATGGCGCGGCGACGAGATCGACACGCCGGAGCAGCTTGCCGAGCAGATCAAGCTGTTCGCCAAATCCGAGAAGGACGGCGCAGGCGCGGAAGACATGCTCTACGAGTTGCTGCTGAAGTTCGGGCAGGAGCTGACCACGCCGGTGGAAACACTGGATGTGGCTGGCACGCGAGTATTTGCCATCCATGAACAAAGCATGCTGTTCGTGCTCGATGGCATGGGCGAGGCGATGATCCAGCCGCTGGTGGATTTGAAGCCACGCCAGTTGATTGCAATCGACGGCGTGTTCCGCGACTCGGATACGCTGAAGTCCAATCTGGAATTGCAGTGCCGCGACGCCGGCATCGCGTTTACCTGCGTCTGACCGCATGAAGCTGCAATTCGACCCCAATCAGGACTACCAGCTTGCGGCCATCAACGCGGTGGTGGATTTGTTCGAAGGCCAGCCGGGCGTGTCGCAATTCGGCCTTGCGCTGGACGATGCCGCGCCTTCCAGCCTGCGCCTGACCGAACACGGCATTGCCAATCGGCGCGTCATCACCGATGGGCAATGGCTGACTAACCTGCAAGCGGTGCAGGGGCGGCACGAGATCGAACCTTCCGCCGCACTGGAGCCGCTCAAGCTTGCCGACGGCAGAGTGACAGGTGCGTTCCCCAATTTCACGGTGGAAATGGAAACCGGCACGGGCAAGACCTACGTGTACCTGCGCACGGTGCACGAGTTGGCGCAAACCTACGGTTTTCGCAAGTTCGTGATCGTGGTGCCGTCGGTCGCTATCCGCGAGGGCGTGCTGCAGAGCCTGCGCGCGACCCGTGACCACTTTGCCATCCTGTACGGCAACCCGCGGGTGCAGTTTGGGGTGTACGACTCCGGCAAGGTCAACGAGCTGCGCAACTTTGCGCTGTCCGATGCCATCCAGATTCTGGTCATCAACATCGATGCCTTCGCCAAGGATTCGGACGACAGCAGCGGTCAGGCCAGCCGCAGGAGCAAGGGCAACATCATCAACCAGACGCGCGAGACGGGCGTCAAGCCGATCGAGTACCTGCAAGGTACGTGTCCGATCGTGATCCTGGACGAGCCGCAGAACCTGGAAACGGACAAGCGCAAGCAGGCGATCGCGCGGCTCAACCCGATGTGTACTCTGCGTTACTCTGCAACCCACCGCGATACCTACAACCTCGTGTATTCGCTGGACCCGGTGCGCGCCTACGAGTTGGGGCTGGTCAAGCAGATCGGTGTGGATTCGGTGGTGGAGGCGAGGGATGCCAATCAGGCGTATGTGGAACTGGAGAGCTTCAAGACGGGCAAGCGCAGCGTTTCGGTCAAGCTTTCCATCTGGGTGAATCAGGCCAATGGCCCGGCAAAGAAGTCACTGGCCGTCAAGAATGGCGACGATCTTTTCGCCAAGTCCAACCAGCGCGAGATTTATCGCGACGGTTTCATCGTCAACGAGATCGACGCCGAGACCGGTTGTGTGACTTTCGCCAACGGCGTGCGGGTGCGACAGGGACAGCCGCATGGCGCACTCACCGATGTCATTCTGCGTTTGCAGATCGAAGCGACGGTCCGACGGCACTTCGAAAAGGCCGAACGGCTGCACCGGCAGGGCATCAAGGTGCTGTCGGTGTTCTTCATTGATCGGGTTGCCAGCTACCGGATTTACGGTGAGGACGGTGGTACCGAGCCCGGCAGGTTTGCACAGTGGTTCGAGGAAATCTACGAGCACTACCGCGCGCAGCCCGAGTTTGCGCACCTGATGCCGCACGCTGCGGCAAGGGTTCACAACGGCTATTTCGCGCAGGACAAGCGCGCGATATCGCCGTTCGAAACCGTTGCTGGCAAAAGCAACGCCGACGCCGAGGGCAGCGCGTTCGAGTTGATCATGCGCGACAAGGAAAAACTGCTATCGCTGGACGAGCCATTGGCCTTCATCTTCAGCCATTCGGCATTGCGCGAAGGCTGGGACAACCCCAACGTGTTCCAGATTTGCACCTTGGCCGAGAGCAGTTCCGACCTCAAGAAGCGGCAGGAGATCGGCCGCGGCCTGCGCTTGTGCGTGAATCAGGACGGCGCGCGGGTGCGCGATCGCAGCATCAATCGCCTCACGGTGGTCGCCAACGAGAGCTACGAAGATTTTGCCAACCAGTTGCAGACCGAGATGGCCGAGGCGGGCGTCCGCTTCAAGCGCGAACAGGTGCACAACGAACGCGACAAGGTGCAGTTGCGATTACGCAAGGGCTATCAGGCAGACCCGCAATTCTTGGAACTGTGGAACCGGGTCAAGGCGCGCACACGCTACCGCGTGGCGTACCGCACGGATGCGTTGACCTCAAAGGCTGCCGAACGGATAAAGACGGACCTGCCTGCGATCGAGCGGCCCGTGATCGT
>DASSRT010000189.1:0-4320 GCA_035701705.1 Rhodanobacteraceae bacterium
TGACCGAAGCCGAGCGGTGGATCCTCACTCGCCTCAAACAGACGCTGGGCGAGGTCGAGCAGCACTTCGTCAGCTACCGCTTCGACCTGCTGGCGCAGGCGCTGTACGAATTCGTGTGGAACGAATACTGCGACTGGTTCCTGGAGCTGTCGAAGCCTGCACTGAATGGCGATGACGCGGGGGCCGCCGCGTCCACACGCCACACGCTGCTGGTGGTGCTGGAAGCCGCCCTGCGCGCACTGCATCCCATCATCCCCTTCATCACCGAGGAAATCTGGCAGGGTGTCGCCCCGCAACTTGGATTGCAGGAATCCAGCATCCTCGATCGTCCGTATCCACAAGCCGGCGACTTCGCGGTCGATGCCGCCGCCAGCGCCGAGATCGAATGGTTCAAGCAGGTGTTGACCAGCGTGCGCAAGATCCGCTCGGAAATGAACATCGCGCCGGGCAAGGTCATTCCGCTGCTGTTCGCGGATGGCGATGCCGACGATCGTCGCCGCGGCGACAAGTTTGCAGCACAAGTCGAATTCCTCGCGCGCTCGGAAGTGCCGCGCTGGTTGCCGCCGGGCGAAGCCGAGCCCGCTGCCGCGGCCGCCGTGGTCGGAACGATGCGCGTGCTGATTCCGCTGGCCGGATTGATCGACCTCGACGCCGAGCGCGCACGCATTGCGAAGGAAATCGCGCGCATCGGGGGCGAGATCAAGAAGTGTGAAGGCAAGCTCGGCAACGCCAGCTTCGTCGACCACGCTCCCGCGGCGGTGGTCGAGCAGGAACGCACCCGCCTCACCGACTGGAACACCCAGCTCGGCGCCTTGCGCGAGCAGGCCGCACGACTGGGTTCCGCGTAGGAGCGCCGGAAGGCGCGACCGATGAAGCGGTTCGCCGGACGTTTTGGTCGCGGCTCCCGCCGCTCCTGCAGCCGCTCCTGCAAGAGCGCCTTCAGGAGAACCGGGGACCTACCACGCTTCCGATGCGCAATAACGATCGCGGCTGCGCGCTGCGCTTACTCGACCGCGCCGGTCTCGTCGGGAAACAGCACGTCGATGTAGCCGAACTGCGTGAAGTCGGTGATGCGTGACGGGTACAGGCGCCCGATCAGGTGATCACACTCGTGCTGCACCACGCGCGCATGGAAGCCCTCGGCCGTGCGGTCGATCGCGATGCCGGATGGATCCACGCCCTGGTAGCGGATCAGCGAATGCCGGCTGACGACGCCGCGCAGGCCCGGCACCGACAGGCAACCTTCCCAGCCATCCTCCATGTCGCGCGACAGCGGCGTGATCTCGGGATTCAGCAAAATCGTGCGCGGCACCTCGGGTTCTTCCGGGTACCTGTCCGAGTGCTCGAAACCGAACACCACCAGCTGCAGATCGATGCCGATTTGCGGCGCGGCGAGACCGACGCCGTCGGCCGCCTGCATGGTCTCGAACATGTCGGTGATCAGGGCGTCGAGTTCGGCACTGCCGAACATCGTCGCCGGCACCGGCGGCGCCACGCGCAGCAGGCGCGGATCGCCCATCTTCAGGATTTCGCGGATCATGCCTGTGCTACCGGATCAGTGGCGGGTCGCGCGCCGCAACCACAGTTTCGGCGCGCTGACGAAGAAGTGCCCGGTGAGGCCACACCACACCACGGCACGCGTGAGCGGCTTGCGCGCAGCCGGATCGAACTTCCTGAACCAGCGCCACATGCCGCGGTGCTTATGGTAACTGACGAACACCGGCCGGTGCCGGCTGGAGCCGCCCTTGCCATGGTGCACGCGCACGTCGCCCGCAAGCAGCACCTGGTACCCCGCGTCACGCGCGCGCCGGCACAGGTCGAGATCCTCGCAATGCAGGAAATAGCCTTCGTCGAAACCTTGCAGGTGATCGAACGCCGCGCGCGGCAACAGCATCAACGCACCGGATATATTCTCGGCCTCGATGAGCTTGTCGGGAATCGGGCCGGGCACGTTGACGCCTTCGAACTTCGGGTCCTCGGCCTCGCGCGCCGCGCGTCCGCTCATCTGGTTGAGCGAACGCCGCAGCAGCGGATCGCGCCGGCGTGAGGCCGGATCGGGTGTGCCGTCATCGCTGCACACCACCACGCCCACCACGCCCGCTCCCGGATGCGTCGCTAGCACGTCCAGCAGGCGCGCCAGCGTATCGCCATCGAGCATGCAATCGGGATTCAGTACCAGCAACGCGTTGCCGTTCGCCTTGTGCGCGGCGCGGTTCACGGCCGGACCGAAGCCGAGGTTCGCGTGGTTGTACAACACCCGCACGCGCGCGTCATTTTCGCACGCGCGCGCAAGCGCCTGCGGCACGCCATCGCGCGAGCCATTGTCGGCAACGATCACCTCGACCGGCACGCTCGACGCCAGCGCGCGCAGCACGCACTCGCGCAACGACGGTCCGCTGTCGGCGGCGATGATGATGATCGAAACGGGCGTTTGCATCCGTGCGATCCTCTGTGCAACTCGCGCGCGGGCAGCGCCCGATCGCATCGAATCAGGACTGGCTGCCGTTGCCCGTCAGCGGCGTTTTCAGGACAAACCGTCCGTCCCGGACGAACGGCGCGCCATCGCCGGCCAGTGCGTCACTGTTGGCGTGGTCACCGGATGTCGAATCGCCGGCTGCCCAAGGCACGGTCCGCACGGGACCCGGAAGATATGAGGTCCACTTGCCATATTCATCCTTGCGGCTGCCCGAACCCAAATAATAGTCGACCGGCACATAGACGAACCAATGGTCTTTCGCGGCATCCCGACCCGTTGTCGGAATCCGAAATGTCCATTTCCGCGCTGCCGTGATGGCACTCTTGGCGAGCGCCCTGCGGATCCAACTTGGATCCTGCGCATACGCGTCAAGGTTCACTTTGGTGGCGGCGACCTTGGCAACGTGTCCGCTGCGATCGATCTCGAGCACCAGAAAGACTTCTCCGCCCACACCCTCGCGCGCCGCGCCGACGGGGTAGCTCGGTGGTTCGCAGCTGATGGTCTGAAGGCTCTCGTCCGGCACGCAGGCCATCGGCAGCTCCGACTTCGCCTGATAGGCATTGCAGCCGAACTGGGCACCCGCCACGCGCACGGTCGCATTCCCGCCTTTCGCCATGTCGGCGACGATGCGCAACGACATGCCGGTTTCAGCCACGGTGGCCTTGCCCGCGACCAGGATGGGTTTGAACTGCCAATGCGGCACCGTCGCCTGCACGATCTGTCGCGCCGCCGGCGGCAACTTGTCGACATCCTTGACGGTGTAGGCCTTGACGCTGCCGTCGGGGTTCACGGTAATGGTGCCGGTGACGACCATGCTCGCTTCGAGGGGCGTGGCCGCCGAAGCAGCCAGCGCAGGTACGGACAATCCCAGCAGCAATCCCCATATCGCCAAACGTTTCATCGCCAGCCTCCTTGTCGAACGTCACCACCGGACTCTAGCAGGTTGTTGGAAGAGCACGCCCTGTGTTCGCCAACGCGGCGAACGGTGGCCAACTGGTGCGGTATCACGCCTGCGACCGATTCACTCGGCCGTCATCGAAGCCGGCTAGCGCATCAACGCTCCTTCCGTGCTCATCTCGGGCAACCGCACCACTCTGCCCGAATCCTGTTCGGCCCACGGAATCGCCTTGATCGGACCCGGCAGGTCAGCCAACCACTGACCGTAGGCGGTGGTGTCCACATGGCCACCCATGATGTAAAACTTCACCTGCTGCGCCAGCACCCAGCGATCGCGACCAGCATTCGGTCCGGTGGTGGGGACACGAAACCGCCACGCCTGCGCAGTCTCGAGCGTAACGTCAGAAAAAATCCTGCGAAACAGGACCGGGTTCGGAATTCGGTTGAAAAGGTTCACCTGACGCACGGCAGCACGCAGCACGCGACCGTTGCGACCGATTTCAAGGCGCAGGTCGACCACACCCTCCATGTGCGCCCGGGCTGCTTCGATCGGATATTCGGGAGGAGGACTGGGCAGGCGCGTCAAACCCGTATCCGGGTCACAACCCATGGCGAACGTGCGCTCCGCGTGCGGCGGCGGGCAGTGCAACGCGATGTGTTCAACCCCGATCTGGATGGTGTTCTGTTGGACCTTCTTGCCATCAACTATTTGTTTGGTGGTCTCGGTGACCATGCCGCCGATGTACACCGACGCTTGCGCCTTGGTGGGTCCCGTCGTGCCAGTGGATTTGATTGCGTCAAACGTCCACCCCGGTATGGACGACTTCAGCAAGCGCTGGACGGCCGGCGGCAACTGGTCGGCATGGTCGATGGTGTACGCCTTCACGCTGCCATCCGGATTCACTGTGACCGACCCGGTGACCACCATGCCGACCTCGACGGGCGTC
>DASSRT010000190.1:0-3147 GCA_035701705.1 Rhodanobacteraceae bacterium
ATGGCCGCACCCAGCGATTCCAGCACGTCGGCGCTGCCGGACGACGATGAGACGCCGCGATTGCCGTGCTTGGCCACCCGCGCGCCGGCCGCCGCCGCGACGAACATCGACGCGGTCGAGATGTTGAAGCTGTGCGCACCATCGCCGCCGGTACCGACGATGTCCAGCATGTGCGGATGCGGCGGCACCGTGACGTGTTCGGCCAGCTCGCGCATCACGGTGGCGGCACCGGCGATCTCGCCGACCGTTTCCTTCTTTACGCGCAAGCCGGTCAGGATCGCCGCGGTCATCGCCGCGGACACCTCGCCGCGCATGATCTGGCGCATCAGGTCGACCATCTCGTCATGGAAAATCTCGCGGTGCTCGATCGTGCGCTGCAAGGCCTCGTGTGCGGAAATGCCCATCGTCATGCCGCCTTCGGCAGGCTGTGCCGGAGGAAATTCCGCAGCAGGTCGTGGCCGTGGCGGGTTTCGATCGATTCGGGATGGAACTGCACGCCTTCCACCGCCAGCGACTTGTGGCGCAGGCCCATGATTTCCTCGACCGAACCGTCCGGGTTTTCCGTCCACGCCGTCACTTCCAGGCACTCCGGCAACGACGCCCGTTCGACCACCAGCGAGTGGTAGCGCGTGGCTTCGAACGGATCGGGCAACCCCGCGAACACGCCGCCGCCGCGATGGCGAATCGGCGACGTCTTGCCATGCATGATGCGCCCGGCCCGGGTCACCTTGCCGCCGAAGGCCTGCCCGATCGCCTGATGGCCAAGGCAGACGCCGAGGATCGGGATGACACCGGCCAGCGCATGAATCACGGCGAGGGTGATGCCGGCGTCATCCGGCGTGCCGGGTCCCGGCGAGATCACGATCCGCGCTGGCGCCAGCGCGCGGACGCCGCCGACGTCGATGGCATCGTTGCGCAACACCTTCACGTTTTCGCCCAACTCGCCGAGATACTGGGCAAGGTTGAACGTGAAGCTGTCATAGTTGTCGATCAGGAGCAGCATCGGCATCCATCCGGCCGGCGGGACCCGCAAGTGTGACCGTGCACCCACCCCGAAACAAGAGCATGCGCAAAGTCGCCACGGGCGTGGCAGCCGCGGCGACGTTTGGCCTTCTGGGCGGCTGTTCCACCATCGGCTATTACGCCCATCTCGCCACCGGCGAAATGGCGGTGCTGCGTGCGCGCGAGCCAATCGCCAAGGTCATTGCCAATCCGGACACGCCGGGCAAACTGCGCGCCCGCCTGCAGCTCGCGCAACGGGCCCGCGCGTTTGCATCGGACACGTTGAAACTGCCGCGCAACAAGAGCTACACCACCTACGCCGACATCCACCGTCCGTTCGTGATGTGGAACGTGTTCGCGACGCCAGCGCTGTCGATGCAACCGGTCGAGCACTGCTTCCTCGTCGCCGGCTGCGTGGCCTACCAGGGCTTCTATCACAAGGATCGCGCCGAGGCGCTGGCCGCGAAGCTGCAGGCCAAGGGCGACGACGTCTGGATCGGCGGCGTGCCGGCATATTCCACGCTCGGTCATTTTGCCGACCCCTTGCTCAGCAGCATGGATCGCTGGAGCGACGACGAGATGGTCGGCACGATCTTCCACGAACTCGCGCACCAGCAGTACTACGTCAAGAACGATACCGCCTTCAACGAATCCTTCGCGACCTTCGTGCAGCGCCAGGGCCTGCGCGAATGGCACGCCGCCAACCACTTGCCGCCGCCCGACCCCGCCGGCGCCGAGCGCGAGCGGCAATTCACGCAGCTCGTGCTGGCCACGCGCAAGCAGCTGGAAACCTTGTACGCGAGCGACCTGCCCAACGCGCTGAAGCTGCAACGCAAGCAGCAAACCTTCGCGAACCTGCGCCACGAATACGAACACCTGCGCGATACGGCATGGCACGGCAACCACGACTACGACCACTTCTTCGACACCCCGCTCAACAACGCAAGGCTGGTGCCATTCGGACTGTACGATCGCGGCGTGCCGGCCTTTGCCAGCCTGTTCGCGCAATGCCGGGGCGACTGGACGCGCTTCTACGCCGAGGTGCGCCGGATCGGCAACCAGCCGCCCGCGCAGCGCGATGCGTTTCTCGCCGATACATCGCGCAGCACGGATGCCGCGGCACCCTGACTGACGCAGGTCAAGAAGCACCGCGAACGCGGACGGCATGCTGTGCGCGTCTTCCACGCCGCACGGGTCGTTTCGATGAGCACGCCTGCTGAAGTTCCCGCCTACACGCCCCACCCCTTCGATGCGCGCGCGATCGCACACCGCTTCCGCCACTCCGCGATCTTCGGCGCGCTGGATGCGCTGGAAGCCGGCGAGGCGATGCGCTTCGTCAACGACCACGACCCGATTCCGCTGCTGCACCAGATGCAGCAACGTTACGGCGAGCGCATCGACGTCATCTACCAGCAACGCGGCGGCGATGGCCCCGTGGTCATCGACTTCGTGGTCACGCAGTAATGGCATTTCCGGCTTTCTTCGCCGAGGTTCCGGCGCTGCGCCTGCACGATGGCCTCGCGCAACTGCTGGGCGCCAGCGACGACGGCGTGATCGAGTACCACTTCGCCGACGCGGTGCGGCTGGCCGGGCACTCCTGCCCCACCGTCGCCGGCGGGTGGCTCAGTGCGCGTGCCGCGCTGGGCCATTTGTATCCCGACAGCCTGCCCGAACGCGGCGGCATCAGCGTCCACTTGGACGCTGCCGAGGATGCCGGCGCCACCGGTGTCATCGGCCAGGTACTGACGTTGGTGACCGGCGCCGCCGCCGGCAACGGCTTCCACGGGCTCGGCGGGGAACACGTCCGCCGGGGCTTGTTGCACTACGCCACGGGTGACGTCGCCGGCGTGCGCTTCACGCGCAACGACACCGGCGCCGAGGTCGAAGTCGAGATCGACACCACGCCGGTCTCAGGCGATCCGATGTTGCGGCCGCTGCTGCAGCTGGCGATCACGGGCCGGGCCGACGCGGCGCAACGCCGCGAATTCGGCCGGCTTTGGCAGGACCGCGTGCGCCGCATGTTGCTGGTGCATGCCGATGATCCGGCGGTGGTGAAGGTGCGCGCACTGGCGTGACGGTGGTTTGCGCCGCGTTCGCGCGCTGGCGTCGTGATGGTTTGTACCCCCTTCGCTTGTGAAGGGGGTC
>DASSRT010000191.1:0-5707 GCA_035701705.1 Rhodanobacteraceae bacterium
GGGCGAGCTGATCGAGCTCGGGGTGCTCCACAACCTCGTCGAGAAATCCGGCGCCTGGTACAGCTACAACGGTGAGCGGATCGGGCAGGGCAAGGAAAACGCCCGCCAGTGGTTCAAGGACAACCCGGCCGCGGCCAAGGAGCTCGATACCGCTTTGCGCGCCAAGCTTCTGGTGGCGGCAGGCGGCGGTGTCGCCGCGACCGAAGACGCGGCGGAAGCCGAAGCGTAATGCTGTCGTAGGAGCGGCGGTAGCCGCGACCGTTGATGCGTGTCATAGGCGCCGCGGCTCGCGGCTTCCGCCGCTCCTACGGCCGAGAAAATGAACCTTGTTCCGGCTTTTGTAGGAGCGCCGGAAGGCACGACCGTTGATACGTGTCATCGGCGCCGCGGCTCGCGGCTTCCGTTCCGGCTTTTGTAGGAGCGCCGGAAGGCGCGACTGTTGATGCGTGTCATCGGCGCCGTGGCTCGCGGCTTCCGTTCCGGCTTTTGCAGGAGCGCCGGAAGGCGCGACTGTTGATGCGTGTCATTGGCGCCGTGGGTCGCGGCTTCCGCCGCTCCTACGGCCGCTCCTGCAACCGCTCGTACAATCTGCGCATGAACCGGCGTTCCAACACCGACAAGGATCGCAGTGCCTACGACCGCGCGCTCGGCATGCTGGCGCGGCGAGAGTATTCCGAGCGCGAGTTGCGGGCGCGGCTGGATCGCGCCGGCTGTGACGAAGCGGAGTCAGGCTCTGCCCTCGAACGCCTGCAAGCACAGAACTATCAGGATGACAGACGCTTCGGCGAAATGATCCTCCGCGCGCGGGTGGGGCAAGGCTATGGCCCCGACCGCATCCGCGCCGAGTTGCGCTCGCACGGGCTGGCTGACGCTGTCATCCGTGTGCTGATCGAAGCCGCTGAAGCGGATTGGACGGCGCTGGCCAAGGCGCAGTTGCGCAAGAAGTACGGCACCAGACCTGCGTCCGACCACGCCGAGCGGGGCAAACGCGCGGCTTTCCTCCTGCGTCGCGGTTTTGCCGCTGTCACGGTTAGAATCGTCACTCATTCCGACGTCGAAACCACCGACGATTGACGTCATCATTTTGCGAACATCCTTGATCGCGGCATCGTGAAACGGTGTCGCAAACGAGACGGTACGGCAAACGTCAACACCAGAACGGCCTTCCGTGTCCTGACTTTCAACAACAGCGGCTCCGGACCTTGCGTCTACAGGCGTGCCCCGGTGTTGCCATTACTTGAGCTTTCCTCCGTAAACACATGAAAACTGCAGAAATTCGCGCACGGTTTCTCGACTTCTTCAAGCATCGCGGCCACACCATCGTGGCCTCCGCCCCGCTGGTGCCAGCCAATGATCCGACCTTGTTGTTCACCAACTCGGGGATGGTGCAATTCAAGAACGTGTTCCTCGGCAGCGAGAAGCTGCCGTACGTGCGCGCGGCCGACGTGCAGCGTTGCCTGCGCGCCGGCGGCAAGCACAACGATCTGGATTCGGTCGGATATACCGCACGCCACCACACCTTCTTCGAGATGCTGGGCAACTGGTCGTTCGGCGATTACTTCAAGAAGGAAGCGATCGAGTGGGCATGGGAGCTGCTGACGAAGACTTTCGGCCTGTCGCCGGAAAAACTCTGGGTGACCGTGTACCACACCGACGACGAAGCCTATGGCATCTGGAAAGACGTGATCGGCGTTCCGGCCGAGCGGATCGTGCGGATCGGCGACAACAAGGGCGCACCCTATGCGTCTGACAATTTCTGGCAGATGGCCGATACCGGCCCCTGCGGTCCGTGCAGCGAAATTTTCTACGACCACGGCGCCGACGTGCCGGGCGGCCCGCCCGGGTCGCCCGATGAGGACGGCGATCGCTACATCGAAATCTGGAACCTGGTGTTCATGCAGTTCGACCGCGCCGACGATGGCACGCTGTCGCCGCTGCCGGCGCCTTGCGTCGATACCGGCATGGGCCTGGAACGCCTCGCCGCGGTGCTGCAGGGCGTGCATTCCAATTACGAGATCGATCTGTTCCAGCGCCTGATCGCGGCGGCGCAACAACTCACCCGATGCAGTGACCGCGAGAACAAATCGCTGCGGGTGATCGCCGACCATATCCGCGCCTGCGCGTTCCTGATCGTGGATGGCGTGCTGCCATCCAACGAAGGCCGCGGCTATGTGCTGCGCCGGATCATCCGTCGCGCGCTGCGCCACGGCTGGATGCTGGGCGTGCGTGGCGAATTCTTCTGGAGGATGGTCGCGCCGCTGGTTGCCGAAATGGGCGAGGCCTATCCAGAGCTCACCAGCAAGCAAGCCTTCGTCGAAGAGGCGCTGCGCGCGGAAGAGCAGCGTTTCGGCGAAACGCTGGAACACGGCATGAAGGTGTTCGATGACGTGGCGGCCAAGGCCGGCAAGACGATCCCGGGCGAAGATGCCTTCCGCCTCTACGACACCTACGGCTTTCCGGTCGACCTGACCGCCGACATCGCGCGCGAGCGTGGCATGTCGGTGGACATGGCGGGCTTCGAGCGCGCGATGGAAGCGCAACGCGAACGCGCGCGCGCGGCCAGCAAGTTCGAGAGCAAGGCGCAATTGCCGGCGGAGGTCGCCAGCAAGTTGCCACCGACGCAGTTCCTCGGCTACGAAACACTCGACGCGAAGGATTGCAAGGTGCTGGCGATCCTGCGCGAGGGCCGCGCGGTGGAACAGCTCGCACCCGGCGAATCCGCCGCGATCATCCTCGACCGCACGCCTTTCTATGCCGAGTCGGGCGGGCAGGTGGGCGACACCGGGGCGCTGGAACACGCGAATGGACGCTTCATCGTCAGCGACACGCACAAGTTCGGCGGGCAGTTCCACGGCCATGCCGGCGCGTGGCAAGGGGCGTCTGCATTGCGGGTTGGCGACATGGTGCGGGCGCGGGTGGACGGCGCGCGCCGGCAGGCCACGGTACTCAACCATTCGGCCACACACCTTCTGCACGCAACGTTGCGCGAGGCGCTGGGCGAACACGTCACGCAAAAGGGTTCGCTGGTGGCGCCCGATCGCCTGCGTTTCGATTTCTCGCACTTCCAGCCGGTGAAGCCCGACGAGCTGCGTCGGATCGAAGATCGCGTGAACCAGCAGATCCGTCGCAACGACGCGGCCGAAGTCCGGCAGATGGCCTACGACGACGCGATCGCCACCGGTGCGATGGCGCTGTTCGGCGAAAAGTATGGCGACGAAGTGCGTGTGCTGCGCATGGGCGACTTCTCGACCGAGCTGTGCGGCGGCACGCACGTCGGGCGCACCGGTGACATCGGCCTGTTCAAGATCGTGTCCGAATCCGGTGTGGCCGCAGGCGTCCGCCGCATCGAGGCTTTCACCGGCGCGGGCGCCATGGCACACGTGGTCGCGGAAGAACAGCGCCTCGGCGAAGTCGCAGGGTTGTTGTCCTCCGCGCCAGCCGATGTCGGCGACAAGCTGCGGCACTTGATCGAGCGTCAAAAAAAGCTGGAACGCGAACTGGATGCGCTGAAGGCCAGGGCTGCCGGCGCCGCGACAGGTGATCTCGCTGCGCACGCGCAAAACCTTGGTGGCATCAAGCTGGTGGCCGCGCGCGTCGAAGGAATGGATGCCAAGGCACTGCGCGAGGCGGTCGATGCCTTGAAGCAGAAACTCGGCGATTGCGTGGTGCTGCTGGCTTCCGCGCAGGATGGCAAGGCCGCCTTGGTCGGCGGCGTGCATGGCGCGGCGCTCGACCGGGTCAAGGCCGGCGACGTGGTCGCGCATGTCGCAAAACAGATCAGCGGCAAGGGCGGCGGACGACCGGACATGGCGCAGGGTGGCGGTATCGATTCACCGGCGCTGGATGATGCGCTCGGCGGTCTGGGCGGGTGGCTCGCGCAAGGCTTGAAATAGCTGCGTATCCATGCCGGAAGTCACGGTAGTTCCGTTGCCGGTATGAGGCCGCTCCTATAGTATTCAGCCGAATCGGTCGCACCCGCACCGGTCTAGTGCGGGGATGGAGGAACCTGAATGCGTGCGCCTGCGCTCGTGCATTCGTGACCGCCCTTTCATAAGCGACGTCGCGCAACAGGAGGGGAACGCGCGCGTCGCTTTCGGGTCCAATGGACTCGAGAACATGGAGCTCAGTCATGTTGATTTTGACTCGCCGAGTGGGGGAAACCCTCATGATCGGCGACCAGGTGACGGTCACGGTGTTGGGCGTCAAGGGCAACCAGGTGCGCATCGGCATCACGGCACCCAAGGATGTCGCGGTGCACCGCGAAGAGATTTACCAGCGCATCAAGCATGAACACGCTGGCGGTGAACCCGCCGCAGTCGACGAGCACGCCGACCACGAAGCTGGCGGTCACTGATCCGATCCAGTTTCGGCTTTACCGAAAGCTGCAACGCATTTATCCTAGCCGACTGGCTTGCACCAGACGGCGACCGGGTCCTGTGCGAGGAAGGTTTGTACGGAGAGATGCCCGAGAGGCCGAAGGGGCTCCCCTGCCAAGGGAGTATCGGGTCAAAAGCCTGATCGAGGGTTCGACAAAATCGCCGGGAGCGATTTTGGACGGCCGAAGGGCCGGCCCCGAGCGCAGCGAGGGGTGAGCATCAGGGATGATGCGAACACATCCCGAATGGACTGCAGTCTTGCGACTGTATCGGTTGTTACACTTGCTTGATACAAACAGTTTCGGAGAGATGCCCGAGAGGCCGAAGGGGCTCCCCTGCTAAGGGAGTATCGGGTCAAAAGCCTGATCGAGGGTTCGAATCCCTCTCTCTCCGCCAAATATTCGTTGACGGGTTGCCCACGACAACGGATAATTTGCGGCTCTTTCGCGCGCTTGCGTGTGAAGGGAAGCAAGGCGCCCGTAGCTCAGCTGGATAGAGTACCAGGCTACGAACTTGGTGGTCGGGAGTTCGAATCTCTCCGGGCGCGCCATACCGGACAAAGCCGGCGGATCATTCCGCCGGCTTTGTTGTTTTTCAGGCCACGATTCGTTGACCCGGTTCACGGCTCACCCGTACCATTGTCAATCTGTCGCCGTTGTCCATCGCGGCGACGCGTCGGGGTATAGCTCAGTCTGGTAGAGCGCCAGCTTTGGGAGCTGGATGTCGGGGGTTCGAATCCCTCTGCCCCGACCAATAACCACAACGGGCCCGCAGGGTCCGTTTTTGTTATTGGATGGAGTGCCGGATGAGAACTGGCGCCTTCGCCAGAAGGCGCCGTTCGACTACGGAGCCATGCGCCCATCGCTGCGCTTGCTGTCCACGTCAGCCGCCTGTTGGCGGCGAGCCCGCTTGAATGGGCGGCGCGTCTGGATGCGACCAGGTGATGTGGCGCGCCTGACTGGAATCGAACCAGCAACCGTCGGCTTAGAAGGCCGATGCTCTATCCGGTTGAGCTACAGGCGCGTAGTTGCCGCATTTTCGCAAGAATCCGTCCCTGGCGCGACAACCTCGTCAGCGCTGATGCTTCCTCTTCGTCATTGGTGCGATAGCCGCGGAGGCTGGCGCGATCGCCCGTACACCCGCTCGCCGGGCGCGCGACGCTGCATCCCGCGTTGTTGGCATGATCGAGTCTCGTCCCACGTGCAATGGCCGACGGGTTATCATCCAAGGCCAACCGACGGGAGACGATCATGCATCGAATGCTGGCGGCATTTGCGCTTACTGCCTTTGCGATGGTTGCGGCGGCTGCCGAACCCGGGCTGCCGGTGCAC
>DASSRT010000192.1:0-2728 GCA_035701705.1 Rhodanobacteraceae bacterium
GATGGGGGACGGGTAAAAGCTTGCGGTTGCCGCTTTGGCCCATCCCCCGATCCCCGTCCCCGCGCATGTTCCCGACGTTCCATCGCCCTCGATCACTGAATCCGCTCCATCCGGAGACAAACCAATGAAAGACCTTTTGAACCTGTTCAACCAGCAGTCCCAACCGCTCAACTTCGACGCGATCAAGATCTCGCTGGCCTCGCCCGACCTGATCCGTTCGTGGTCGTGGGGCGAAGTGAAGAAGCCCGAAACCATCAACTACCGCACCTTCAAGCCGGAGCGTGACGGCCTGTTCTGTGCCGCCATCTTCGGCCCGATCAAGGACTACGAGTGCCTGTGCGGCAAGTACAAGCGCATGAAGCACCGCGGCGTGGTCTGCGAAAAGTGCGGTACCGAGGTGACGCTGGCCAAGGTGCGCCGCGAGCGCATGGGCCACATCGACCTCGCCAGCCCGGTCGCGCACATCTGGTTCCTGAAGTCGCTGCCATCGCGCATCGGCTTGATGCTGGACATGACGCTGCGCGACATCGAGCGCATCCTGTATTTCGAAGCCTTCGTGGTGATCGATCCGGGTCTGACGCCGCTCGAGCGCGGGCAGATGCTGAACGAGGACCAGTACCTCACCGCGGTCGAGGAGCACGGCGACGAGTTCGACGCACGCATGGGTGCCGAAGCCGTGTACGAGCTGTTGAAGTCGCTCGACCTCAATGGCGAAATGGTGCGCCTGAAGGAAGAAATCGCGGCGACCAGTTCCGAGACCAAGCTGAAGCGGCTGACCAAGCGCATCAAGCTGGTCGAGGCATTCCTGGAATCGGGCAACCGTCCGGAGTGGATGGTGCTGACGGTATTGCCGGTGCTGCCGCCGGACTTGCGTCCGCTGGTGCCGCTGGAAGGCGGCCGCTTCGCGACCTCCGATTTGAACGACCTGTACCGCCGCGTCATCAACCGCAACAACCGCCTGCGCCGCCTGCTGGAGCTCAACGCGCCCGACATCATCGTGCGCAACGAAAAGCGCATGCTGCAGGAATCGGTGGATGCGCTGCTCGACAACGGTCGCCGCGGCCGTGCCATCACCGGCACCAACAAGCGCGCGCTGAAGTCGCTGGCCGACATGATCAAGGGCAAGCAGGGCCGCTTCCGCCAGAACCTGCTCGGCAAGCGCGTCGATTACTCCGGTCGTTCGGTCATCACCGTCGGCCCGACGCTGAAGCTGCACCAGTGCGGCCTGCCGAAGAAGATGGCGCTGGAGTTGTTCAAGCCCTTCATCTTCTCCAAGCTGCAGCTGCGCGGCATTGCGCCGACCATCAAGGCAGCCAAGAAGTCGGTCGAGCGCGAAGAACCCGTGGTGTGGGACATCCTCGAAGAGGTGATCCGCGAGCATCCGGTGCTGCTGAACCGTGCACCGACGCTGCACCGCCTCGGCATCCAGGCGTTCGAGCCGAAGTTGATCGAAGGCAAGGCCATCCAGCTGCATCCGCTGGTCTGTACCGCGTTCAATGCCGACTTCGACGGCGACCAGATGGCCGTGCACGTGCCGTTGTCGCTGGAGGCGCAGCTGGAAGCGCGCGCGCTGATGATGTCCACCAACAACATCCTGTCGCCGGCCAATGGTGATCCGATCATCGTGCCGACCCAGGACGTGGTGCTGGGCCTGTACTACATGACCCGTGAACTCGCCGGCGCCAGGGGCGAGGGCATGGTCTTCGCCGATGTTGCCGAGGCGCGCCGCGCCTACGAGAGCAAGTCCGTCGAGTTGCACGCCAAGGTCAAGGTGCGCATCCATGAAACGGAAATCGCCGCCGACGGTTCGCGCAAGCAGAAAACCACGCTCACCGAAACCACGGTGGGTCGCGCATTGCTGGCCGAGATCCTGCCGGAAGGCCTCGCCTTCAAGCGCATGAACACCGAGCTCACCAAGAAGGCGATCTCGCGGCTCATCAACGCCTGCTATCGCGAGTTGGGGCTGAAGGACACCGTGGTGTTCGCCGACCAGCTGATGTACACCGGCTATCGCTACGCGACGATCTCGGGCATCTCGATCGGCATCGACGACATGAAGATCCCGGACGAGAAGAAGGGCATCCTCGAAGCGGCCGAGAAGGAAGTGGTCGAGATCCAGGAGCAGTTCCAGTCGGGTCTGGTTACCGCCGGCGAGCGTTACAACAAGGTGGTCGACATCTGGTCGCGCACCAACGAGCAGATCGCCGCGGCGATGATGAAGGGCATCGGCTTCGACAAGGTCAAGGGTGCCGACGGCAAGACGGTCGAGCAGAAGTCGATGAACTCGATCTACATCATGGCCGACTCCGGCGCGCGTGGTTCCGCGGCGCAGATCCGCCAGCTGGCCGGCATGCGCGGCCTGATGGCCAAACCGGACGGTTCGATCATCGAGACGCCGATCAAGGCCAACTTCCGCGAAGGCCTGGATGTGTTGCAGTACTTCATTTCGACCCACGGCGCGCGCAAGGGCCTGGCCGATACCGCGTTGAAGACGGCGAACTCGGGTTACCTGACGCGCCGCCTGGTCGATGTGGCCCAGGACGTGGTGGTGACCGAACACGACTGCGGTACCCATGAAGGCCTGACCATGACCTCGATCGTGGAAGGCGGCGACGTGGTCGAGCCGTTGCGCGATCGCGTGCTCGGCCGTGCGGTGACCGAAGACGTTTACGGTCCGGGCGAGGACAACGAGCCGATCGTCGAGCGCAACACCCTGCTCGACGAAGCG
>DASSRT010000193.1:0-5754 GCA_035701705.1 Rhodanobacteraceae bacterium
TTGTTCTTGAATTCGTCTGGCGCGTCGAAAGGTACCCCGATTACCATTCGGTCATTTCCGACGAACTCGACGTCCTCGAATCGGCCAGATAGATAGAGACGTGGTTCTTCCTCGTTGATCATACTGTCTCGGTGTGGCGCCCAACGCCAATTCTGCCCCTGATCTGGAGCGCTCGGCGTAGCGTCGCGCCATCGCGGCACGGTGTCAACGGGCGGCGTTGGCGGCTGCGGCCGGCCAATACACCGACATGCAGCGTGGGGCGGTATTCAGTACCGCAGACGGAATGGGGCGGTATCCAACCGAGGTGCGCTCGACGGTAGCAGGGAAATGCCTTGCGCGGCGTGGCGCACGCGGCCACTGCCGGGCATGTTCGAAACGTTGAGGAATTGAATACCGCGGATGAAACAGGGCGGTAACGCGTTGCGCCGCGTTTCGGCTCAGGCGTTGTCGAAGCGCATCGAGAGGTCGACGGCGCGGAGGTGTTTGGTGAGCGCGCCGACCGAGATGCAGTCGACGCCGGTTTCGGCGATGGCGCGCACGCGTTCGAGGTTGACGCTGCCGGAGACTTCCAGCGGGACGCGGCCCGCGGCAATGGCGACGGCTTCACGCAGCATGGCGTCGCTGAATTCGTCCAGCAGCACGCGGTCGGCGCCGGCTTCGATGGCTGCGCGCAATTCGTCCAGCGATTCGACTTCGCAGTCGAGGAACACGCCGGGACTGGCGTCGCGCGCGGCGCGGATGGCGTTGGCAATGCCGCCGGCGGCGGTGACGTGGTTCTCCTTGATCAAAATGGCATCGAAGAGACCCATGCGGTGGTTGTGGCCGCCGCCGCAACGCACCGCGTATTTCTGCGCGAGGCGCAGGCCGGGGATGGTCTTGCGGGTGTCGAGGATCCGCGCGCGGGTGCCGGCCACGGCGTCGACGTAAGTGCGCGTGACGGTGGCGGTGCCGGAGAGCGTTTGCAGGAAGTTGAGTGCGTTGCGTTCGCCGGCGACCAGTGCGCGGGCGTTGCCCGCGATCCGGCACAGCACGGCGTCGGGTGCGATGCGGTCGCCGTCCGCGTGCTGCCATTCGATGCTTACGTCGGGGTCGAGCGTGCGGAAGCATGCATCGGCCCACGCGCTGCCGGCGAGGATCGCGTCGTCGCGGCAGATGATGCGGGCGCTGGCGCGGGCATCGGCGTCGATCAGCGCGGCGGTGCGATCGCCGCCGCCGATGTCTTCCGCGAGCGCACGCGCGACGTCGGCGCGAATGGCATCCAGCGGCGGCAGCGTGGGCCGCGGGGCTGCGGCACTCATGAAGCGGAGGGCTTGGCGGGCTCGGCCTGCGCGTCGCGCAGGCGGGCCACGATGGCATCGAGGGCGCGATCGAACAGCGGGACTTCTTCGAGGATCATTGCGCGCTGGTTGTGCACTTCGGTGGCGAGCTCGAACGCGGTGCGGTCCACGACCTTGAGGCCGCGGCGGTTGACGAACAGGTACTTGCCGCTGATCGGGCTGATCCACGACAGCTTGGCGCGTTCGCGGGTGCCGGTGTCGTCGATGAATTCGATCCATGCGCCGACCTTCAGGGCCTGCACCGCCTGCAGCGACGTTGAGTCGATGTTCACCGACATGTCGTCGGGGTCGAAGTCGTCCTCGATGTCCGGGGCGGTTTCCGTAATCGGCGGCTGGGCGTCGGCGCCGGTGCCGAGCACGGCGGCAGCGACGACGTCCGGCGCGGGTTCCGGCTCGGCGACTGCGGCTGCCGGAGCGGGTTCGCCGAGTTGCCGGCGCCAGTATTTCCAGAGCTCGGCGATCAGCCGGTCGATGTCGGGTTCCTGGAACGCGACGGTCGCGAGGCCGGTGCGCAGGTGCCGTTCGAGCGAGGCCAGCGCGCCGCGATATTGCGCATGCGCCGCTTCGCCGCTCGGCGGCACCGTGGTGGCGATGAAGTCATCGACGAAGTGCACGGCGGCGCGGAACTCGGGCGAATCGACGCCCTGGCGCAGCACCACCAGCACCATGTAGTTGGCCCACGGCCGCGTCAGCACGCCGCGCAACAAGGTCGGCAGGTTGCGGTCGTCGATGCGGGTGAGGATTTCGCGGGCCGCGCGGCGGCGCGCATCCTGCAGGCGCTCGCGGCCGCGTGCGGCTTCGGTGGCACGGCTCTCGGCGATGTCGGAGCGCTTGCGGTTCTGTTCGACGAATTGCGTGAACGCGTCGAGCTGGCACGTGAATACGTCCACGTCGTCATCGAAATCCTTGAGCAGGGCTTCGACGACGGACTTGACCTTGTCGTACAGGCGATGGTCGCGGTCGGACTCGTCCGACCAGCCCTTGGCGGCGTCGGCGAGATGGTCGAGCAACTGGCGCGCCGGGTGCGAGGCGTGCGCGAACATGCGCCGATCGAGGATCGCCACCTTCAGGTACGGGATCTGCAGGCGTGAGAGCAGTACCTGCATCGGCGCCGGGATGGTGTGGTCCTGCAGGATGTATTCGAACAACATGCCGACGAGGTCGATGGTGTCCTCGTCGCTGCCGGAGACGTTGGCCTTGGCCTGCCCGGACAGTTTCTGGATCTGCACCATCAACTCGTCCTTGAGGTGCTGGACCATGTCGACGGCGTTGCTGGTGTCGGCCGCGACCGGCAGCGCGGGCAGCGGCTGGGCTTCGCCCTGCAGCAGCGTCAGCGCGCCGAGCAGTTCGGCGGGCGAGAGCGACGCCACGCTGCCGCCACCACCGGTATACGCCCCGCGCGCCGCCAGCGCGTCGACGCTGACTTGCCGGCGCGACGCCAGCAACGCGTTGAGGCGATGCATCAATTCGCTCTGCAGGTCATCGGCCATCGCGTTCGCGCCGCCCATGTCCGCACCAGCGCCGGTGCCATCGCTGGCGGGGACCTGTCCGGCAGCGTTCGATGCAGCTTGCGCATACGTCCGGCGCGGTGCCCTCGGGTGCTGCAGTTGCGGCAGGATGCCCGCCTGCACCAGCCGTGTGTTGGCGTCCTGGTACAAGGTTTCGAGATCCTTCAACACGTAGCGCTCGAACATCTTGAGGATGATCAGGCGCACCCGGATGTTGATGTCGGCCAGTTCGCCCAGCGCTTCGCGGAAGGCTTCGGTGAGTACGTTCGGGCCGAGCGGATTGTTGGCGCTGGTGGCGGTGCGGCCACCGCTCAGCACCGACATGCGTTGGTTCAACGCCGCCAGCGCGGCGGAATGCCGGCCGTCGGCCTTGGCGACCATGCTGGAGACCGCGAGGGATTCTTCGAGGTCGCGATCATCCACCAGGCTCAGTTCGCCGTTGGCGGACACCGCGCGCTGCGCTTCGCTGCCGTGCACCGGGCGACCGCTCGCGAAATCGGCGAATCCACGCGCCACGTTTTCGGAGAACAGCCGCTCGATGCGCGGGCGGCGCTTGCGGGTCTCGCGCATGCCGTCGAAAAACTCGGTCTGGTTGGCGTTGCTCTCGGCCTTTTCGGCGAGATCGAACAGGGTGTCGTCGACGTTGTCGAGCAGCGTTGCGGCGGACGCGCCGGTCGCCTTCACCGTCAGTTCCCGGATCGCCACCAGCAAGCCGCCGACGTGGCCGGACTCGGACGCGCTTGCACGCGCACCGATGTCGACGACCTTGTTGTCGGTGCTCGGTTGGGATTCGGGCGTCGTGGGTGTCATCGGAGCGGGGCAGTGGCGTGCCGGCAATGGCAGGCAATGCCAGTATGCCGCGTGGAAAAAAATGGAACGTGAATCAGCGCACAGCGCGGCGCCGTGCGGCTGGCGTCAGGCCGGGAAGTCGGCCAGCTGCAGCGTGCCGATGCCTTCGTCGGCGAGCATCACGGGGATGTCGTCTTCGATCCGGTACACCACCTTGCGGTCGCTGGTGATGAGGCCGGCGGCCAGTGGCGCGGCGACTTTCTGCCCGCCGACCGTGTCGACGGAGCCGGCGCCGATCGCGCGGTTGAGCGCCTCCAGTTCGTCGCGGCGCAGCGGGCGCACCGGGGTCTTCGTGACCGGGTCGCAGAGGATGTCCAGCAATCGCTTGTCCATGCCGCGTACAATACCGCGTTTTGCGGTGGACCGGCCATGAAGAAATCGGCGACCACGCCCCGCGTCGGGGTGGTGATGGGATCGCGATCCGACTGGGAAACGATGCAGCGCGCGGCGGAGATGCTGGCGGCGCTCGGCATCGCGCACGAGGTTGAAGTGGTGTCCGCGCACCGCACGCCGGACAAGTTGTTTGCGTACGCCGAAGCCGCGGCGGCGCGCGGCATCGAAGTCATCATCGCGGGTGCGGGCGGCGCCGCGCACCTGCCCGGCATGCTGGCGGCGAAAACGCGGCTGCCGGTGCTGGGCGTGCCGGTGCAGTCGCGTGCCTTGAAGGGCCTGGATTCGCTGCTGTCGATCGCGCAGATGCCGGCCGGCATTCCGGTGGCGACGCTGGCGATCGGCGAAGCCGGCGCGAAGAACGCGGGTTTGCTGGCGGCGGCCATCCTGGCCCTGCATGACGATGCCGTCGCCAAGGCGCTGGATGCATTCCGCGCCCGCCAGACCGAGGATGTCCTCGACAATCCCGACCCGCGCCGTGAAGCCCCGCATCCGTTGCCGGCCCCGGCGAGTGCGCCACGAAAACGCGGCAAGCGACCCTGATTGTGCTCCCCCTCCCCGATTGTTTTCTGCTCGGGGGAGAGGGTTGGGGTGAGGGGGCTTGCCCTTCGCATTGCCGAAAGAGTTCGACAATTTGAGAGTTTCCCCCTCACCCTTTCCCCTCTCCCCCAAACGATGAAACCGTTTGGGGGAGAGGGGAAGTTGGTGCCGTACAGGTTTGCGCAATGGAGGATCATGTGAAAGCGAGTGTCCAGGCACATCAGACGCTGGGTATTCTGGGCGGTGGCCAGCTGGCCCGGATGATGGTGCTTGCCGGCGCGCCGCTGGGCGTGCGCTTTCGCATCGTCGACCCGGTCGCGGATGCGTGTGCGGGGCAACTGGCGCCGTTGCTGCAGGCGCCCTGGGATGCCTTCGGGCAGATGGAATCGTTCGCGGGCGCGGTGGATGCGGCCACCTTCGATTTCGAGAACGTGCCGGCGGCGACCGCCGAATGGCTGGCGGCACGCACGCGCATCGCGCCGAACGCGCATTCGCTGGCGACCGCGCAGGATCGCGTCGCCGAAAAGACCCTGTTCCGCGAATGCGGCTTGCCGACCGCCGAGTTCGCCGCGATCGCGACGCGCGCAGAGCTTGATGCGGCGTTGGCGAAGATTGGTGCGCCGGCGATCTTGAAGACCCGCCGCGAGGGTTACGACGGCAAGGGCCAGTTCCGACTGAAGTCGGCGGGCGATGCCGATGCGGCGTGGCAGGCGCTGGGTGCGCACGCGGCGACACGCGGCCTGATCCTCGAAGCGTTCGTGCCGTTCGATTTCGAGGCTTCGGTGGTCGCGGTGCGTGCGCGCAATGGCGATTTTCGGACGTGGCCGTTGACCCGCAACTGGCACGTCGACGGCATCCTCTCGGTGAGCCTTGCGCCCGCGTCCGTCGCCGCTGTCGTCAGCCGCGCCGCCTTCGCGCATGCGCGCGCCATCGCCGAGAAGCTCGACTACGTCGGCACCTTCGCGCTGGAATTGTTCGTGAAGGGCGGTCAGTTGCTCGGCAACGAGATGGCGCCGCGCGTCCACAACTCCGGGCACTGGACGATCGAAGGCGCGGTCACCTCGCAGTTCGAGAACCACGTGCGCGCCGTGCTCGGCATGCCGCTCGGCGACACCGCGCTGCGCTTCCCG
>DASSRT010000194.1:0-2710 GCA_035701705.1 Rhodanobacteraceae bacterium
CCGCACGACGTCCACCTTCTTCGGCGCACCGCTGCAGGCGTTCGACGGCACCTTCGCCTTCACCGATTCGAAATCATGGTCGGCGGTGACGCCATCGGTCAGCCTGCAGAAGCAGATCAATCCGCAAACCATGTGGTACGTGTCGGCCAACCGCGGCTTCAAGTCGGGCGGCTTCAATGGCCGGGCCAATTCGCCGGCCGACGTCAGCACGTTCGATCCGGAATACGTGTGGACGTACGAGTCGGGCATCAAATTCCGCAGCGCCGATGGGCGCCTGCGCGCCAACGGCGACGTGTTCTACAGCAACTACAAGGATTTCCAGGCGCGCGTTTCGGACATCACCAACCCCAACGACCCGATCCCCAACTTCAGCTTCCCGGTCTTGAACGCCGCCAAGCTGACGATGTACGGCGCCGAGTTCCAGGGTTCGATGCTGGTCGGGGCAAGCAGTTCGTTGCAGATGCAACTCGGCTACCTGAATCCCAAGTACGACGAATTCAACGACCCGCGCGTCGCGCTCGATCCGTCGCTGGCGGACCTGCACGCGCACGTGGCATTCTCGCCGCACTGGACGGCGCGCGCAGCGGCGACGCACACGTTCAATCTCGCGCGCGGCAACGCGATCACGCTGGGCGGCGACGTGTCCTATCGCAGCACGATGTGGCTGAGCGTCGACAACCGCCCCGGCCTGATGCAACCCTCGTACACGCTGGTCGGGCTGTTCGGCGTGTATGACTCGGGCGACGGCCACTGGCAGCTGCGCGCCGGCGTGCGCAATCTCACCGACAAGGCCTACAAGACCGACGCGCAGGAATTTTCCAGCGTCGGCAACATCCAGACCGCGTACTACGGTTGGCCCCGGAACTACTATGTGACGGCGCGCTACAACTTCTTCTGACGGACGCGCAGCATCATCGCAGGAGGCAAGCCATGGCGAACATCCTGATCACCGGCGCCGGCAGCGGGATCGGCGCCGGCATCGCCGGGGAGCTGGCGAAGACCGGACACCGGATCGTCGTCACCGACCTCGACGCGACGGCGGCGAACGCGGTGGCGACGGAAATCCGCAAGCTCGGTGGCCAGGCCGATGCACTGGCGCTCGACGTGACCTCGGACGCCAGCGTCAACGCCTTGCTGCAAGCCCTGCCCTGCAACATCGACGTGCTGGTCAACAACGCCGGCCTGCAGTTCGTTTCGCGGCTGGAAGAGTTTCCGATCGAGAAGTGGCAGCTGCTGATCGACGTGATGTTGACCGGCGTCGCGCGGCTCACGCGCGCGCTGCTGCCCGGCATGCGCGAACGCGGCTTCGGCCGCATCGTCAACACCGGCTCGGTGCACTCGCTGGTCGCCTCGCCGTTCAAGAGCGCCTACGTCGCCGCCAAGCACGGCCTGCTCGGTTTCTCCAAGGTGCTGGCGCTGGAAACCGCCGACACCGACATCACCATCAACACCATCTGCCCGGCCTACGTGAAAACGCCCCTGGTCGAAAAGCAGATCGCCGCGCAGGCACGCACGCACGGCATCAGCGAGGCTGTCGTGGTCAACGAAATCATGCTGAAGCCGATGCCCAAGAAGGCCTTCATCGGCATCGACGAAATCGCCGGCATCGTCGCGTTCCTGATATCGCCGAGCGCCCGCAACATCACCGGCCAAACCATCGTGGTCGATGGGGGTTGGACCGCCAGTTAGCGGAATCAGCAATGGGTGGCGCCAGTCGCTGAATGCCCGTTCAGCCAATCCGGCGCGGCGCCGCCATTGCAGGTATAATCAGGGGCCGCGGCGTCAGGGATGCCGCACGTCTTTTACCTCATCTCCACGGCCGCATGCTGCGGCCGTTTCGCGTGGCCCAATGTCCATCCAAAACCTCCGCAACATCGCGATCGTCGCGCACGTCGATCACGGCAAGACCACTCTCGTCGACCAGCTGCTGAAGCAGTCCGGCACGCTCTCGGAACGCGCGGCGGTGCCCGATCGCGTGATGGACTCGAACGATCTGGAGCGCGAGCGCGGCATCACGATCCTCTCGAAGAACACCGCGATCCGCTGGACCGACCCGAGCGGCGAGCAGTGGCGCATCAACATCGTGGATACACCCGGACACGCCGACTTCGGCGGCGAGGTCGAGCGCGTATTGAGCATGGTCGACTCGGTGCTGGTGCTGGTCGACGCGATGGATGGCCCGATGCCGCAAACGCGCTTCGTCACCCAGAAGGCCTTCCAGATGGGCTTCAAGCCGATCGTGGTGGTCAACAAGGTCGACCGTCCCGGCGCGCGCCCGGACTGGGTCGTCAACCAGACCTTCGACCTGTTCGACCGCCTCGGCGCCAGCGACGAGCAGCTGGATTTCACCGTCGTCTACGCCTCGGCCCTGCAAGGTTATGCGGGCCTGGAGCCCGACGTGCGCTCCGGCGACATGACGCCACTGTTCGAAACGATCATCAAGCACGTCAAGGCGCCGGACGTCGACCCCGACGGCCCGTTCCAGATGCGCGTGTCCTCGCTCGACTACTCCAGCTACGTCGGCGTGATCGGTGTCGGCCGCGTGCAGCGTGGCAGCGTCCGCACCAATACGCAGGTCACGATCGTCGACCACGAAGGCAAGCGCCGCAACGGCAAGATCCTGCAGGTGATGGGCTTCATGGGCCTGGAACGCCGCGAGGTTCCCGAGGCGCAGGCGGGCGACATCATCGCGATTTCCGGCATCGAAAGT
>DASSRT010000195.1:0-8118 GCA_035701705.1 Rhodanobacteraceae bacterium
GCAAGGCACTTCTGCAATACTCGGCTGGCGCGCATGGGTCGGCAGTCTTCGTTGGCTTAGATACCTTGAAGACCGCGCCATGCGCGCGTCCGTTCACCTCAAGTGCTTGATCCGGCTCGATGATTCGTGGGGAAACCTCAGTCCCTGACACCTTATTTTGGCCCAGGCCGGACGCTAAAACAACAACGCCCGCGCGGCGGGCGTTCTCTCGCTCTCTCGAACAGCCACTCGGATTCTCCGACAAATGGCGCCGAACCAGCAAAGTGGACTACGTGCCACAGAGCCCATGATTGACCAAGTCAATCGAGACCGGATAAACCAGTTCGCCGTCTTTCATCAGATAAAAGAAATTTGTGTAAGAGAAAATCTGAGCACAAGAAACGTCGACCTGAAGATGTCGATCATCTATCCATTTGAGAGCGATCTTACTTGCCTTGTCAGCCTTCAAAATTAGTTGGATACGATTGTCAGCCGCAGACTTCATGTAAACGCGGTCGACGAATGCAACTGTCGCATTTCCAGAATAGCGCGTAGTCAGCGCAACGACTCGCCCATTAGGACTTATGCTTTGGCTTACCGGCTCTCCTCGCAATGCATTCGAACCATCACAGCCGGCAAGAAGGATCAACGAAAGTACGACGACCAAACGTCCCAACGAATGGTGTTTCATTAGTTGCCACCCGATGCAAGACAGTTGTAGTAAGCGATCCCAGCCTTAATTGCAGCTTGATCTGCAGGATCATCGCCGTAAGGCGCGCCACCCAATGGGCCAAGTAGGCCTCTCCAAGCTGGCGTTGAAGTGCCAGCAATGATTTGCGCTGCTCCGGCCGCTCGCAAAAGAGCTTGTGACGTAAGGCCAGCAGCAGCACCCGTGGCCCCGTAGTTGAAGTTGCCGCCTGCGTTGTATTGCCCAGGGTAAGTATTCTGCTGCTTGTAATCCCAAGGCCCGTGATTTCTCACCAAGTTATAAAGAGTGGGGACTACTACATTGGGGGCAAACGCGCGGTCTATTTGGATTTGCGCGATGTTGGCCTTTACGCTAACGCCGGGCGGAAGCGCAGGTGGGTTGCCACACTTGTGACTCGGGCACAAACCAAGCGGGTCAATCAGGGACATTGGGTTATTGTCGACATAGGCGTACGTATTCACCCCGCCCGCCAACCCGATCGGGTCACTCTCGACGTATCGCCCCAGCGCGGCGTCGTAGTCGCGCGCGCCGTTGTGATAAAGGCCGTCCTCGCTGTCGAAGTACTGCCCGGGAAACCCGATGTCGAAATCGCCGAAGGTGTTGGCCGTGACTTGCCGGTCGAACGGCAGCCCGATCGCCTGCCAGACGACGGCCGTGCTGTTTGCGTCCGTGATCGCGACGGGCCGCCCGGTCTGGTCGTCGTGGATGGAATACACGCTCCCGGCTTTCACCAGCGATACCAGCCGCCCGTTTAGCCAAACGTAGTCGACCCAATTGCCAGCATCGTCTTCGGCCAGCATGGCTCCGCCGCCGCCCGGCGCGAAGTAAGTGGTGCTCCCGCCGAAGGACTTGGCCAGGCGCTGACCTGCGGCGCTGATCACGAAACTGGCGCCGCTGGCATTCACCAAGCGGTTGAAGGGACCGAACTGGTACGCCGCGCTGCCGTTGACGCTGACGGTGTTGCCGTCGGCGTCGTAGCCATAACTGGCGGCCATGCCCCCGCTGGTAGCGGTGAGCTGGTTGCTGCTGGTGGCGTAACTGAAATTCGTGGCGGTTCCGTTCAAGGTCTGGGTGATGCGGTTGCCATCGGCATCGTAACCATAGCTGGCCGTTTGCACCCCGGACGTCACGCTGTTTAGTCTTCCCAGCGCGTCATAACCCAAGGCCTGCGAGTAGCTGCTGTTCACGCCATTGGTGATCGCGGTGATCCGATTGGCTTCATCGTAAGTGAAGGCGAGGCTTTCGACGTTTGGCACGTTGATGCTGGTGAGGCGCAGGTCGCCGTCATAGCCAAGACTGTTGCCGAGCCCGTTGGCGGAATTCCAGCCGGTCATTCCAAGATCCATGGGCAGGTAGCTTACGCCGGTCGCGGCATACACCGTATCGCCACCCGTCGTCACACTGTACTTAATTACCTCCGTCCCCTTTTGCCCGTACTTAATTACCTCCGTCCCCTTTTGCCCCGGGGCCGTGCGCGTTGCCAAGGCCAAGGTTCATGGGTGGCGTAAGGCTGGAATACGTCCCCCATGGCAATAGCCGCTGGGCAGTAACTTGGATCGTTCCCAGCGTTCTCGGTGATTGCTGTCCCCGCGAATCGTTTTGTTGGATCGCCGGGCAACCATTGACACCGCAATCCTTGGCTCGTGCCAACCCGGCGTGCGCCAGCACGCACGCGAGCACTGCGGCCACCAAACCCCGACGCCACGTCGTCAGCGGAATTCCCGTTTCGCGCATTGTCATGTCGAAGTCCCTTTCGTGGCAGCCCGTGGTCAGGCAACAGGGCCGTAGTACCACAACAACCCTTCACCAACCTTTCATCGGAGCATAATTTTCCGACGAAGCGTTTGCGATGCCGCATTCCCCACGGAACGTCCGAGGCCGCCTCCGCATCGCACGAAGCTATCGCCTATACACCCAATCTTGGGATAGTCAGTTGCAGTGCTGTGGACATGCAACCGCTGCACCCCGCCGCTGAATGCAATCAGGTTCAGCCTGTGTGCTGCTCACGCCGCCACACGCTGCCACTTGCACAGGCCTTGTCGAGCGCAGCGAGGCGCGCTTCGTGCGCGCTGATCTCTGCGTCACTTGCGCGTTGCACCCGTGGCCGCGGCAGGTCGGCCCGCACGCCGCCGTTCGTGGTCTGCGTGCGCGTCGCCGCAACTTCATTGCCTCCCAAGGACAAGGCCCCCTGCCCGGCCGTCATCGCCAGCCAGACTTCGGCCAGCAGGTGGGCGTCGAGCAGGGCGCCGTGCACCTCGCGGTGGCTGTTGTCGATGTCCAGCCGCTTGCACAAGGCATCCAGCGTGTTCTTCTGGCCCGGATATTTCTCGCGCGCCAGCGCCAGGGTGTCGACCACGCTGGCGTGGTCGCGCACGCAGCCGTAGCGCGCATCCGCCAGTTGCAGCTCGGCGTCGAGGAAGGTCACGTCGAAGGCGGCGTTGTGGATCAACAACTCCGCGCCGTCGATGAAGGCCACGAATTCCTCGGCGACTTCCGCGAAACGCGGCTTGTCGCGCAGGAATTCATCGGTGATGCCATGCACCGCCACCGCGCCGGCATCGTTGGCGCGTTCGGGATTGAGATAGCGCTGGAAGGTGCGCCCGCTGGGGCGGCGATCGATCAGCTCGACGCAGCCGATCTCGATGACGCGATGCCCGCGCGCAGCTTCGAGGCCCGTGGTTTCGGTATCCAGCACCACCTTGCGCGACATCAACCTGCTCCCTTGCGTGCACTGGCCTCGGCGCGCGCGGCGCTGTCGACCTGCTCATTCTCCGGATGCCCGGAATGCCCGCGCACCCATGCCCAGCGTACCCGATGACGCGCCGCCGCCGCCGCGAGGCGCTGCCACAAGTCCTGATTCTTCACCGGCTGCTTGTCCGCGGTGCGCCAGCCATTGGCGCGCCACTTTGCCACCCACTGTTCGATGCCCTGGCGAACATACTGGGAATCGGTGGTCAGGCACACGTCGCAGTCGCGCTTCAGCGATTCCAGCGCCGCGATCGCCGCCATCAATTCCATGCGGTTGTTGGTGGTGGCATCCTCGCCGCCGGACAGCAGCTTGTCGATGCCGCGCCAGCGCAGCAACGCGGCCCAGCCACCCGGACCGGGATTGCCGAGGCAGGCGCCGTCGGTGAAGATTTCGACCGTGTCCGCCGCCGTCATGCGCACTGCCGCCGCGTGCCGGGCACGAAGGCGCCGTGTTCCACCTTGCGCCGACGTTCCGCCGCCTTGCGCAACGGGATCGCCGCCGACTTGCGTCGATGCGCCTCGATCACGTAGGCGCCGCCCACGGCGCGCACCAGCCAATGCGGCAAACCCTCCGCACCGCGCGCGCGCGGCCAGGGCGAGCCGCAGCGCACGGCGGGTGCGACGTCGAGATCGGCGTTGCGCAATGCACGTTCCCAACGTCGAGGCGACATGCCATCACCCGGCCACAGCGAACCGGTGTGCAGGTCGACCACCAGCAACACGCCGTGCGGCGCCAGCACCCGCGACAACTCGCCCGCGACCGCTTCCGGGACGACGCCCACTGCGCCGGCGAATCGCACCAGCACCGCACAGAACGAATCGTCTCCGAACGGCAGGGCGTCAGACTCGGCACGCAACGGTCCCTGCCAACCTGAACCACCCGGCGCCGGACGCAGCACCGTCCAGCATGCGACGCCCGGCAACACCGGCGGTTCCGCACCGGCCTGATCCAGCAACAGTGCGTGGGTCCCCGCGACGCGTCCGAGACTGGCCGCGCACACGGCCGCGGCGTCGTGCCGCAAGGCGACGCGGGCACGCGCGGCGGAGTCGGATGTGGAAATGGATTGCAAGCTGGGCACGTTCGCAGGATATCGCCTGAATTAAGCCGCGCCGCGAAGCGGCGTCGGCTTGAATGAATTGTTAGGCCGCGTGCGCATGCTTGCCACGGAACAGCTTGGATACGAGCACACGCCACCCGCAGCCAAGAATACGCCAACGAGCGGGCCTACAAACATGGTGAGCCCCATTGCCACATAAGCCGGACCGTCACATGGTGAGGGGCAGTCTGGGCCTGGTGCCAGCAATCGCATCAAGATAAACAGCGATAGCAGGCATCCCATAGCGAAGCAGATGACTGCCACGAGCGATTGGATGATGAGCTTCAGGAATCTCACACCCACTCCAAGATTTGTTCAGCGGCCTAACGTCGCAATCGCCGACGCACATTGTGACTGAATCCAGAACTTGCGATAAGCACAGGCCCGAATTAACCCCAAACTAACGAACTGGGTACGGTCCGCTGATAAGGTTTTTTCCTTTTGGGCGACCAACCCGCGATGCCATCCCTGCGCGCCCTGCCAGCGCTCCGCGACAACTATGTCTGGATGCTCGCCGACACCGCTTCGCGCACGGCGCTGGTGGTCGATCCGGGCGACGCGCAGCCGGTGCTGGATGCCTTGGCTCGCGACGGCCTCACGCTCTCCACGATCCTTTTGACCCACCATCACGCCGACCACATCGGCGGCGTGGCCGAACTCGCCGCCCGGTTTCCCGATGCCACGATCTTCGCTCCGCACGACGAGCGCATCCCCCACGCCCACCGGCGCGTGGCGCACGCCGACGTCGTGAAGATCGACTCGCCCGCCGCGCAGTTCGAAGTGATCGAAGTACACGGACACACGCGCAGCCACATCGCCTACTACGGCGACGGCCTGCTGTTTTGCGGCGACACCCTGTTCAGCCTCGGCTGCGGCCGGCTGTTCGAAGGCACGCCCGCCGAGATGCTGGCCTCGCTGGACCGGCTGGCGGCACTACCGGGCAACACCCAGGTCTGCTGCGCACACGAATACACGCTGGCGAACGCAGCTTTCGCGCTGACGGTGGAACCGGACAACGACGCCTTGCTGGCGCGCACCGCCGACGCCCGCGTCCAACGCGCGCGCGGCGAACCGACGCTGCCGGTGAGCCTCGCCGAGGAATGCGCAGCCAACCCCTTTCTGCGGGTGGACGTCATTCCCGAAGCGCGGATTCCGTGGCCGGTGCAGGCAAGCCAGGGCCGTGGCCGTACGGACCGTTTCGCGGCCCTGCGTACGGCCAAGGACAACTTTCGCGCATGAGCGGCCAGCGCGCGACCGGCGTATGCCTCGGCCTCGCGCTCGCGATCAGTGCGCTGCTTGGCGCTTGCGCCATGCAGCCGGCGAAACCGCCGCCACGCCCGGCCGTGGTGACCGCGCTGCCTGAGGTGGCGGCTCCGGTTACGCCTGCAACGACCGCGCCGGCAGCGCAGGATTTCTGGACAACCATGACCGCCGGGTTCGTGATGCACGACTGCGCGGATGCGCCCCTGATCAACGCCAAGGCGGCCTTCTTCACGCGCCATCCGCAGGCCTTCGAGCAGCTGTTGCAACAGTCCCTGCCGCTGATGATCTACGTGCAAAAACAATTGCATGCGGCCGGAATTCCGGATGAATTCGTGATGCTGCCGATGCTGGAAAGCAGCTACGACCCGGCCGAGCGCAGCCGCCACGGCGATGCCGCGGGCATGTGGCAACTGATGCCGCGAACCGCCCGCCTGCGCGGCGTGAAAGTGACCCGCGAGTACGACGGGCGCCGCGATCCGGTCGCGTCGACGACAGCCGCGATCACGATGCTCAACAACCTGCACCAGCGCTTCAAGGATTGGCGCATCGTCGACATGGCCTACAACGCCGGGCCGTATGCGGTGATGCAGGCGCTGCGCCATCACCCGGAATTGGGCGACGGCGCGATTCCAAACATCCCGGTGGCTGAAGGCGCCCGCAAACACCTCGCGAAGCTGATGGCGCTGTCGTGCATCATCAAGGATCCGGCGCAGTTCCACGTGACCTTGCCGAAGGCAACTTCGGGCAACGACCTCGTCGCGGTGCAGCTACCGGCCGGCACCCGCATCGCCGACGCCGCCGACATGGCGGAAATCACGGAAACCAGCCTGCGTGCGTGGAACCCGGGCTACCTCGGCCGCCGCATTCCCGCCGCCAGCCCGGGCCGATTGTTGCTGCCCGCGACGGCCGCGCAGGCGCTGGTCGCCGCCCTCGCGGTCGATTCATCGGAGTCGGTGGCGCAGGTCACGGCGCCGACGCCCGACGCCAGCGCGCGCAACGCGTTGCCGCTGCCGGCCGAGCCATCGCCGCCGCCCAGCGACGATTCAACGCCGACCCCGGCGGCAGCGCCCGTCCGCCACCATCGCGTCCGCGCGGGTGACACGCTTTGGTCGATCGCCAGGCACTATCACGTCAGCGTCAAGGACCTGCAGCGCTGGAACCATCTCGACGGCCACGACATCCACCCGGGTGAAGAGTTGCGCGTGCAAGGCTGAGGATGCCGCCACGGGTCGCGTACAATGGCGACCTTCACGTCCATCCGATACGGAGCACCGCGAACATGGGTTTCCTCGAAGGCAAGCGCGCACTCGTCACCGGCATCCTCAGCAACCGCTCGATCGCGTGGGGCATCGCCCAGGCCATGCGCCGCGAAGGCGCCGAACTTGCCCTCACCTATGTCGACGAAAAGCTGCGCAACCGCGTCGACGAAGCAGCCGCCCAGCTGGGCACCGACATCGTGTTGCCCTGCGACGTCAGCCGCGACAGCGACATCGACACCCTGTTCGAAAGCCTCGGCAAGCGCTGGGATGGATTGGACATCCTGATCCATTCGATCGGCTTCGCGCCGCGCGAAGCGCTGGCCGGCGAATACCTCGACGGCCTCAATCGCGAGAACTTCCGCATCGCGCATGACATCTCCAGCTACAGCCTCGCCGCGCTGGCCAAGGCCGCGCGTCCGCTGATGAAAGGCCGCAATGGTGCGATCCTCACCCTGACCTACCTCGGCGCCGAGCGCGCGCTGGCGTCCTACAACGTGATGGGGTTGGCCAAGGCCAGCCTCGAAGCCAACGTGCGCTACCTCGCCTACAACCTCGGCCCGGAAGGCACCCGCGTCAACGCGATCTCGGCCGGCCCGATCAAGACCCTCGCCGCCGCGGGCATCGCCGGCTTCCGCAAGATGCTGGACCACGTCGAGACCGTCGCGCCGCTGCGCCGCAGCGTCACCATCGAGGAAGTCGGCAACACCGCCGCATTCCTGTGCTCCGACCTGGCTTCCGGCATCACCGGCGAAGTGACCTACGTCGATGCCGGCTACAACACGCTGGGCATGGCGGGTCTGGAACTGTAGAACCGCGCAAACCGCGCGTTGTGCGAGTCAGTGCACCACGAAGCAAACGATCAGCGCCACCGCCATCGCGATCATCACCAGCAGCGTCAACGTGATTCCGGCAACGCGTCCGAATGAAAGGCCGGGGTTGGACGACAACCCCAACGCGTGCAGCACGCGTGCCACCAGCAGGGTAATCCCGAACACGTGCAGCCAGACCGGCTGGAACTGTTCGAAGGCCAGCAGCGCCAGCATCAGCAGTGCCAGTGGCACGT
>DASSRT010000196.1:0-5702 GCA_035701705.1 Rhodanobacteraceae bacterium
CCATGCGCCTGCTTCCCACCCTCGCCCTCGGTGCCCTGGTGCTGCCGGTTGCCGCGCAGGCTGCCGATCCGCATTCCTATGCACAGCCCAAGGATGTCGTGATCAGTCACATCGACCTCGCACTGAAGGTCGATTTCACGCACCAGCAACTCGATGGCGCCGCCACGCTGACGCTGGACTGGAAAAATCCCGCGGCGCATGACCTGGTGCTGGACACCGAGAACCTCAAGATTGCGTCGATCGAAGCCGTCGACGGCAAGGGGCACGCGCAGCAGCTGGAATACACGCTGGCCGAAGCGGTTCCGACGATGGGTTCGAAGCTCACCATCGAAGCGCCGAAACATCCGCAGGCGGTGCGCATCACCTACGTGACGTCGCCGGATGCATCGGGCCTGCAGTGGCTGACGCCGGCGCAGACCGCCGACAAAAAGGCGCCCTTCCTGTTTTCGCAATCGGAGGCGACCCACGCACGTTCGTGGGTGCCGCTGCAGGATTCTCCCGCGATCCGCTTCACCTGGCACGCGCACGTCACCGCGCCGAAGGACATCCGCGTGGTGATGAGTGCGCCGAACGATCCGAAACATGCGCTGGATGGTTCCTTCGACTTCACCCAGACGCATCCGGTGCCTTCGTACCTGCTGGCAATCGGCGCGGGCGATCTGGCGGTGCGCGAAACCGGTCCGCGCTCGGCGGTGTATGCCGAGCCGTCGGTGGTCGCGAAGGCCGCGCACGAGTTCGAAGACACCGAGAAGATGATCGAAACGGCGGAGAAGCTGTACGGCCCGTATCGCTGGGGCCGTTACGACATCCTCGTGCTGCCGCCCTCGTTCCCGTACGGCGGCATGGAAAACCCCAACATGACCTTCGCCACGCCGACGGTGCTGGTCGGCGACAAGTCGCTGGTCTCGCTGGTCGCGCACGAGCTCGCGCATTCGTGGTCGGGCAACCTCGTCACCGCGGCCAGCTGGCGCGACATCTGGCTCAACGAAGGCGTGACGACCTACGTGCAGGGCCGCATCACCGAGGCCCTGTACGGCACGCGCCAGGCCAACGAGGAGACCCTGCTGGCGATCCGCAACCTGCAGAAGACGATCGCGTCGATGCCGGAAAACGCGCAGCGGCTGGCGCCGGAGCCGCGCAAGATCGACGCCGATGATGAACTTTCCGACGTCGCCTACGACAAGGGCTCGTGGTTCCTGCGCACGCTGGAGCAGAAATTCGGGCGCGCGGATTTCGACAAGTACCTGGAAAGCTACTTCAACCATTTCGCCTGGCACTCGATCACCACCGAGCAGATGCTGGCGTTCCTCAAGCCCAACCTGATCGAGAAGTACCCCGGCAAGATGAGCTGGGACGAAGTGCGGGCGTGGGTGTACGGTGCCGACATCCCGAAGGATGCGCCGATTCCGGATTCACCGCGCTTCGACGCGATCGACAAGGAACGCGGCGAGTTTCTCGCCGGCAACTTGCCGGCCTCCGAGCTCGATGCGAAGGACTGGAACACGCAGGAGTGGATGTATTTCCTCGACCGCCTGCCCGATGCGCCGCCGCTGGCGAAGATGCAGGCACTGGATGCCGACTGGCATCTCACCGGCACCCACAACGCCGAAATCGGGATGCGCTGGTACGTGCACGCGATCAATGCGGGCGACAAGGCCGTGTGGCCGGCGGCTGCCGAGCACGCGACGCGGATCGGGCGGCTGTACCTGACCATGCCGATCTACAAGGCGCTGGTGAAGACGCCCGACGGTTTCGCGTTCGCCGAGCAGGTCTACGCGAAAGCAAAAGATGGCTACCATCCGCTGACGCAGATGGCGGTCGAACGGCTGTTCGCGAAGGCCCGCGCAGCGCAGGCTGCGGCCAAGGCCGGCGCGCACAAGGACTGATCCTGCGATGTCCGGCAATCCTGCCCGCGATGCCCTGCTCGCACGCGTCGCGCGTCGGCTGAAGATCCTCGGCGGCGTCTTCATCGCGTTGGCGGTGGTCGGTTTGGCCGTCTATTTCATCGCGCCGCAATGGTTGCTGGACGGCGCGATCAAGTACCAGACCTGGCGCGATGGCCTGCACGAAAAATCCGTGCAGGTCGGTGACACGCGCTGGACCTACGCCGAGGGCGGCAAGCAGGATGGCCCGACCCTGGTGTTGCTGCACGGCTTCGGTGGCTCGCACGCGAGCTGGCTGGTGGCCGCGCGCTACCTCACCACCAACTTCCACGTCATCATCCCCGACCTGCCGGGCTGGGGCGACTCCACGCGCGTCGCCGGCGCCGACTACGGTTTCGCGGCGCAGGCGGAACGCCTGCATGGTTTCGTCGACGCCCTGCATCTCGGTGAAGTCGCCGTCGCCGGCCAGTCGATGGGCGGCGCGATCGCAGGCCTTTACGCCGCGCGCTACCCGAAGGAAGTCGCCGCGCTGGTCTTGGTCGACTCGGCCGGCCTGCCCTTCAAGCCCAACGCCTTCGTGCGCGATCTGGAATCCGGTGACAGTCCGTTCCACCTCGACAACCGCGCTGACTACCAGCGCCTCGTGCACCTGCTGTTCAGCAAGCCGCCGTCGGTACCGCCGCGCGTCGCCGACGTGTTCGTCGAGCGTTCCAAAGCCAATCGGGCGTTTCGCGACAAGGTGATGGCCGACATGGTCGCGCCCGGGGCGCGCGATGCGCTCGCGGACAAACTGCCCGACATCACCGCGCCGACGCTGGCGATCTGGTGCCGGCAGGATCAGATCATCGACATCTCCGCGCTCGCGGCGCTGCGCAAGGGCCTCACCCAAGCGCCCAGCATCAGTGTCACCGAAATGAACGGCTGCGGGCACATGGCCATCATGGAGAAGCCGCGCGAAGTTGCACGCAGCATTTCGCAGTTCGTGCTGCTGCCGTAGCGGCACTGCATGATCCCGCGCCCGTTGCGTTGCGGCGGGCACTCACGCACACTCGAACTTCCATTTGACTGGCGCTCTGCATGGCACAGGATGGTGTGCGCGACGCGGTTGCGCCGGGGCAGGAACGGACAGGCATCCAGCGCATCGCTGCGCGATACGGATCGCATTGGCAGCAATCCTATGCGCGCGGCAAGCTGCGGCACGATCCGGCATTCGCGGCGGTGGCCGAGCGCGTGTTGCCACGCCACCACGCGCTGCTCGACATCGGTTGCGGCATGGGCCTGCTCGGCCAGTACCTGCGCGAATGCGGCCATCGCGGTGCCTATCTCGGCATCGATCTGGATGCCGGCAAGATCGACGCCGCGAAACGGGCCGCGCTGGAGCTGCGGCCCGCGCTCGATTTCATGGCGATCGATGCGTCCGCGTTGCCGGCGTTCCATGGCGACGTCGCGATGCTGGACGTGTTGCACTACCTCCATCGCGACCAGCAACTCGCGCTCCTGCACGAAGCGGCGGCGCGTGTCGCCGAAGGTGGCCTGCTGATCGTGCGCAACGTGTTGCGCGAGGACAACTGGCGCTTCCATGTCACCCGCATCGAGGAAGCGTGGCTGCGGCTGGTCGGCTGGATGCGCACGGCGGTCCGGCATTATCCCGACGCACGGGAGGTCACCACGGCACTGCGCGCGGCGGGCCTCGCAGTCTCCCTCACGCCGCTGTGGGGACGCACCCCCTTCAACAGTTATCTCATCGTGGCCACGCGCGATGCGACGGGCGTCGGCGCACGGCCATAGGGACGACGTGCATCAATCGCACCTCAGTCGCGCGCTTCGATCAGGCGCTCCATCTCGGCCTTCAGGATCGCGCCATGCTCACGCAGCCAGTCGCGCTGCGCCTGGTAGCCCGGCATCAGTTCGCCGACGCGCGCCCAGAAGCGCGGTGAATGGCTGCGCACCTTCAAATGGCACATCTCGTGCACCAGCACGTAGCGCAACGCAGCGGGGGGTGCGAGCGCGAGCGCGAGGTCGAGGGTGATGCGGTCGTGCGCGTCGAGGCTGCCCCACAGGCTTTTCAGCGACTTGATGCGCAAGCCGGTGGGTGCGGCGTCGAGGCGCTCGGAGGCTTGCGCCATCCAGCGCGAGAGGTCGCGGCGCATGTGGGTTTCAAGGTAGGCGGCCAGCAGGTTGCGCGCCGCCGGCATCGCGGTGGTGAACGGGCGCGGCACGTGGATGCGCAGTTCATTGCCGCGATCTTCGATGCGCGGGTAGTCGCCTTCGCGCCAGGTCAGTTCGACCGCTTCGCCACGCAGCGGAATCAAGGTCGGCACACCCACCCGCAAGGGTGGCGGACCATGCCGCGGAATGCGCAGTTCGGAAAGCTTGCGCTGCAGCCAGTCGCTGTTTTCGCGCAGGAACGCATACACCTGCGCGGGATGGGTGCCGCGCGGATACGACACGCGCGCGCCGTGCGGGGTGACCGAAAGGCGCAGGCGGCGCGCACGCGGGTGCATGGCCTTCAGCACCTTGATGCTGGCGCCCTTGCCCGTGGTCAGTTCAAGGAAGTCGCCTTCCGGGGTCATGCCGCCTTCTTGTTGCCTTCATCAGGCCGTGCCAGCCCGAACCATTGTTCGAAACCTTGCAACAACTGTTCCAGTTCAAGGGTCATCAAGGCGAAGCGGGCGTCGAGCTCGGCCTCGGCCGAGTCCTTGCCGTCGGCATCGAGGGAATCCTGGACGACGTCGAGGAACCGGAACTTGCGGATCACGAGGTCTTCGCCGAGCACGAAGCTGGCGCGTTCCTCGAACTGCAAGCCGAGCTGGAACACCTGCTTGCCCTGTTTCAGATGTGCCCGAACTTCGGCGCTTTCAAGCTCCTGCTTGCGGCAGCGGATCACCGCGCCGCCGGCCGGGTCGCGCAGTTCACATTCGTCGCCCAGCGCGAGTCCAGCCGGCAGCTTGCCAGAGCCAAGCCACTCCGTCATCAGGGCGCGCGGGGTTTCGGTGGCCGCCAGCGGTTGCGCGGGGAAGCTGCCGAGCGCCTCGCGCAGGGCGGTCAGGGCGGTTTCGGCGGCCTTGCGGGACGCCGTATCCAGCACCAGCCAGCCATTTTTCGAGTCCAGATAGGCATTTAGCCGCGCTGGCCGGACAAAGGCCTGTGGCAGCAGGGTATCCAGCACCTCGGCCTTGATGGCCCGGCGCTGGCGCCCGCCGACCGGCTTCCCGCGCCGTTCAGACTCCTTGCGCAGGCGCTTGCCGAGCTCGGCGTTGACGACCGCCGCGGGCAGCAGCTTTTCTTCGCTGCCCAGGGTCACCAGCGTGGCCTTGGCGACGGTGTGGCTCAAGGCTTCGGAATCCGGCCCGAAGGGCGAAACAAAGCCATGCGTGGCCAGTTCCAGCGGACCGCAGGCACGCAGGGCGCGGCCGGCCAGCGCGGCGTCGAGATCCTTCAGGGACTTGGCGACGGAGGGAGAAAAACGAAACAGGGTGAGGTTGCGGAAGAACATTCGGGGACCGGGATGGGTGATGGAGGATGGGAGATGATCGCAAGTTTCGGCGTGGGTGGGTGCCGGGCATGTCGCCCCCGCTACCCGTCCCCCGCGCCCACTGCACCCGAAAGCCAGGCATGAGCATCGGCGAGCGGCGTCTCACCACGCGAGCCTAGTGCCGCAAAGTCAAACAACTTCGGATCGGCCAGCTGCGAAGGCGCGACGTTGCAAAGCGCGCGGAAGATCGTTTCGCTGCGGCCCGGATGCTCGCGTTCCCAGGCATCGAGCATCCGCCGCGCCTGCTTGCGCTGCAGGTTTTCCTGCGAACCGCAGAGGTTGCA
>DASSRT010000197.1:0-27328 GCA_035701705.1 Rhodanobacteraceae bacterium
GCGTGCGGGCGGTGTGAACGCCGTCGGCGGCTCGCCACCGGGAAGATGCGCACACCACGCAGAGGGCGTATCGACGGCAAGCGGCGCGCCGGCATCGCCGAACAACGGGCGCAACGCGTGGGCAAGCTTTTCGGCATCGGCAGCCGACAGGTCCTCGATCGGATATTGCATCAGGCGCGCGCCGGTGGCCTCGCTGCGCACGTAGGCGGGGTCCGCGGCCAGCCATGCACCGATACCGGCATCGTTGGCGACCGCGTGATGACGCAGTGCGGCGACCGGCATCGCGGCACCGGCGAAGCGAAACAAGCGGCGCACGGCTGACTCGCGCGCGCCTTCCTCACCTGGCAAACGATTGCCATGTGCCAGCCACGCGGCAAACGCTGGTTCGCGACGCGCTTGCGCCGACGGCGGCAGCAAGACGTGCAAGGTGCTCATGCGGCTGCTTCCGCTTCCTCGAAAAGCTGCAGCCATTCCGATTCGAGTGCAGCCTTTTCGTCGCGCAGCGCATTCTGTTTGCGGCCAATGTCGGCAAGCGCGGCAGTCGGGCCTTCGTAGATCACCGGGTCGCCAAGCTGCTCCGCCAGCGCCGACAGTTCGGTGTCAATCGCCGCCATCCGCGCCTCGATTCTCTCGATGCGCTTGCGCAAGGCGCGGCTGCGCTCGCGTTCGGCCGCGGCTTCGCGGCGGCGTTCGCGTGGATTGGCAACGCTCGACGCGCCCGCTGCGGAATCGTTGCGTGCGGCAGGTTCGCTGTCGCGCCCGCGCAGCCAGCGCGCGTAGTCGTCGAGGTCGCCATCGAAGGCGTCGACGCGGCCATCGGCCACGCGCCAGAAGGTGTCGCAGACAAGTCCAAGCAGATGGCGATCGTGCGCCACCAGCACCAATGCACCGGGGTAATCGTTCAAGGCGTCGGCCAGCGCTTCGCGCATGTCGAGGTCGAGGTGGTTGGTCGGCTCGTCCAGTACCAGCAGGTTGGGTTTGCGCCACGCAATCAGGGCCAGCGCCAGGCGCGCGCGTTCGCCGCCGGAAAATCCGTCGACCGGCTCGAACGCGCGGTCACCGGCGAAGTGCCATTGTCCCAGCCAGTCGCGCAGGCTCTGCGCCGGCGCGTCGGGTGCAAGCTCGCGCAAATGGTCGAAGGGCGTCTCGCCCGCGCGAAGGCTTTCGACGGTGTGCTGGGCGAAGTAGCCGATCACCAGATCCTTGTGCGCCGTGCGCTCGCCAGCGAGCAGCGGCAACTCGCCGACCAGTGTCTTGACCAGCGTCGATTTGCCGGCACCGTTGGGACCGAGCAGGCCGATGCGGTCGCCGGCCTGCACGCTGAAGCGCACGTCGGCCAATATCTTGAGCCCCTCTCCCCCCGGGAGAGGGGTCGGGGTGAGGGTACGGGCGAAGCCCGGTGACGGCTCCTGGCCCGGGGATACATTATCTGCGGACGTGGTCGCGGCTTCCGCCGCTCCTGCGGTGCGCGCGCTGCCGGCGTATCCCGCGTCCACATGCTTCAGTTGCAGCATCGACTGCGGCACGCGTTCGGGTGCGGGGAACGCAAACGAGAATGCGCGTTCGATCCGCACCGCTTCGGTGCCGGCAAGCTTCTCCAGCCGCTTGACGCGCGCCTGCGCCTGGCGGGCCTTGGTGGCCTGCGCGCGGAAACGGTCGATGAAGGATTGCAGGTGCGCGCGCTCTGCCTGTTCCTTCACGTAGGCGGCTTGCTGCTGGTGCAGGCGCTCGGCACGTTGCCGCTCGAAATCGCTGTAGTTGCCGGTGTACAGGCGCGCGCGCCCCTGTTCGAGGTGCAGCACGTGATCGACGGTGCCGTCGAGGAATTCGCGGTCGTGCGAAATCACCATCAGCGTGCACGGGTAGCGCCGCAGCCACTGTTCCAGCCAGATGACGGCGTCGAGATCGAGATGGTTGGTGGGCTCGTCCAGTAGCAGCAGGTCCGAGGGCGCCATCAAGGCGCGCGCGAGATTCAGCCGTCCACGCCAGCCGCCGGAAAACGCAGCCACCGGCCGCTCGTGATCGGCAGCCTTGAAGCCGAGGCCATGCAACAGCTTGCCGGCGCGCGCGCGGCCATCGTAGCCACCAAGTGCGTCGATCCGATGATGGGCGTCGGCCACGCCGGCGTGGTCACCGCATGCCTGCGCGCGAGATTCGTCGGCCAGTGCCGCCGCCAGTTCGACGTCACCGCCGAGCACATAGTCGATCGCCGGGTCCGGCAGCGCCGGCGTCTCCTGCGCGACCGATCCGATCCGCAACCCGTTCGGCACGTCAAGCGCGCCGGCATCGGCTTCGACGCCGCCGAGGATCGCCGCGAACAGGCTGGACTTGCCGCTGCCGTTGCGGCCGGCAATGCCGATTTTCCAGCCTTCGTGCAGCACCGCGTCGACGCCTTCGAGCAGCAGGCGTCCCCCGCGCCGCAAGGCGAAGTCGCGGAACGCAATCATCCGTAACGCACGCCCATGATCTCGAAGTTGCGCTCGCCGGCCGGGGCATTGAAGCCGAAGCTGTCGCCCTCGTGCTTGCCGATCATCGCGCGCGCGATCGGCGAGGATACGGCGATCAGGCCTTGCTTGATGTCGGCCTCGATGTCGCCGACGATCTGGTAGGTGACGGCATCGCCGCTGTCGGAATCCTCGAGATCCACCACCGCGCCGAACACGACCTTGCCACCCGCGTTCAAAGTGGCGGCGTCGATGATCTGCGCCGTGGACAGCGCGGCTTCGATCTGGCCGATGCGGCCCTCGATGAATCCCTGCTGCTCGCGCGCGGCGTGGTACTCGGCGTTCTCCTTGAGGTCGCCGTGCGCGCGCGCTTCGGCGATCGCGGCGATGACCCGCGGACGGTCGACGGATTTCAGGCGTTCCAGCTCCTTGCGCAGACGCTCGGAACCGGTTTTGGTCATGGGGGCTCGCTGCATGGCGGGACTCCTATATTGCATGCGGGCGCAGTCATGAACTCCGCGCCCATTGATGAAAAGGCTGTTGTGAAAAGTCAGGCCATGGATGGCCGTTCTGGTGTTGCCTGAGGCATTACGGGTGATCCTGTGCGGCGTTCTGGCGATGCGGCGATCATGGACGATCGCACAAATGCGGCTACGCGGCGACGACCTTGCCGGTCGCCTTCCCGGCCTGTGCGGCAAGTTCGGCGTGCAGTTCCTGCAGGCTGAACACCGACGCGTGGTTGCGGAAATCTAGTGAATGCAACAGCGCCGCCGCACCTGCGACCGTGGTCGAATAGGTGACGTGCTGCTGCAGCGCCGAACGGCGGATCGAGAACGAGTCGGTGATCGCCTGCCGGCCTTCGGTGGTGTTGACGATGTAGGCGATCTCGCCGTTCTTGATCGCATCGACGATGTGCGGACGGCCTTCCAGCACCTTGTTGACGCGTTCGCATTCGATGCCGTGCTCGCGCAGGAAGCTGCAGGTGCCGCCCGTCGCGATCAACGGGAACCCCCGCGTGCGCATGTCGCGCGCCACTTCCAGCAGGCGTTGCTTGTCAGCGTCACGCACCGACAGGAACACCTTGCCGCCTGCGGCCGGCGCGGCAATGTGCGCCGCTTCGTGGCCGCGCGCGAAGGCTTCGCCGAAGCTGCGGCCGACGCCCATCACTTCGCCGGTCGAGCGCATCTCCGGGCCGAGGATCGGATCCACGTTCTGGAACTTCAGGAACGGGAAGATCGCTTCCTTGACCGACCAGTAGGACGGCACGCACTCGACCGTGGTGCCCTGCTCGGCCAGCGTCTTGCCGGCCATGCAACGCGCGGCGATCTTCGCCAGTGGCCGCCCGGTGGCCTTCGACACGAACGGCACGGTGCGCGACGCGCGCGGATTGACTTCGAGGATGTAGACGTCCTCACCCTGGATCGCGAACTGCGTGTTCATCAAGCCGACCACGCCAAGCTCGCGCGCCAACACCGTCACCTGCCGGCGCAGTTCGTCCTGGACTTCGGCCGTCAGCGAATACGGCGGCAGCGAGCACGAGGAATCGCCCGAGTGCACACCGGCCTCCTCGATGTGCTGCATGATGCCGCCGATCAGCACCGTGCCGTCGGCGTCGGCGATCACGTCGACATCGACTTCCACGGCGTTGTCGAGGAAGCGATCCAGCAGCACCGGCGAGGATTCCGACACCCGCACGGCATCGCGGATGTAACGCGCCAGGTCTTCATCGGCATGCACCACTTCCATGGCGCGGCCGCCCAGCACGTAGCTCGGGCGCACGATCAGCGGATAACCGAGTTCGCGCGCCAGCACCATGGCTTCCTCGGCGGTGTGCGCAATGCGGTTGGGCGGCTGCCGCAGGCCGAGCTTGTCGATGAGCTTGAGGAAGCGCTCGCGGTCTTCGGCCAGGTCGATCGAATCGGACGAGGTGCCGATGATCGGCACGCCGGCAGCTTCCAGCGCACGTGCGAGCTTCAGCGGCGTCTGTCCGCCGTACTGCACGATCACGCCGGTCGGCTTTTCCTTGTCGACGATTTCGAGCACGTCTTCCAGCGTCACCGGCTCGAAGTACAGGCGATCAGACGTGTCGTAATCCGTCGAGACGGTCTCCGGGTTGCAGTTGACCATGATGGTCTCGAAGCCGTCATCGCGCATCGCCAACGCGGCGTGCACGCAGCAATAGTCGAACTCGATGCCCTGGCCGATTCGATTCGGTCCGCCGCCCAGCACCATGATCTTCTTGCGGTCGGTCGGGTTCGCCTCGCACTCTTCCTCATAGGTCGAGTACATGTACGCGGTGTTGGTCGCAAACTCGGCGGCGCAGGAATCCACGCGCTTGTACACCGGGCGCACGCCCAGCGTGTGGCGCAGGTGGCGCACCGCGAGCTCGTCGGATTGCAGCAGCGTGGCGAGGCGCTTGTCGGAGAATCCCATGCGCTTCAGCTCGCGCATGCGTACTGCGTCCAGTGCGCGCATGCCGCCCGCGCGCACGTCGGCCTCGGCGGCAATGATGTCCTCGATCGCGGCGAGGAACCATGGGTCGATCTTCGAGAGTTCGTGTACGTCGTCCAGCGACAGTCCCGCGCGGAAGGCGTCGCCCACGTGGAAAATCCGCTCGGGGCCGGGCTGGCGCAGCTCGCGCTTCAGCGACTCCATGCCCTCGGAGGTCGTCCAGTCGATGCCGCCGCGGTTCAGTCCGTCGTGGCCGGTCTCGAGGCCGCGAAGCGCCTTCTGCAGGGATTCCGAGAAGGTGCGGCCCATCGCCATCACCTCGCCCACCGACTTCATCTGGGTGGTGAGGTGCGGGTCGGCGGCCGGGAATTTCTCGAACGCAAAGCGCGGAATCTTGGTGACGATGTAGTCGATCGACGGCTCGAACGATGCGGGCGTCCTGCCGCCGGTGATTTCGTTCTTCAATTCATCCAGCGTGTAACCGACCGCGAGCTTGGCAGCGACCTTGGCGATCGGGAAGCCGGTGGCCTTCGACGCCAGCGCCGAAGAGCGCGACACACGCGGATTCATCTCGATCACGACGACCCTGCCGTCGTTCGGGTTCACGCCGAACTGCACGTTGCTGCCGCCGGTATCGACACCGATCTTGCGCAGCACCGCGATCGAATAGTCGCGCAGCCGCTGGTATTCCTTGTCGGTGAGCGTCAACGCGGGCGCGACCGTGATGGAATCGCCGGTGTGCACGCCCATCGGGTCGAAGTTCTCGATCGCGCAGATGATGATGCAGTTGTCCGCCTTGTCGCGGACCACCTCCATCTCGAATTCCTTCCAGCCGAGCACCGATTCGTCGATCAGCACTTCATGCGTCGGCGAGAGTTCCAGCCCGCGCGCGACGATCTTCTCGAATTCCTCGACGTTGTAGGCGATGCCGCCGCCGGTGCCGCCGAGCGTGAAGCTCGGGCGGATGATGCACGGGAAGCCGAGCGCCGCCTGCCCTTCGCGCGCTTCGTCCATCGTCCGCGCAATCGCCGACTTCGGGGAAGCGAGGCCGATCTCGTCCATCGCGTTGCGGAACAGTTCGCGATCCTCGGCCATCCGGATCGCATCGCGCGAAGCGCCGATCAGTTCGACGCCGTGCTTTTCGAGTACACCGTGATCGGCGAGGTCCAGCGCGCAGTTGAGCGCGGTCTGGCCACCCATCGTCGGCAGCAACGCATCGGGCTTTTCCTTCTCGATGATGCGCTCGACCGTTTGCCAGTTGATCGGCTCGATGTAGACGCGATCAGCCATCTCCGGGTCGGTCATGATCGTGGCCGGGTTCGAATTGACCAGCACCACGCGGAAGCCTTCCTCGCGCAGCGCCTTGCACGCCTGCGCCCCCGAGTAATCGAACTCGCAGGCCTGCCCGATCACGATGGGGCCGGCGCCGATGATCAGGATGGTCTTGATGTCTGAACGTCGTGGCATTTAAGTATCCCGAAAACCAGAAAATCAGATTGTCCGCAAAGGACGCAAAGTGCGCGAAGAAAGGCAACGCCAATCAGATGGGCTGATCCGCGTCGTAGTTGTGAACCAAGCGTCGAACACCGAGCGTTGACGTTCCAAAGCTGAGCAGCAATCCGACAGGCAGGCCGGTTGCCTTCAGGTAGTTCATGACTTGAGCCTCGTGCACTGAGGAAAGGGCCGAAAGCGCCTTCAGTTCCAACAACAACCGACCATCGACCACGAAATCGCAACAGTATTCACCTACGGCCAAGTCTCGATACCGAACCACCAAATGTTTCTGGCGTTCGTAAGCAATCCTCGCTTCGTTTAGTTCCAGGGCAAGCGCTTCTTCGTAAACCTTTTCGAGAAATCCATGCCCAAGCTCCCTGCTTACTGTCACCGCGCATCCGATCACTCGCTCGGACAGTCGCTTGCCCATTTTCAGCTCCTTTTCGCGTCCTTTGCGTCCTTCGCGGACTGCATCTGCTCTGCAAACCTCGTGAACAGGTAACGAATGTCATGCGGCCCGGGGCTCGCTTCGGGATGCCCCTGGAAGCAGAACGCTGGCCGATCCGTGAGCGCGAAGCCCTGCAGCGATCCATCGAACAGTGACATGTGGGTGACGCGGGTGTTGGCCGGCAGCGTTTTCGGATCGACGGCGAAGCCGTGGTTCTGGCTGGTGATCAGCACGCGCCCATCTTCAAGATCCTTCACCGGATGGTTGGCGCCGTGGTGGCCGAACGGCATCTTCAGGGTCTTCGCGCCGAGCGCGAGACCCATCAATTGATGGCCGAGGCAGATGCCGAACAGCGGGATCTTCGCATCGAGGAATTCGCGTGTCGCGGTGATCGCGTAGTCACAGGCCGCCGGGTCGCCGGGTCCGTTCGACAGCAGTACGCCATCCGGTTGCATCGCCAACACGTCGCGCGCGGGCGTCTGCGCCGGCACCAGCGTGATATCGCAGCCTTGCTCGGCGGCGAGGCGCAGGATGTTCTGCTTGACGCCGAAGTCGTAAGCGACGACCTTGAATTTTTTTGCGGGCTCGCGGAAGGCCTGTGCGTCGAGATCGTAGGTGCCCGCGTGCCACGCTTGCGCTTCGCGGATGCTGGCAACCTTGGCGAGGTCCATGCCGTTCAGGCCGGAAAACGCACGTGCCTTGGCCACCGCAGCGTCAGCGTCGATCGCGTCACCCGCGACGATGCAGCCGTGCTGGGCGCCCTTGTCCCTGAGGATGCGCGTGAGCTTGCGGGTGTCGATGCCCGCAATCGCCACGACATGGTGACGTTGCAGGTAATCCGGCAGCGATTCGGTGCTGCGCCAGTTCGATGCCAGCCGCGGCACGTCGCGCACGATCAGGCCCGCGGCCTGCACCTTCGTCGACTCTTCGTCTACCGGATTGCAACCGGTGTTGCCGACGTGCGGCGCGGTCAAGGTGACGATCTGGCGCAGGTACGACGGGTCGGTCAGGATTTCCTGATAACCCGTCATCGCGGTGTTGAACACCACTTCGCCGACCGTTTCGCCCGCGGCCCCGACGCCTTCGCCGTGAAACAGGGTTCCGTCGGCGAGGGCGAGCAAGGCGGGCGTGCGCATGGGCAAACTCCAGATACAAGGTAACCCGCGAGCCGCGCAACAGCGGGCTCGGGGAAAGGGTGTTCAGGCAAGACGCAATGTTAGCAGAACCGTCCCCGGCATTCACGGTGCGCTCGGGGCCCGGCTGTACAATTCGCGCACCGCAAGGATACCTTGATGCCTGCCGCAACCCTGCTCGACCCTGCCCGCCTCGATCGCCCGGACACCTTGATCGGCAAGGATCCGTTTTCGTACCTGATCGCGCACGGCCAGCTGCCCGAGCAGGCGCGCGCCAACCTCGATCGCGATTTCCCGAAATATTCTGGCGCGGGCTTCTTCCCCTACCACGAAGAAGAATGCGGACCGGCGATTCGCGAACTGGTCACCGCCATCACTTCACCGGCGTTTGCCAGCGCGGTCGGCGCCAAACTCGGCATCGACAACCTCGGCCAGTACCCGACCCTGGTGACGATCTGCCGGCACCTCAACAAGCGCCACGGCACCATCCACACCGACAGCAAATCGAAAGTCGCGACCGCGCTGATCTACCTGAACCCAAGCTGGCACGACACCAGCGACGGCTGCCTGCGCTTCCTCGCGAAGATCGACGACATCGACTCGGCGATCGCGCCGGAAGTGAAACCGCTGTACGGCGAATTCGTGATCTTCAAGCGTGCCGACAATTCCTTCCACGGGCACTTGCCGTACGAGGGTGAACGCCGCGTCATCCAGGTCGCGTGGCTGACCAGCGAAGAAGAAAAACTGCGCAAGACCCAGCGCGGCACCACCACGCGCTTCATGAAGAAACTGCTGGGCGGGCTCGACCGCAAGTTCGGCGCCGGCCGCGATCGCAACGCCGCGCACAGGGACTGAGCGTGACGCTGTCGCCCGTTGGCGTCCACACTCTGCTGGAGATGCTGGCGTACGCGACGGGTTTCCGGATCTTCCTGTGGACGCGACGGAAGACCGCACCGCAGGCGTTCCGGGACAGCGATGATGTGGTGATCGTTGCCGCCGGCGCGATCATCGGCGCGGCCCTGGGCGCCAAGCTGTCGTACTGGCTGGACGATCCGCTGACCGCGTTCGCCAACTTTCCGGACTGGCGACACCTGCTGGAAGGCAAGTCGATCATCGGTGCACTGCTCGGCGGTGTGCTCGGCGTGGAACTGGCCAAGCGCATCGGACGCCTCAGCCAATCGAGCGGCGATGCCTTCGTGTTGCCGCTGACCGTCGGGATGTGCATAGGGCGCGTCGGCTGCTTCCTTGCGGGACTTCCCGACCACACCTACGGCACGCCGACTTCACTTCCGTGGGGCGTGGATTTCGGCGACGGCATCCCGCGCCACCCGACCCAGCTCTATGAAATCGCCTTCCTGCTGCTGCAATTCGCTGTCATCCACGCGCGACGCGCGCACTTCGTGCGCGCAGGCGACAAGTTCCGCGCCTTCATGGTCGGTTATCTCGCCTTCCGCCTGCTGGTGGAATTCATCAAGCCGGTATTCTTCAGCTATCCGCCGGGGCTATCCGGCCTGCAATGGCTATGCATCGCCGGCCTCGTGTATTACGCACGCGACATCCCGTATATTCTCGCTGCACTGGCCGGACGGGGAGTCGCATGGGTACCAAGACCAGGCCGTACCTCTTCTACGACAGCGCCGTCTCGGTCTGCGCCGAATGCCTTGCGCGGGTCGAAGCCAAGATCCTGATCCAGGACGAGCGCGTCTACCTCGAAAAATGGTGCCCCGAGCACGGCCGCGCCCGCGTGTTGCTGGCGGACGATGCGCCCTACTACCGCAAGTGCCGTGAGGTGTACATCAAGCCACCGGAACTGCCGAAGCGCTTCAACACGCCGCAACGCTGGGGCTGTCCCTACGACTGTGGCTTGTGTCCCGAACACATGCAGCATTCCTGCCTGACGCTGGTCGAGATCACCGACCACTGCAACCTGCGCTGCCCGATCTGCTACGCCGACAGCGGTCCTCACCGCCCCGGGTTCCGCGATCTGGCGGTGGTGGAACGGATGCTGGATTCGGTGGTCGCCAACGAGGGCGAGCCCGACGTGGTGCAAATCTCGGGCGGCGAGCCAACCCTGCACCCCGATTTCTTCGCGATCCTCGATGCCGCGAAGCGCCGGCCGATCCGGCACCTGATGGTCAACACCAATGGCCTGCGCATCGCGCAGGAGCCGGATTTCGCCGCACGCCTCGCCGACTACCAGCCCGGCTTCGAGCTGTACCTGCAATTCGACTCGCTGCGCGACGAGGTGCACAAGGACCTGCGTGGCGCGCGCCTGCACGACATCCGCCTGCGCGCGCTCGAACAGCTCAACCGGCACGACATTTCCACCACGCTCGTCGTCACGGTGAAGAAGGGGCTGAACGACCATGAACTGGGCGACATCATCGAATTCGCGCTGCAGCAACCCTGCGTGCGCGGCGTGACCTTCCAGCCGATCCAGGCCGCGGGACGTCTGGAAAACTACGATCCTGCGCGCGACCGCCTGACCTTGAGCGAAGTGCGCCGCCGCATCCTCGAACAGGCACCGCTGTTCCAGCCGGACGACCTGATCCCGGTACCGTGCAACCCGGACTGCCTGGCGATGGCCTATGCGCTGAAGCTGGGCGACAAGGTGCAACCGTTGACGCGCTTCGTGTCGCCGGAAACGCTGGTATCCAGGGGTCGCAACACCATCGTGGTCGAACGCGATGAAGAACTACGCGAACACGTGTTCCGCCTGTTCGCCACCAACCACTCGCCGGAATCGCAGGCCTGCTCGCTTGCGGATCTCCTTTGCTGCCTGCCGAAACTCATGGCGCCCGGCGATCTCGGCTATCGCAACGTGTTCCGCGTGCTGATCATGCAGTTCATTGACGCGCACGGCTTCGACCTGCGCGCGGTGAAGAAATCCTGCGTGCACATCGCGCAGCCCGACGGACGCATCATCCCGTTCGACACCTTCAACCTGTTCTATCGTGATGGCCGTGCCGCCCGGCTGGAAGCGTTGCGCCGGGCCGTCGAACGCGGGCGAACCGTCGACGGGGCGCCGGCATGAACGAATTCCGCATGGATCCGGTGCCACCGCCGTCACCACCGCCACCATCACAGCCTCCCGTCCCGCGCTACGGTGGCTCGCTGGTGCTGGGCGTGGCCTTGGCGTGGATCATCAATGTCGTCGGAGGGTTCGCCCTGCTCGCACTGGCAACCGTTGGGCGGACCATCCTGCCCAGCCGCCCGTTTCTGCTGGCCGGCCTGAACGGATTGCCTCTGTTGGCGTCGGTTCTGCTCGGCGCGTGGATGGTCGTCAAGGGACCACGCCGCACCGGCATCGGCGTCTTCATCGGCATCGGGTCGATCTTTGCAGTGGGCATCCTGCTGGTCGCCGCATGCTTTGGACTGGTGCTGATGATCTCGCGCTGAGCCGGCAGCATGCCCGACAGATCAGGCACCACCGGCCGCGGGCAGGTTGTCGTACGCACGCACCAGCGTTCCCAGCGAATGCCCCTGCTCGCCGAGGTATTCCAGCCAACGGTTGAGGAACGCATTCATGCGCAGGCGGTGTTGCATCACGTTGCGTGCGGGCGCGAACGGGCCGAGCACCTGCCACAGGTTGCGTCCGGGCTGGCAGTGCAGGGCCTCGGTCATGCGCGCATCGAGGTAGCTGCGCAGTTGCGCCGATGGCGCGGGGCTGCCGGTGCCGGCATCGACCATCGCGTAACTCAAGCCGATCTCGATGGTGTACGGATGCCGCGACTGCAACGACAGGCACACGTCGAGACCGTCACCGACGCTGGAGCGGTACTCGCCCTCGGCCAGCCGCTGTGGCGCGAACAGGCGCGCGAGCCGCTGGTGGTTTTCGCCGTACAGACCCATCAGCCAATCAAAGCGGCTGGGCAGCATCGCCGTCGCAAACGAGCGCGTCGGGCGGCGAATTTCGGTACGGGTCTGCAGCGTTTCCATGACCCGATCTTAGCGCGCGAAGCTGCTTTGGCACGTCTTGTTTTTTGCGTGCGAAAGGCGCAACGTAAGGGTCTCGCCGCAGGCTGCCGAAATTCCCTCCGGGAAGCGTTCCCGTCGCGCCAGCCGCACTGTGGCGACGCCGCATCAGTGGCCGGAAGTGTCGCTCTCACCCTTGCAGTAGTCGTGCGCACCCAGTTGTCCCGCGCGCCGCACCGACCAGCACTCCATCCCGTCCGTGGCGATATGCGCCGCGTCGAAGGCGGCTTGCAATTGCGCAACCCGGGCATGGCTCCAATAGGCATCGCCGCGCGCGTCGGAGAAATAGAGGCAATAGTCGTCGGCATGCCCGACCGGGCAAAGCTCGCCCAGCACACCCAGCCACGCGTTGTCCACCACGGAGTAGATGAACCAGTGGGGCTTCGGTACATGCTCGCCGGGACCGCTGAACATGAAACGTTCGTCCGCAGGCACATGGTTCAATACCGCATAGCACGCCTGCCTGGCGCAGAACTGTTTGATGACGGGCTGCACTTGCTCCCACCTCGCATGCGGCAGGCCAAATATCCAAACCAGGCCGTGCTGGTAGCGCATGTCGTCGGAGCGTTCGGATGCCATCTGCATGTTCGCGTAGGCGAGCTTGGCCGGATCCTCGGGTGGCTGGAGTTGCCCATCCACGCAACCCTTGTCATGCGCGGCCGCATCGCACACGAGCGGGTACGCCTTTGCGCCGTGCGCTGTGGCGGCCTGCTCGAGCGCCGCCACGTTGGCCAAGGTCCAGAAGGCGTTTGCCTGCGGAAAGTCATAGGTCTGGAGGCACCAGCGGAACGTCCCGCACGGCCCGGCCACCGACCCGACGGACTGCTTGCCAAGGTAGATCCGCCAGTCGGGGCCGTAATCGTCGCGATAACCAATCGTGCAACCCCGCGCCTTGCAAAAGGCGTCCAGGGCCACGCGCACCTGTTTCGCGCCGATGCCGTCCATCACCAGCAACCCGCGCGGCGTTGCCGGAATGATCGCGTGCGCGCCACTACCCGCCATCGCACCGGCGAGCGCGCAGGCGGCAACACACGCCAATCGTGACAGTCTACGCATCGTCCGCGCGTCAGAGGGTCTGCGCCTGGAAAGTATCGCAGGCGTTGATGTCGCCGGCCTTGAAGCCGGTCTGGAACCAGCGCACGCGTTGCTCGGATGTACCGTGGGTGAAGGAATCCGGCACCACGGTTCCGCGTGCGGCTTGCTGCAGGGCGTTGTCCCCGATCGCCGACGCCAGGCCCAGGGCACTCTGCACATCACCGGTCTGCAGCCACTGCAATTGTTGCTGCGAGCGACTCGCCCACACGCCGGCGTAACAGTCGGCCTGCAATTCCAGGCGCACCGACAAGCCATTCGCGCCCTTCATCGGTTCACCCTGCGCTTCCAGTTGCTTTTCCTTGTCCATGATGCCGAGCTGGTCCTGCACGTGGTGCCCGATCTCGTGCGCGATGACATAGGCGCGCGCGAAGTCGGCATTCGAATGGAACTGCGTGGACATTTCCTGGAAGAAATCGAGATCGAGGTAGACACGCTTGTCGCCGGGGCAATAGAACGGCCCGACCGCGGCAGTGGCGCCACCGCACGCGGTACTCACCTGGCCGTGGAACAGCACCAGCTTGGGATCGACGTACTGCTTGCCCATCTGCTGGAAATACGCCGACCAGACGTCTTCGGTGCTGCCCAACACCTTGCGCACGAATTCGACCTGCGGATCGTTGCCGGTGACCTGCTGGACCTGCGCCGGCCCGTTCGACGCGGTCGTGCCGCCGCCCATCCCGAGCAGGCCGAAAATGATGCCACGCGTGGACGGAAACACCATCGCGATGATGATGGCGATGATGGTGCCGCCGAGGCCCAGATGGATGCGGCCAAAGCCACCACCACCGCCACTGCCACCGGATGCCTCGACCACGTTGTCGCTGGAACGACCTTTCTGCCAAAGCATGTTGTTCTCCTTGTCCCCGTTGGCGGCAGCTGCGCAGCACCGGCGCAACTTTGCGGCAAGCGCGAACGCGGCGCAAGTGGCATCGCATTCAGGCAAGGGTTGCGCCGGCGGCGTGCGTCACCCATGATCGGCGACTCCGGAACCGCTGCAGTGCCGATGCAGGCCGCATGCGCGACAAGCTGTCCAGCGGGATCCGCCGTGCGCGTCACAGAGGGGCGCGTGCCCATCCATGCAAGCACGAGGGCCCGCCACATGTCGACCGAAATTCCCGCCACCCACACCGGCGACGACCGCCGCCTGAAACGGCACGTCGGCCTGATCGGCCTGCTCTTCACCGCGGTCGGATCGATCATCGGCTCGGGCTGGCTGTTCGGCGCAATGAACGCCGCCGAGCAGGCCGGTCCCGCGTCGATCATCTCGTGGATCGTTGGCGCCATCATGATCCTGTTCATCGGCCTGACCTACGCCGAACTCGGCACCATGTTCCCGGTCTCCGGCGGCGTGGTGCGCTTCCCTCACTTTGCCTTCGGTTCGTTCGCCAGCTACACCTCGGGCTGGATCACCTGGCTCGCGGTCGCCTCGACCGCGCCCATCGAAGTGGAAGCGGCATTGCAATACGCGGCCAACTACGTGCCGTGGCTGCAAACCATGGACGGCGGCTCGCCGGTGCTGACCACGCCGGGCTTCTTCGTCGCCTGCGCGTTGTTGTTGTTGTTCTGCATCATCAACATGTTCGGCATCCGCTGGTTCGCGCGCATCAACAACACCCTCGTGTGGTGGAAGATCGGCATCATCTGCATCGTGGTGATCGCGTTCCTGTCCGCCGACTTCCACGCCGGCAGCTTCGCGCATCCGCAACATGGCGGCTTCATGCCGATGGGCTGGCATGGCGTGTTCTCGGCGATCGCGACGGCCGGCATCGTGTTCTCCTACCTCGGGTTCCGCCAGGGCGTCGAGCTCGCCGGTGAAACCGACAACCCGCAACGCAACGTGCCGATCGCGATCCTCGGCTCGCTCGGCATGTGCGCGCTCATCTACATCGGCCTGCAGGTGGCTTTCATCGGCGCTCTGCCGGAGTCGGCGCTCGCCAACGGCTGGGCCCACATCGGCACGACCTTCTCCGGCGGCATCGGCGACCGCACCCTCGCCTTCGGACCGCTGGCCGCGTTGGCCACCACGCTCGGGCTTACGTGGCTTGCGATCCTGCTCTACATCGACGCCTTCGTCTCGCCTGCCGACACCGGCCTCATCTACACCACGCTGACGGCGCGGCTGTCCTATGCGATGGGCCGCAACGGCAATGCGCCGAAGGGTCTTGCCAAGGTCAACGAGCGCGGCGTGCCGTGGATCAGCGTGATCCTGAGTTTCTTCGTCGGCATCATCTTCTTCCTGCCCTTCCCCGGCTGGCAGAAATTCGTCGGTTTCGTCACGTCGGCGACGGTGTTGTCGTTCGGTTCCGGTCCGCTGACGATGATGGCCTTGCGCCGCGAGCTGCCCGACCACAAGCGTCCGTTCCGGCTCGGCGGCGGCTGGATCATCCCGTTCCTCGCGTTCTTCTCGTCCAACCTGATCGTGTTCTGGTCGGGCTGGGACGTGGTCTGGAAGCTGATGGCGACGGTGCTGCTGGGCTTCATCCTGCTGGCCGTGCACGAAACCGGTTGGGGCAAGCACACGCCCAAGCTGGATTTCCGTTCCGGCTTCTGGGTGCTGCCGTGGCTGGGCGGCCTGACCATCATCAGTTGGCTGGGCCGTTATCCCGAACTCGACAAGCACGCCGGCAACCTCGGCGTCCTCGCGCTGGTATCCGGCGTGATCGTCATCGCGATTTTCTCGGGCCTGATCATGTGGCTGGCGCACGCGTACCGCCTGCGCGGCGAACAAGTGACCGAGCACCTGAACGAACACTGGGACGAGGATGCGATGAAGGGCGTGTAGAACCGCGTCCGCTGTGTTGTGGATGTGACAAAATGACGGCGCCGCGCAACCGCGCGGCGCTTTTCTTTCCGGCCGTCCAAATCCATGTCGTCCGTCACGCGCGCCCACTGGCAACTGCATTTCTGCGTCCTGCTGTGGGGCTTCACTGCCATCCTCGGCAAACTGATCACACTTTCCGCGCTGCAACTGGTGTGGTGGCGCATGCTGCTGGTCACGCTCGCGCTGCTGCTGCTGCCCAAGGTCTGGCGCGAACTGCGCGCCCTGCCGGCGCGGCGCATTGCGGCCTTCGCGGGCATCGGCGTGCTGGTGGCGCTGCACTGGCTGACTTTCTACTCAGCGGTGAAACTGGCCAACGCTTCGGTTGCCGCCACCTGCATCGCGCTGGCGCCGGTATTCCTCTCGCTGATCGAGCCCTGGATCGTCGGCCGCAAGTTCGAACCGCGCGAATTGTTGCTGGGCGTTGCCGTGGTGCCGGGCGTCGCGCTGGTCGTCGGTGGCGTGCCCGCGGACATGCGCATCGGCGTCGCCGTCGGCGTGCTGTCGGCTGCGCTCTGCGCGGCCTTCGCCGCCTGCAACAAGCGCATGGCCGACAAGGGTGGCGCGCTGACGGTAACCTGCCTCGAACTCGGCGCGGGCACGTTGTTCCTCACCATCGTCACCGCGCTGTGGCACACCGAGGGCAGCTTCGTGTTGCCCGATCTGCACGACGCCTTCCTGCTGCTGGCGCTGGCACTGGCCTGCACCCTGCTGCCGTTTGCCCTGGCGTTGGCGGTGCTGCGCAAGCTCACCGCGTACACGGTGCAACTCGCGACCAATCTTGAACCGGTGTACGCGATCATCCTCGCGGTGCTGCTGCTGGGCGAACAGCATCAGCTGGACGCGTGGTTCTACGCTGGTGTTGCCGTGATCCTCGGCGCGGTGTTCGTGCATCCGCTGCTGACACGCCGGCCCGCCGACAAGCCGCCCGAGGCGCTCTTCGGCACGGCGGAATCAAAGGCAATAGAGTGAGCGGCATGGCCGCCCCGCCACCCGCTGCCGACCTCGACGCCGGAACCCGCGCACTCACCGCCTTGCGTGTCGGCGAAACCTCGCGCAGCGAACATCCCGACAACGTGGTGACCGAGGCGCCGGTCGCGCTGGTCTACAACGGCGTTTCGTTCGCGGTGATGCTGGCCACGCCCTGCGACCTCGCCGATTTCGCCCTGGGCTTCGCGCTGGCCGAGGGCATCGTCGCGGACGCCGGCGAGTTCGAACTGGTGGATGTGCTGCGATCGACGCGTGGCATCTCGCTGCAAGCGTTGATTCCGCACGCCCGTTTCGAAGCATTGCAACAACGCCGCCGCAGTCTCGCCGGCCGCAGCGGCTGCGGGCTGTGCGGCATCGAATCACTGGAAGATGCGGTGCGCCCGGTACCGGCGGTCCGTTCGAATCTTCGGGTCGATCGCGCCGCGATTGCCGCAGGCATGCGCGCGCTCACCGCCAACCAGCCGCTCAACGCCATGACCGGCGGCGCCCATGCGGCGGCGTTCGTCGCCGCGGGCTGCCACGCCCTCGTACGCGAGGACGCCGGTCGCCACAACGCGCTCGACAAGCTGATCGGCGCGATGGCGCTCGATCGAGACATCCGTGCGAGTGAGGGATTTCTCGCCATCACCTCGCGTGCGTCCTGGGAGATCGTGCACAAGGCCGCGCATGCCGGGATCGCCGTGATCGCCGCGATCTCGGCGCCCACGTCGCTGGCGATCGCGGCCGCCGATGCAGCCGGCATCACCCTGATTGCGTTCGCGCGTGACGAGGCGATGAACGTCTACACCCACGCCGGGCGCGTGGCCTGACCGGAACACGCGCCCGCGAGGGCCGCAATCAACCTTTGGATTCCTTCTTGGCGTGCTTCTCGGCGCGCTTTTCCTTCAGGGTTTTCTGCGGCTTCTTCTTCTCTTCCTTTTTCTTTTCCTGGCCTTTCATGATCAGCTCCCATTGGCAGTGGACTCGTGCACGCAAAAGATGCGCCAGTCCGCGGCGATTGGCAAGAGGTTTTCTGCAATCGGGTACAGCTCGCCGCAGCGACTGGCTAGACTCTGGTCCATGACTTCAAACGACCATCCTTTCAAGCATCGGCGCGCAAGCGCCACCAACCTGTTGCTGGCAGCGGCGCTGGCACTCGCCTGCCCCGCCGTGCATGCGCAGGCGGCCAGCGCGCCGCCGATTCCGGCAACCCAACCGAAGCCGCCCGTCAGCCTCACGCAGGCGATCGACGCGTACATCGCGCAACCACAGTTCGCGCGCGCCGACTGGGGCATTGCGGTGCGCTCGCTCGACACCGGCAAGCTGCTTTACCGCCACAATGCCGACCGCCTGTTCGTGCCGGCCTCGAACGCCAAGCTGTTCACGGCCGGGCTGGCGCTGGCGACGCTCGGCAGCAACACCCGTATCGCCACGACGCTGTACGCGACGAACACGCGCATCGATGCCAAGGGCAACCTGCACGCCGACCTGATCCTGTACGGGCGCGGCGATCCGTCGCTCGGCCTCGGCAACGTGTCGCCCGACTGGGCCGACGAACTTGCCGCCGCGCTCGCGCAAGCTGGCGTCAAGCGCATCCGTGGCGATCTGATCGCCGACGCAACCTACTTCACCGGCACGCCCATCGGCAACGGTTGGGAAGCCAACGACCTGCAAACCTGGTTCGGCGCGATCCCTTCGGCGCTCAACGTGCAGGGCAACTTGATGCATGTCGATGTCACCCGGGATACGCGCAGTTGCTGCGCGATCAAGGTGACGCCCGGCGCCGCGGCCGTGCAGGTGGTCAACCAGACAGCCGACAACAGCAGCGACCCATTGGGCCTTTATCGGCCGATCGGATCATCCACGTTGTTCGCGGTCGGACGCTTGCCAAGCAAGACCCGCAAGCACAGCTACGTACTGTCGATGCCCGATCCGGCACGCACCGCGGGCAACCTGCTGCGGGAAGCGCTGGCGCGCCAGGACATCACGCTCACGGGCAAGGTCGAAGTGCTGCACTGGCCGGAATCCGACCCTGCGTTGGCGCGTTCGGGCACCCGCGCGATCGCGCACATCGACTCGCCGATGATCGCGGTGATGGTCGACCACATGTTGAAGGATTCCGACAACCTGTATGCGCAATCATTGCTGCTGCAGGCCGGCGTCGTCGCCGCCCAGCGCAAGGCGTGCGCGCAGGCAGTTCCGCCAGACACCAGTGCCGCGTGGGCACTGTGTGCGTTGCGCGGGTTGTTGGCCACGGCCGGCATCCCCTCCGACGCCGTGCTGTTGTCGGAAGGCAGCGGCCTTGCGCGCCGCGACCTGGTCACGCCCAACGCGTTCGTGAAGTGGCTGGCATGGACGCAAACGCAAGCCTGGGGGCCGGATCTGCGCAACGCGTTGCCGGTGGCCGGCATCGACGGCACGCTCGCACACCGCTTCCTCGATGGCGCCGCCACCGCCAACCTGCAGGCCAAGACCGGCACCTTGAGCCATGATTACACCCTGACCGGCTTCGTCACCAACGCCGGCGGCAAACACCTGGTGTTCTCGATCATGCTGAACCGTTATCCGCGCTGGGAAGTGGCAAGCGAATACCCGGATGCGCCCTCACCCAGGGTCGCGCTGGATGACATCGCGCGGCTGATCACGCAATCCGGAGTCCGTTGATGCGACGCACCTGGCGCAGCCTGTTTCCCCTGGTCATCCTGGCGTTGATCGCCGGCTACCTGTACTGGCATCGCGGTGGCGCACCCGCGCCGACGACATCGTCGACGCCGGCAGCGACGGCTTCCATCAACCAATCATCACACCGCAGCGACGCTGCCACGCTGCCCGCGTTCCTGCCGCCAGAAGCCCGCGACACGCTGGCGCTGATCGCGCGTGGCGGGCCGTTCCCGCATCATCAGGACGGCGTGGTGTTCGGCAATTACGAACATCTGCTGCCGACCGAACCGCGCGGCTACTACCACGAGTACACCGTCGAAACGCCCGGCGCGCACAACCGCGGCGCGCGCCGCATCATCACCGGCGGCGAGCCGCCACGCGTCTATTACTACACCGACGACCACTATCGCAGTTTCCGCGAGTTCACGGTGCCGTGATGACCGCCACCATCGACCTCGCGGATGCAGCACGCAACGGCGCCTGGCTCGTCAGCGAAGCCGACCTCGACGTGCTCGACGACGCCGCGCACGCCGAGGGCCACCTCGTGCGCCGCGTCAACCTTGCCGGCTGCGCCGAGAAACCCGACCTGTTGCGGCGCGTCGCCAACGCGCTTGAATTCCCGGCCAGCTTCGGCGCCAACTGGGACGCCCTCGCCGATTGCCTCGCCGATCTCGAATGGTTGCCGAAGGCGGGTGGCTACGCATGGCTGTTCGATCACGCAGGCGACCTGCGCGACGCATCGGAGACCGACTTCGACGTGCTGTGCGACATCCTCGAAGGCGCCTGCGTGCACTGGCGCGAACGCGCGACGCCGTGCTTCGCCTTCCTCGCGATGCCGGATGACGCATTTCCAGGGCCGTCCGGTGCGAAGGGCAAGGCCGCGCGATAGACTCGCGGCCAATGCTGGCCACCGTCGCTCGTTTCCTCGCCCCCTGGGAAGCCCATATCGTGCGGGCGCGGCTTGAGGCGGACGGCATTCCGGCCAGCGTCGCGCATGCCAATCACGCCATCGCCAATTGGCCGATGTCGATTGCGCTCGGTGGAACCGCGGTGCAGGTGCCAGCAAGCCGCCTCAAGCAGTCGCGCAAGATCCTGTCCGACTACCAGACCGGCGCCCTCGAAGACGAGTTGCATGCGGCAATCGGCACGCAACGTGAGCATTGCCCGCGCTGCGGCTCGACGGATTTCGTCCGCACCATGCCATGGCAATCACGCGTTGTGGCGGCTTTGGTCATTGTCATCTTCGCTCCCTTCCCCACCAGCCGCACCCGGCGCGTGTGCAAACACTGCCAGTGCACGTGGCGATGGGGAGACAGCTAGCGGGTCGCTGGGACAGTGCGATTCTGCACGCCTCAACGCGGCGAGTCCGACACGGATCCGGACCCGCCATCGCCGGATCAAACACTCGTGGCGCTTGATCCGCGGCGGTGCACGTTCACGCGCGCTGTATCATCCTTGGCTGACATGGATCCCCGAGAGGCGGGCGTGGCCAAACCAAACTATTCGTTCGAAAAGCGCCAGCGCGAGCTGGCGAAAAAGAAAAAGAAGGAAGAAAAATCCCGTCGCAAGCTCGGCAAGGGCTCGGTATCGGCCGATGCGAGTCCTGTCTCTTCGCCGCCAGTACCCGCGACCGTCGATACCGGCAAGTCGTCGGGCAACACCTGAGCGGAAGTCCTTGCACGCGACGCCCTGCTTCGCCTTCCCCGCGATGCCGGGTGATGCGTTCGCGGCCCCGGAACACGACGCACCGCCGCCGCGGCACGGCTGAGCGTGCGCTTGCCGGCGCACCACGCCGCAGCCGCGTTCACCCCAGATAGCACGGCCCGGTTTGGCGTACCTCGATGGCCGCCCATTCGGCGGCCGGACACAATGCGGCCAGTTCGATTGCTTCCTCGCGGGTGGCGCAATCGACCAGGAAAAAACCGCCGATCATTTCGCGGGCTTCGGCGAATGGGCCATCTCGCAAGCTGCGCTTGCCCTCGCGGATCTGCAGGCGCTGGCCTTCACTGTCATTCCTGAGCGACGAATACGCGCGCAGCACGCCGCGTGACTTGAGTTCATCGGCGTAATCCAGCATGCGCTGATACAACGCCCTGCCCTCGTCTTCGCTGCGTTCGGCGCGCTGGCCACGGGGTTCGGCGACAAACAGCATGTAAGCCATGATCCTCTCCGGTTATTGATCGACGCACGCCGCGGCGCGCTGGTGCAGCAACGCCGCCTCGCGCGCGTTGTCCGTCATCGACGCGGCACGTTCGAATTCCGCGCGCGCTTCCTCGCGGCGGCCCAGCTTCAGCAGCAGGTCGCCGCGCACGCTCGGCAGCAAGTGGTAGTCGCGCAACGCACGTTCATTTTGCAAGGTATCGACCAGCGCCAGACCCGCCGCCGGACCTTCAGCCATCGCCACCGCAACCGCGCGATTCAGTTCCACCACCGGTGATGGCGCGACCTGCGCCAGCCGCGCATACAGCGCGGCGATGCGTGTCCAGTCGGTGTCCTGTGAGTGCAATGCGCGCGCGTGGCAGGCCGCGATCGCGGCTTGCAATGCGTAGTTGCCGTCGGCGCCGCCCAGCTTGTCCACGCGGTCGAGGCCCGCAAGGCCGCGCTGGATCAACAGGCGATCCCAGCGTGCGCGATCCTGATCCAGCAACAGCACCGGCGCGCCATCCACGCCCACCCGTGCATGCAGGCGCGACGCCTGCAACTCCATCAGCGCCAGCAGGCTGTGGACTTCGGGCTCGCGCGGTGCCAGCCCGGCCAGCACGCGGCCCAGTCGCATCGCCTCTTCGCACAGCGCCGGCCGCACCCAGTCCTCGCCCGCCGTTGCGGCGTAGCCTTCGTTGAAAACCAGGTACACGACTTCCAGCACCGATGCCAGTCGTGGCGCCAGCTCTTCACCACGCGGCACGTCGAACGGCACCTTCTTTTCCGCGAGCATGCGCTTGGCACGCACGATGCGCTGCGCGACGGTGGCTTCCGGCACCAGGAAGGCGCGTGCGATTTCCGGCGTGGTGAGGCCACCCAGCATGCGCAGGGTCAACGCCACCTGCATGTCGCGGGTGAGCACAGGATGGCAGGCGGTGAAGATCAGCCGCAGCAGATCGTCGCCAATGTCGTCGTCCAGTGCATCGCTTTCGTCAGGCGCGTGTGCCACGGCATCGGACTCGAATTCGTATTCGATCGCAGCCTGCTTGTCGCCGCGCATCCGGTTGTGGCGCAGCAGGTCGATCGCGCGGCGCCTGGCGGTGGTCATCAGCCACGCGCCCGGATTGTCGGGTACGCCGTCGAGCGGCCAGCGTTCCAGCGCAGTCACCAACGCCTCCTGCGCCAGATCTTCGGCCTGCCCGACGTCGCGCAGCATGCGCGCCAAGCCCGCGATCAGGCGCGGCGCCTCGATCTTCCAGACCGTTTCGATGGTGCGGTGGGTGTCGGCCGTCGTCATCGCGACCGATCACACCAGCACCCCGGCATTTGCGCAAGCAGCCCGCCCGATCGACGTTCAGGACTTCGCGATCTTTTCGCGCAGGCGCGCCTCCTGCTCGCGGACTTCGGTGGTCGCCGCATCGCCGAAGTCGTCCATCTCGAATACCGGACGCAACTCGAGTTCGGCGCCACCGTCGAACAACGGCGCACGCTTGCTCCACTCGATCGCTTCTTCCATCGAACGCACCTGCCACAGCCAGAAACCGGCAATGAGTTCCTTGGTCTCCGCGAACGGCCCGTCGATCACCGTGCGTTGCTTGCCCTCGAAACGCACCCGCGCGCCCCTGGAACTGGGGTGCAGGCCTTCGCCCATCAGCATCACGCCGGCCTCGACCAGCTGCTCGTTGAACTTGCCCATTTCAGCCAGCTCCGCGGCATCCGGAATGCTGCCGGCTTCGGTATCCGCGTTTGCCTTCACGATCACCAGTACACGCATGGCACGTCTCCCATTTGCCGGCAATGGCCGGCTTCGATGATGCGACGAGTGACGCTGGCCGGAATCGACATTGACCGGCGTCAGGGCGTGGCAGCCTCGCCTGCCTGATCATGCGACGATTGCCGCCACCGCGCACGCCACGCCACCCGCAGGAACCCATGAACACCACCAGCCCGCCATTGCATCCCTTCCGCCCGCTGTTTTTCTGCGCGGCACTCGCGGCCAGCCTCGGCATGCTGGCGTGGGGCGCGTTCTGGCACATGGGCTGGCTGCCGCCGACCGCGTTGGCGCCAATCCAATGGCACGCGCACATCATGTTGTTCGGCTTCGGCAGCGCGCTGGTCGGCGGATTCCTGTTGACGGCGTCGGCCAACTGGACCGGCATCGCCACCACTTCGCGACCCGGGCTGTGGCTGCTGACGGCAACCTGGGTCATCGCGCATGTGCTGCTGCTGACGCCGCTGCCGTTCTGGATCGGCGCGCTGTTCGACGTCGGCTACCTGTTCGGGCTGGTGTTCCTGGTCGGCCGCGTGTTGTGGCTGTCACGCAACAAGCGCAACGCGTTCCTGATAGGCATCCTGCTGATCTTCACCGGCCTCGACATCGCGTTCTATGCGGGCGCACTGGCCGGCAACGCCACGGTCTCCACCCGCGCGCTGGTCGGCACGGTCGATCTCCTGATGGTGTTGATGCTCGCGATCGGCGGACGCGTGATCCCGTTCTTTACCGGCCGCAAGCTGAGCGGCCACGGCATGTGGGTGAACAAGTACCTGATCTGGGCCGTCAACGGCGGCGGCGCGCTGGTGCTGCTGTGCGACCTCGCCGGCGCGCCGTCCTTGCCGCGCGGAATCCTGATGCTGGTGGTCGCCGTGCTGGCGCTGGTACGCGTGCTTGGCTGGCGCGGCTGGCGCACCTGGCGCGAACCGATGTTGTGGGTGTTGCACCTCGGTTACTTGTGGCTCGTGATCGGATTGATCGTGCGCGGCCTTGCCCTCGCAGGTGTGTACTCGATGGCCGAAATCGACACCCTGCACGGCATCACCGTCGGCGCACTCGGAACCCTGTCGCTCGCCATGATGACGCGCGTGGCGCAAGGCCACAGCGGCGTCGCGATCGAGTCAAGTTTCGCGCTGTCGCTGATGTTCGTGTTGCCGACCGCGGCGGCAATCGCCCGGCTTTGCTTCAACCAGCCGCATGGCTGGGTATGGGCCGCAGGCTTGTGGTTTCTCGCCTACGCGATCTACCTCGTGGTGATCGGTCCGCTGCTGGTGCGCGGGAAGTTGACACTCGCCCCACGCAGCTGAACGCCGCACTCGACGATCGCACGCGCCGGCCGTAACCTTGGGCGGGCGTGCGGCGAATGGACTTGCATGAGCCACTCGAGTCGAGGCATTGCATCCATGTTCAAACGACTGTTTCCCTTGGCGGCAAGCACGCTCCTGGCCATTGCGCTGTTGTCATTCGTGGCGGCCTGGGCGCCTGCGACAAACGGTGCTGCCCAGAAGGCTCAAGCAGTGCCGGCGCCGCGACTGGACGCGGCGCTGGCCGCGCGACCACGACTGGCCACGGCGGTGCTGGCGGGCGGTTGCTTCTGGGGCATGCAGTGGGTGTTCGAGCACGTGCCGGGCGTCATCAACGTGACCTCCGGCTACTCCGGCGGCGCTGCCGCGACCGCGCACTACGAACGGGTCAGCGACGGCGGAACCGGGCATGCCGAAACCGTGCAGATTGATTACGACCCCTCGAAAGTCACGTTCGGCCAACTGCTGCGGGTGTATTTCACCGCCGCGACCAATCCCACCGAATTGAACCGCCAGGGACCGGATACCGGCACGCAGTATCGCGGCGTGATCTTCTACACCAATCCGGAACAGCGGAGGATCGCGCAGGCCTACATCGCGCAACTGACCGCGGCGCACGTGTATGCCGCACCGATCGTGACGCAGGTGGTGCCGTTCAAGGCGTTCTACCGGGCCGAGGATTACCATCAGGACTACGCGCGACTGCACCCCGATGCGCCCTACATCGCGTACAACGATGCACCCAAGGTCGTGGTGCTGCAGCGACTGCTGCCGAACCTGTATCGCGCGCAACCGGTGGTCTGGCACGATCCCAGCCCGCGGGTAATCACGGTGAACCTGAAGTAGCCGCCTGCGCCCGGACCAGCGGCGGCGGCAGGCGGAGGGAATCTATACTGCGATTCCACTCCGGGACCGCTCATGAATTACCGACACGCCTTCCACGCCGGCAATTTCGCGGACGTGTTCAAGCACGCGATCCTGCTGGCGCTGCTCGACGCGCTGACCGCCAAGGACAAGCCGCTCTGCTGCGTGGACACGCATGCCGGACGCGGCAGCTATCGGCTCGATGACGCCGAGGCGCTGAAGACCGGCGAGTGGCGTGATGGCATCGGCCGACTGTTCGATGCCGCACGGATTCCGGCGTCACTGCAGCGTTACGTCGATGCGATCCGCGCGGCAAACCACGGTGATGACCTGTACGCGTACCCGGGATCGCCGTTGCTGGCAGCGCAGGCATTGCGACCGCACGACGAACTGCTGCTCTGTGAAGTGCAAGCCGATGAAACGAACGCGCTGCGTGCGCTGTTTCGCAACGATCGACGCGTGCATGTGCACCAGCGTGATGGCTACGCCGCGCTGGGCGCCTTGCTGCCGCCGGCGCAGAAGCGTGGCCTGGTGTTGATCGACCCGCCGTTCGAGGCGCAGGCAGGCGAATTCGCCACCATCGAAGCCGCGCTGGCAAAGGCGCACACGCGCTGGCCGGGCGGCGTCTACGCCGTGTGGTATCCGATCAAATCCCACCGCTCGATCGCACCATTCCATCGGCGCATGGCGGCAGGCCCGTTCAAGGAAGTGCTGGTCGCCGAACTGTTGGTGTTGCCCGATGATTCACCGTTGCGATTGAACGGTTGCGGCATGTTGATCGCCAATCCCCCGTGGCAGCTGGATGCGGCCCTGGCGGGCATGCTGCCGGCGCTGCGCGAGCTGCTGGCGCAATCCCCGCACGCGGCGCAACGACTACGCTGGCTGCGGCGTGAATGATCTGCGACGCGCAACACGCCGCAACATGGTTTTGTGGGTATCCTTCAAATCATCCCGTCGCGCGAGGCCCAGCCCATGCACGCACCCCGCCCATCCATCCTTCGCCTGTTGCCGGTATGCGCCGCCGCCGCGGCCATGGCCGCCTGCGCGCCCGCACCGATCTACAAGACTGGCGCAACCGCGGTGACCGCAACGCCGACGCAGGTCGCCACCGCACCGGGCAATTTCGCCGGATCGCAGGTCGTCTGGGGCGGCACGGTCATCGGCGTCAGCAACCAGCAGGATCGTACCGAATTTCGCATCCTCGCCTACCCGCTCGACAAGTCCCAGCGACCGCGCCTCAAGAAGGATTCCGAAGGCCGCTTCACTGCGGTGGTACCGGGATTCCTCGATCCCATGAACTTCCCGCCGGGCTCGCCCGTCACCGTCGCGGGCAAACTGGATGGCACGACCGTCGGCAACGTCGGCCAGGCGACCTACACCTATCCGTTGGTGAATGTCGCCAGCGGCAACCTGCACCGCTGGACACCCGACGAAATGGCCAAGGGCCATCCCAACATCAGCTTCGGCGTTGGTGTCGGCACGTGGGTCCACTGAGCTGGCCGCGACTGCGCCCGGCACGCGGCTGATAGAATCGACATTTTCATCGCCTGCTGGCGCGCGCAAGCGCTCCGGCAGCGTCACGCTTTGCGCGGAGTCGGCCCATGCCCGCATTCAACGCCCCGATTCCAACCCTGCCGCGCAGCCCCGGCCAGCAGCGCGACTGGCAGGAGCCCGCCGGCTCGTCACTGGCGCTGCTGCTGTGTGAAGCCGCGCGCGCTCGCGACGGACTCGTCGTCGCGGTCACCGCCGACAGCCGCAC
>DASSRT010000198.1:0-16755 GCA_035701705.1 Rhodanobacteraceae bacterium
GCGATGCTGGCCTGTGCCCGCATCGGCGCCATCCACTCGGTGGTGTTCGGTGGCTTTTCGCCCGATGCGCTGGCCGGACGCATCGCCGATTCGCAGTGCAAGCTGGTGATCACCGCCGACGAAGGCGTGCGCGCCGGCAAGAAGATCGCACTGAAGCACAGCGTCGACGAGGCCCTGACCCGCCCCGGCACCACCAGCATTGAAACCGTGGTGGTGGTACGGCGCACCGGTGGCGCCATCGACATGCAATCCCCGCGCGATCGTTGGTGGCACACGCTGGTGGACGGCCAGCCGTCCGCATGCGAACCCGAGCCGATGAATGCGGAGGACCCGTTGTTCATCCTCTACACCTCGGGTTCAACCGGCAAGCCCAAGGGCGTGCTGCACACGATCGGTGGCTACATGGTGTGGGTGTCGATGACCCACGAGGCGATTTTCGATTTGCGTGAGGACGACATTTATTGGTGCACCGCCGACGTGGGCTGGGTCACCGGTCACAGTTACATCGTCTACGGACCACTCGCCAATGGCGCAACGTCGCTGGTGTTCGAAGGTGTACCGAATTGGCCGGACTCCTCGCGCATCTGGCAGGTGTGCGACAAGCACAAGGTCACCATCCTGTACACCGCGCCGACCGCGATCCGTGCGCTGATGCGCGATGGCGACGGGCCGGTCCGGAAGACTTCGCGGCAATCGCTGCGCCTGCTGGGTTCGGTGGGCGAACCGATCAACCCGGAAGCCTGGGAGTGGTACTTCAACGTGGTGGGCGAGGGCCGCAGCCCGATCGTCGATACCTGGTGGCAAACCGAAACCGGCGGCATTTTGATTTGCCCGCTGCCGGGTTCGACAGTGCTGAAACCCGGCGCCGCCATGAAACCTTTCTACGGAATCCAGCCCGCGCTGGTGGATGCCGACGGCAACCGTATCGAGGGCGAAGGCGAGGGCAACCTGGTCATCCTGGATTCCTGGCCGGGCCAGATGCGCACGGTGTATGGCGATCACCAGCGCTTCATCGATACGTACTTCAAGGCTTACCCCGGCATGTATTTCTCCGGCGACGGCGCGCTGCGCGATGCCGATGGCGACTGGAAGATCACCGGGCGCGTCGATGACGTCATCAATGTCTCCGGCCACCGTATCGGCACCGCGGAAGTCGAGAGCGCGATGATGGCCGACGAACGGGTTGCCGAAGCCGCGGTGGTCGGTTGCCCGCACGACATCAAGGGCACCACGATCTATGCGTTCGTCACGCCCAAGGAAGGTGTTGCGCCGAGCGATGCTCTGAAACGCGAACTGGTGACCGGCATCCGCGAACGGATCGGTGCATTTGCTGCACCCGAATTCCTGCAATGGGCGCCGGCGCTGCCGAAAACGCGCTCCGCCAAGACGATGCGCCGGATCCTGCGCAAGATCGCCGAAGCGGGCCACAACGAGGTCGACCTCGCGACACTCGGTGACACCTCGACATTGGCAGATCCGTCGGTGGTGAAGCGCCTGTACGACGAGCGTGTCCGCCACTGACGGTTGCCCGCACCGTTGACGCCACCACTGAAGCCAACCTTCCACGCCGCGGCACCCGCGATTGCGGCGGCGCAACTGGACGACGGCGACATCCACCTCTGGCGAATTCCGTACCGGCCCGAGCAACGCCGTGCTCCGCTGTTGGCGCTGCTCGGCGAATACCTCGGTGTTGCCCTCGACGAGAGCTCCGTGTTCGCCGCGCCCGGCGGCAAGCCGCGGCTTGCAGGCTCCCTTGCCACGGGTGCAGCGCACCCGCAACTTGATTTCAATTGGTCGCACAGCGGTGGTTTTGCGCTGGTCGCGCTGGCGCGTGATCTCCCGCTCGGCGTCGACATCGAACATCTGGCCAAACGGCCACGGGCGCTCGAGATCGCCGAGCGTTTTTTTGATCCGGCTGAAGCCGAAACACTCGCGGCGCTGGACGAATCCGCCCGCAAGCGCGCGTTCATCGCCCTGTGGTGCGCCAAGGAATCCGTGCTGAAGGCAGAGGGCACCGGGCTGTCATTTGGCCTGGCGCGCCTTGCATTTCGACTTGACGGACAGGGCCTGTGGCAACTTGCGCGAACCGATCCTGCCTTGGGCGGCGTGGATGAGTGGCAAGTCGCCGGCTTCGAGGCTGCGCCCGACTATCGCGGCGCCCTCGCGTGGCGCGGTGACAACCGCAGGCTGCACGCATTCCAGCCATTGCCAGGGCTCGGCTCCGCTTGAGCGGAACTCGCGGCGTGGAATAATGTCCATACATGTGCGGGCGGTCTCCCCGCATGTTGCCGGCACCCCAAGGTCGGCAGCGATGCACTCATCCGGCGCGGACAACCTCCGCGCCGTTTTTTGTGCGTCGGCTGCGGCTCGGCATGATCCGGGCGCGGTGTCGCACACCCGTGGCGGCTAGACTGTTCGCACTTTGCCGGACGGATTGCCCGCAGTGACGACGCTTAGTGTCAACCTCAACAAGATCGCGGTCCTGCGCAATTCGCGCGGCGGCGAACAGCCGGACCTCGCAACTGCCGCCGAAACCTGCATCGCCGCCGGTTGCGGTGGGATCACGGTGCACCCGCGTCCCGATCGCCGTCATGTGACCGCGGAAGATGTCGCCATGCTCGCGGCGCTGACGCGGGGCAGGGTGGAGTTCAACATCGAGGGCAACCCGTTTGCGCCGCCACGCTCCGGATATCCGGGGTTTCTCGCGCTGGTTCGCGCAGCGCGGCCGGCACAGGCGACCCTGGTTCCCGATGGCGACGGCCAGCTCACCTCCGATCACGGTTTCGATCTCCGCCGGGACGTTGCCCAGTTGGCACCGCTGGTGGCCGAACTCAACGCGACCGGTTGCCGGGTATCACTGTTCATTGATGCCGGGACGCGAGATGGCTTCGCCGAAGCGCACGCGATCGGCGTCGCACGCGTCGAGCTTTACACCGGCCCGTTTGCGCACGCGTTCGAGGACGGTGATTGCACGAAAGCCTTGCAGCGTTGCACCGACACGGCCCAATGCGCCCGCGCTGCCGGGCTTGGCGTGAATGCGGGGCACGACCTGAACCAACGCAACCTCGCCACTTTTCGTGCGGCGATCCCCGAGCTTGCGGAAGTGTCGATCGGGCATGCCCTGATCAGCGAGGCGCTGTACGCCGGGTTGGCGCCCACCGTGCGCAACTACCTCGCGCTGCTTGCATGAAAAATGCCGCGTGATACGCGGCATTTCGTCAGTTCAGGGGACGGCTTCGATCAGCCGCCTTGTTTCGCCTTCCCGGCGGTGATGAAGCCCAGGTGCACCATGCCTGCATCCTTGGCTTCCTGCATCAGCTTCTTCACCACGCGCCACGGAGTCTGCTGATCCGCACGGATGTTCAACGCCGGTTGCGGCACCTGGGTGGCAGCCACGCGAATCTGGGCGTTGAATTCGGCCTCCGTGTACGCGACGTCGTTCCAGTACAGGCTTCCATCGGCCTGCACGGCGAGGTCGATCGGCGGCACTTCGATGGTGGCGGGCTTGGTGTTGGGGTCGGCCCGCGGAAGCTCGACCTTGACCTTGTGCGACATCAACGGCGCGGTGATCATGAAGATGATCAACAGCACCAGCATCACGTCGGCCAGTGGGGTCACATTGATTTCGGCCTTGGGGATGTCGCCTTCACCGCCGCCGCCCAAACTCATTGACATGACGTCGTTACCTCAATTCCCGAAACCGATCTTCACGACGTTGTAGCGGCGCGCCTGCGCCATTACCACGGCCATGAAGTTGTACGGCGTGTTGTCGTTGGCCTTCACATTCACTTGCGGCTGATCGTCGACCGTCTTGGCACCGATCGTCGCAAACTGCGCCTGCAACTCGACGTCGCTGATGGTCAGGCCATCCCAGGTCATGGTGCCGTCGGCGTTGATGTAAAGATCTTTCGGCGACGGTGGATTTTCCGGTGGCTGCACGTTCGGGTTTGGCTGGGGCAGGTCGATCTTGATGTTGTGCTGCACAATCGGCGCCGTGATCATGAAGATCACCAGCAACACCAGCATCACGTCGATCAAGGGTGTGACGTTGATGTCGGCGACGGGACCGCCGCCGCTATTGGTACTCATGCCCATGCCGAGGCCCTCTTACTTCTTGGCCGCCGGGGGGGTGGCCGCAGCCGCCGGGCGCGCGCCCATCGACGACGAACCCGTTTCGACGCGCGCACCGGTGGCGAAGAAGTCGTGCAGGTCATGCGCGAATTCATCGAAGTGCGCGATGGTGACGCGGTTGGCACGCGAGTAGGCGTTGTACGCGATCACCGCCGGGATGGCCGCGGCCAAGCCGATGGCGGTCATGATCAGGCACTCGCCGACCGGACCTGCGACCGCGGAGATCGAGGACTCGCCGCTCGCACCCAGCGCGATCAGGGCGCGGTAAATGCCGATGACGGTACCGAGCAGGCCGACGAACACGGCGGCGGAACCGACGGTTGCCAGCACGGTGAGGCCGCCTTCGAGATTGCGGCTTTCGCGATCGACGCCCTGACGCAACGCGCGGTCGACGAACTCGGAGCGGTTGAGCGCCTCGACCATGCGGCTGCCTTCATGCCGCTGGTGGTGCGCGGCGGCCGAGGCCGCATCGAGCGCGATCTTCGAGAACGGCTCGGAGCGCGGCTGCTTCTCCATCACCCGCACGGCGTCCTGCGCGGAGGGGGTATCCCAGAATTTCTGGATGACCTTGCCCATCCGCGAGCGGATCTGCGCGTTGCGGATCGCGATCGAGACGATGTAGTACCACGACCAGATCGACATCACCACCAGCACGATGAGGACGATGGCGTCGGCCCAATTCGTGAGCGGGTGCTCGATGATGTTGCCGATGAACTCGCTTGCGCCCACCTTGGTGAGTGCTTGTGCATTGGTGGTGCCTGCGGCCGCGGCGGCGGCGATTGCTGCTTGGATCATGGCGCTACCCTTCCTTCAGGTTGAAGCAGATGGAGCATTGATGGACGGACTCTAACGGATTCGTATCCGCCGAGGGTGAAGTTTCTATTGCAGGTGGAAGTCGACCGGAATACGCACGATGCCACCCGTGGCCTTGCCGTTCGCGATGCCCGGGTTGAAGCGCCAGTGGCGCGCAGCTTCCACCGCCGCGCGATCGAGAACCCGATAGCCACTGGAGCGTTCGACGCGTACGTCCGTGACCACGCCCTCGGCGTTCACCGTGACATCCAGAATCACCGTGCCCTGCTGCTGTTGACGTGCAGCTTCGATCGGATATTGCGGCGGATGGCGATTCTTGTAGCTGATGTCGACCGAGGCGGCGACGTCGGCCGGCGGCGGCGGCGGCCGTGGCGGTTGCGGCGGCGGTGCCGGCGTCGACATCACGGTCTGGATCTGCACCGGTGGCGGTTGCGGCGGCGGCAACGGCGGCGGCGGCGTCCGCACGAGCTTCACTACCTTCGGCGGCGGCTTCTGGGTCGGCGGCGGCGGTGGCGGCGGCGGCGGCGGCGGCGGCGGCGGCTTGATGAAGTTGACGCTCACGACCGTCTGCTTTTTCTTCGCCGTGGCGTTCGGCGGACCCGAGGGCGCCAGCAGCATGATGAGCATGCCGGCGTGCAACGCGATCGCTACCGCGATCGCAGTTGTGCGCCACCAATTGAACGTGTTGCTGCGGGCTCGAGCCGACGTACGTGCCATCGTGTGTTGAACCAGTCGCTGACCTGTTGGGCCCCACTGCGGTCGCCGCCGGACCCCCGGGACGGCGCCGCAACCAAGGCGGCGGAAAAGTCTGAAACGTTACACCAGCATCGTGGCTTTGCCTAGTGGCAATGCCCGAATAATGTCGAGTGATTCTACAAATCAGTGTGTCCGAACGGCGGCCTACTTGTGCTCCAGGTTCTTGAGCATCCGGCGCGCATCCGACTTTGTTTCCGGATCCTGTGCAGCATGCTTGTAGGCGGCGATCGCGGCGGCCTTGTCCTTCAAGCCAAGCTCGACATTGCCCAGCGTGAGCCAAGCCGCGCCAAGACGCTTGAAGCCACCCTTGGCGAGCGCTTGCTTGAGTGCGGCCTGGGCTTCCTTGTCGTGCTTGCCCGATCGTGCGAGCAACTGGCCGCGCTTGAAATCCACCTCACCGGTTGGCGCGCCAGGGGACGCCTTGGCGTAGGCCGCCACGGCGTCGTCGTACTGGTGTGCGACGACATAGGAATCCCCCAGCAGCTGATAAGCGTCGTAGCCGGGCTGGACAATGCCCTTGGCCATGCCTTCCTTCACCAAGGCTACAGCTTTCATGGCATCAGCCTTGGCATCGGGGGTGTTCAGCCCCAGGTTGTAGTACAGCCTGGCCATGTTCAAGTAACCCGTCGCGTCCTTGATCTGGCCGTTGGCGTGCGCGCGTTCGAGCAGCGCCAGCGCCTTCTTGTCCTGGTGCGAGTTGATGTAGATCTTGATGACGTTCTGCAGCAAGGTGCTGTTGTTGGGATCCTTGGCCAGGGCCGCCTCGGCCAACTTCGCAGCGTCATCGTACTTGTCCATCGCAACATAACTGGCCAATTCGATCTGGATCCAGTATGACTGCGGCTTGTCGGTCAGCGACTTCGCCTTCTCGATCGCGGCCACCGCTTCCGGATACCTCTGCAGTCGGTAGTACGCGTTGCCCTGCAAGGCAGATACTTCGGCCGACTGGGCGCCGCTTTGCTTGCTCCAGGTATCGAGCGTCGCCAAGGCATTGGTGTAATCCTCGTTGGCGATGTACATACGCGCCAACACCTCCAGGCCCGGGAAGTACCTGTCATTGTCAAGCGCACCGGAATCGAGTGCCTGTTTCGCCATCGCGATGGCGCCCTTGGTGTCACCACTCTTGAACTTGACTTGCGCCAACAGGAGCGTCGCGAACGCCTTGGCGTAGGCGCTGCGGCTTGAATCCGCGACGGGCTGCAATTCCTTGACCGCGGTAGCGGAATCGTTGCTGTTGAGCGCCTGTATGCCCGCATTCAACGCCTTGGCTTCACGTTGCGAGACACTGGTGTTGGCCGGTTCCTTGCGGGTGGCGTTGGGAAACCTGGTTTCTTGCTTGGCAGCCTTGGCTTTCTTCTGGCTCTGCTGGTCGCACTTGCCCGCCAGCATCTGGATGGAGTTGCAACTCTCGCCCACCTGCGCTGTCGCCACCGACGGCACACCGGTCAGCAGCAGTGCGAAACCGATTCCGGCAGCCAGTACTTGAAGCTCGAACTTCATCAGGAAACCTCGTGTCGCATTGCGGCGCGTCACCAACGGGGAGGGTGAGGGTAACGCGGTCCATGCGCAAAGCTCAAGTACCCGATGCCCCGGCCCGGCATTTTCGTTCAGACGTCCAGATTGCCAACCCGCAGCGCGTTGCTTTCGATGAATTCGCGACGCGGCTCCACCACGTCACCCATCAGGGTCGAGAAGATCTGGTCGGCCTCGAGTGCATCCTCGATGCGGACCTGCAGCAGGCGCCGCGATTCCGGATTGACCGTGGTTTCCCAAAGCTGCTCGGGGTTCATTTCGCCGAGACCCTTGAAGCGCTGGATCTGGCGGCCCTTCTTGGCTTCATCGAACAACCACGCACGCGCGGCCGCGAACGTCGCGACCGTTTGCGCGGCATTGCCGCGCCGCACTTCGCCGGCATCGCCGGCGAGGCCGTTGAGCGTGCGGGCGACGTCGAGCAGGGGCCTGAAATCCGCACCAGAAAAGAAACTGCGCGGCAGTATCCAGGTGTGCTCGGTGCCGTGTTGCGCGCGGCGCAACAGCCAAGCGGCGGGATGCTGTTCGGTTGCGGCACGCAACTCGAGGGCGAATTGCGGTTGTCCGAGACCGGTGGCTCCGAGTTTGCTGGTGAGGCCGGCCGCCCACGCCTGCAGTGCGGCCGCGTCATTCCACACCACATCTTCCAGCGGCGGGTAGTCCAGCATCGCCAGGAACACGCTCGCATCGCCGCGCTGCGCGAGACGGCTGATCTGGTCGATCGCGGCCTGGTACTGGCGCAGCAAACTTTCCAGCGGCTCACCCTGGATCGGTGGTACGCCCGCGGCCGGCGTCCACGCCGCCTCCTGCACCGCGCTCGCAATCAGGTAATTGTTGAGCGCCGCATCATCCTTCAGGTACAACTCGTTCTTGCCCTGCTTGATCTTGTACAGCGGCGGCAGCCCGATATACACGTGGCCACGCTCGATCAGTTCCGGCATCTGCCGGTAGAAGAACGTCAACAGCAGGGTGCGGATGTGCGAACCGTCGACATCCGCGTCGGTCATGATGATGATGTGGTGGTAACGCAACTTGTCGGCGTTGAACTCTTCCTTGCCGATGCCGGTGCCGAGCGCGGTGATCAGGGAGCCCACCTCGGCCGAGGACAGCATGCGGTCGAAACGCGCTTTCTCGACGTTGAGGATCTTGCCCTTGAGCGGCAACACGGCCTGGGTCTTGCGGTTGCGGCCCTGCTTGGCTGAACCGCCGGCCGAGTCGCCCTCGACAAGGAACAACTCGGACAGCGCCGGATCGCGCTCCTGGCAATCCGCCAGCTTGCCCGGCAGGCCGGCGATGTCGAGCGCACCCTTGCGACGGGTGAGCTCCCGCGCCTTGCGGGCAGCCTCTCGGGCGCGCGCGGCATCCACCACCTTGCCCGCGATCAGCTTGGCGTCGCCGGGGTTTTCCAGCAGGAACTCGTCGAGCTTGTTGTTGACCGCCTGCTCGACGATGCCCTTGACCTCGGAGGACACCAGCTTGTCTTTCGTCTGCGACGAAAACTTCGGGTCAGGAACCTTGACCGACAAGACGGCAATCAACCCCTCGCGCATGTCGTCGCCCGACAGCGCCACCTTGGCATTCTTCGCCAAACCCGACTGTTCGATGTAATTGCTGATCGTTCGCGTCAAGGCGGCGCGCAATCCCGTGAGATGGGTACCGCCATCCTTTTGCGGAATGTTGTTGGTAAAGCAGAACACCGACTCCTGATACCCATCGGTCCACTGCATGGCCAGCTCGACCGTGGTGCCGTCGACCTGGGTACTGAAACTGATTTCGTTCGGGTGCAGGGGGGTCTTGAGCGCCGAGAGGTGCTGCACGAAGGCGCGGATCCCGCCTTCGTACTGGAAGACGTCTTTTTTTCCAACCCTTTGATCTTCAAGGGTAATCTTGACGCCAGAGTTCAGAAAGGCCAATTCACGCAGGCGCTTGGCGAGAATCTCGTAGTGGAATTCGATGTTGTGGAAAGTTTCCGGACTAGGCAGAAAACGGACCGTGGTGCCGCGCCGATCCGATACACCCACCTCGCGCACCGCGAAAAGTGGGTCACCGAGCCGGTATTCCTGCTGGTACTCGTGGCCGTTGCGATGGATCGTCAGCCACAGGTGTTCGGACAGGGCGTTGACCACCGAAACGCCGACGCCGTGCAGGCCGCCCGAGACCTTGTAGGAGTTGGCGTCGAACTTGCCACCCGCATGCAGGACGGTCATCACGACTTCAGCCGTGGAGCGCCCTTCCTCGGGATGGATGTCGACCGGAATGCCGCGACCGTTGTCGGCCACGCTGACGGTGCCATCATCGTGGATCGTGACTTCGATGTGGTCGCAAAATCCAGCCAAGGCTTCGTCGATCGCGTTGTCGACGACCTCAAACACCATGTGGTGCAGGCCGGTGCCGTCATCCGTGTCGCCGATGTACATGCCGGGGCGCTTGCGCACCGCTTCGAGACCCTTGAGGACCTTGATGCTGCTGGAATCATAAACGTCATTCATGGGCAATTTCTCGAACGAACGGAGTGGCGCAACCACAAACCTTGAATTATAGCGGGTACGACGTGCCCCCACCTGCTGCGGGGGATGCCGGTACGACACCCGCATGTTCCACGTGGAACACGTCGGCCATCGACCGGGTTTGCGGATCGGGTTCACTCGTTGCGGTCAGCCACGCTTGCAGCGGCCTGCCGGCGAGCCAGGCCACCACCTTGCCTGCATGGTCCCGATCGAGTTCCGAACCCAGATCATCAAGACACAAGAGTGGATATTCGCCGATCCGGTCGTGCAGCCAGTGCGCCTGGGCCAACAGACAAACCAGGGCTGCGGCCTTGGCCTGACCGCGCGACAGGTGTTCCCGATGGGCAATTGCACCGAACACAGGTGACCAATCGGCACGATGGGCACCGTATTGCGTGAACCCGCGTTCCCGTTCGCGACTCCGTTGGGTTTCGAATTGGCGTTGCAAGCCGAGCTCAACGTTCCAACCCGGCCGGTAATCAACCTTGAATGATCCAAGCTCGGGCACCAACCAGCCCGCCTCCTCGGTCAGGTAGGGCGTCAGGCTGTTGAGACAACGGCTTCGCGCCTCGTGGATTTGGCCGGCCAGACCCACCAACTCGTGCTCCCATGGTTCAAAGTCGCGGTCAGGCGCGCCACTGCGCAGCAGGGCGTTGCGTTGCCGCAGCGCCCGGCGCCAGGCGCGCCAGACATCGAGCGATGCGTGTTCCACGTGGAACACGCTCCAATCGAGGAACCCCCGCCGGTCATCCGCCGGCCCGGTCACGAGGGTTTGGCTTTCGGGGCCGAAACACACGACGGGGCAGGCACCAAACAACGGCGCGAGGCTGGCCACGTCGGCGCCGTCGAGCCGCGCCTGCCAGCGATCATCCTTGCGCGAGAGCCCCAACCGGATACCGGTGCGGTCATGGCGGGTCAAGACGGCCTGGATCACGTATTCCTGGGCGCCCTGGCGACAGGGTGCCCCGCGGCCACCGGCCCGGAATGACCGGCCGTGCGAAAGAATATGTGCGGCTTCGAGCAATGTGGTCTTGCCAGCGCCATTCTGGCCGACCAGCCAGTTCACTCCCTGGCCGGGTTCGAAGCTCGCGCTCTCGAAACACCGCAGGTTGGTGACCCGCAGCTGCTCGATCTTCACAGACTCACTCCGGGCGGGCCGTGCGGACGGCCGTGGCCATCACAAGCGCAACGGCATCACCACGTGCTGGGTTTGCTCGCTGGAAGCATCACGCAACAGGCAGCTGGATTGGGCATCCCGAAGCTGCAGCTGGACACGCTCGTCGGCCAGCGAGCCGAGGGCGTCCAGCAGATAACCCACGTTGAAGCCGATCGCGATGTCGTTGGCCTTGGTTTCGGCCTCGATTTCCTCGAACGCCTCTTCCTGCTCAGGGTTGTGCGCAATGATGCGCAGGTTGTCGGGGCTTACCTCCAACCGCACGCCGCGATATTTTTCATTGGACAGGATCGCGGCGCGCTGCAAGGCGTTGCGGATCGCGTCGCGATCCACCAACACGATCTTGTCCGCGCCCAGCGGGATCACGGTCTCATAATCGGGGAACCGCCCGTCGATCAACTTCGAGGTGAACACCACGTCGCCACGCCGCACACGGATATGGTTGCTGGAAAACTCCAGGGTGACCGGTTCCTCACTGGGGTCGAACAGACCCATCAATTCCAGCACGCCCTTGCGCGGAACGATGACCTGGCGGTCCCCCGCGACCGGTTTGTCCAGCGCGGCCTCGGACATCGCCATCCGGTGGCCATCGGTTGCGACACAGCGCAATTGCGCGCCACGCAGGTCGAACAACAACCCGTTGAGGTAGTAGCGAACATCCTGGCTCGCCATCGCAAAGGCCGTCCTTTCCATCAACTGGCGCAACACACCTTCCTGCAGGCTGACCTTCTCGGAAACATCCAGTTCGTCCGTGGTCGGGAATTCATCGGCGGGCAGACTGGACAGTGTGTACCGACTGCGGCCCGCATGCATGACCACCTTGTCGCCCTTGACCTGGACGTCGACCTTGACGCCATCCGGCAGCGCCCGCAACAAGTCGAACCATTTCTTTGCGGGGATGGTGGTGGAACCATCCTCGGCCCCGGCGACGTCCGCCCCCGCACGCATCTCGACCTCAAGGTCGGTCCCGGTCAAGGTCAGCCGATCACCCAGCACCTGCACCAGCAGGTTCGCAAGCACGGGCAGGGTCTGCCGGCGTTCGACGACACCGACGACTTGCTGCATCGGCTTGAGCAAGGTTTCCCGCTGGGTACTGAAGCGCATGGTGGTCCCCGTGTAGGCAAGCTGTCTTTAATCAGTAATTGTAGACAAAGTCGTAGTAGCAGGCTTTGTTGATAACCACAATATGTGATAATTGTATTGTATATCAAAGCTTTACGTAACTATTCCGCTGAACTCCCAGCAGGGCTTTGCGGTGTGCAAGTTGTGGACAACTTCTGGCAAAGGAGTTGTCCAGAAACCATCCACAAGTTTACCCGGTCAGCGTCCTGATCAATTTATCCCAATCCTGCCGCAGTCGCATGTCGGTATCGCACAAGCCGCGGATCTTCTTGCAAGCGTGCATGACCGTGGTGTGGTCGCGGCCGCCAAAGGCCTCACCGATCTCGGGCAGGCTGTGCTCGGTCAGCTCCTTGGCCAGCGCCATCGCGATCTGGCGGGGGCGGGCCAGCGAACGCACGCGCCGCTGCGACAGGAGGTCGGTCAAGCGCAGCTGGTAATAGTCAGCCACCGTCTTCTGGATGTTCTGGATGGTGATCGCGCGCGCGTGCACGTTGAACAGGTCGCGCAGCGTCTCTTGCACCAGCTCAAGCGTGATGCCGCGTCCGGAGAGGTTGGCCTGGGCAGCGACGGTGTTGAGCGCGCCCTCCAGTTCACGTACGTTTGAGCGAATGCGCCGCGCCAGCAGCAGGGCGATCTCGTCCGGCAACGCGATGCTGCGCGCCTGCGCCTTTTCCAGCAGGATGGCCGCGCGGGTTTCAAAATCGGGCGGTTCGATTGCCACCGACAAGCCCCAACCCAGGCGTGATTTCAAACGCAGCTCGAGATTGTCCACTTCCTTGGGGTAGCGGTCGCAGGTCAGGATGATCTGCTGCTTGGATTCATACAACGTATTGAATGTATGGAAGAATTCTTCCTGGGTGGCGTCCTTGCCCGCAAAGAACTGGATGTCGTCGATCAGCAGTGCGTCGACCGAGCGGAAGCGATGCTTGAAGTCATCCATGTTCTTGTTGCGCAGCGCCGTGATCATCATCTCGGTGAAGCGCTCGGAGTGCACGTACAAGAGCTTCATCGCCGGGTTGTGTTGCAGCATGAGGTTGCCGGCTGCCTGCATCAGATGGGTCTTGCCGAGCCCGGTACCGCCATACAGCAGCAGCGGGTTGTAGGCCCGTCCGGGGTTCTGCGCCACCTGCATGGCCGCGGCCTTGCCGAGCTGGTTCGACTTGCCTTCCACGAAGTTGTCGAAGGTGTAGTGTGGATCGAGGTTGTGGCTGATCACGCTGGCCGCCGGCACCGCGGCTACCGACGCGGGTTTGCCGTTGTTCGAGATCGAGCCGACCTCGATGCGCAGCGGAATCGGGTGTCCCGCGATGTCCGACAGCGCGCCCTCGATGCGGGCAAGATACGCGCTGCGCACGAATTCCAGGGTGTAGGTGTTCGGCGCGAACAACCGCAAAGTACCGTCTTCGTCACGCGCCTGCAGCGGTTGCAACCAGGTGTGCAACACACCGGGCTCGATCTCGCCCTCGAGGCGCGCAAGGCAACGTTGCCAGAGATTGCTCATGGGTTCCCGCAAAGAATCGAAACGACTGCCGTCACGCACAGCGCGCGCGACGTGAACGAGCGAGTCTAGCAGGCGGCGAAATGCGCGCAGCGGCGGCATGCGAAGATCCGTCTGCCGTACCTGATCTGTTGACGCGCAGGACCGGCCAAAAGTACAATTGCAGACCTTTTCCCATGTCTGGCCCGCTGTACGCGGGCACGCGGCCGCGGAGCCAACCATGAAACGCACCTACCAACCCAGCGTGCTCAAGCGCGCACGCACGCACGGCTTCCGGGCTCGCATGAAGACGGCGGACGGACGCAAGGTCCTGTCGGCCCGTCGCGCCAAGGGCCGCAAGCGCCTCATCCCGTAATCGCTGCGTTGGCCGGCCTGCCGCCTTCGGCGCGGCTGCGGCGCGCCGCGGATTTCGCGGCCTTGCGGCAAGCCACCGGCCGCGCTTCGTCGAGCCACTTCAGTCTGCGCTGGATCCCGGCTGCCGCGGGGGAATGCCGCCTCGGCATGGCGGTTTCGCGCAAGATCAGCAAGCGCGCCGTCGAACGCAATCGGATCAAGCGCCAAGTGCGCGAATCGTTCCGGACGCGGCGCGCGCAGTTGCCGGGCCTGGATGTGCTGGTGATTGCGCGGACCTCGGCGGCGGGCACCCCCTCCCCCGCGTTGCGTGCCGACCTCGATCGCATCTGGCAACGCCTGCAGTCATTGAAGCCGACCCCTGCGCCCGGCACAATCGGCGGTTGACCCGCCAAAACCTGTGGCGCGGCCCAGCCCGAGTTTCCCATTCGTGATCAATCAAACACGCACCCTGCTGGTCGTGGCGCTGTTGTTCGTCGCCTACCTGCTTTGGCAGCAATGGCAACACGACTACCCCGCCGTGCCGCCACCCTCGCCGCCCGTGGCGGCGACCAGCGCCGCAGCGTCATCAGGGGGCGTCCCCAGCGCAACGACGGTCGCGCCGGCCGCCAGCGCAGCGCTGGTACCAGCGGAACCCGCAAGTGTTCCGGGCGCCGCTTCAGTGCCCGAGACGCCCACCAAGGATTTGGTGATCCTCAGCAACGACGTCTTGAAGCTCGCGATCGATCCGCGTGGCGGCACCATCGTCGAAGCCGACCTGCTGGACTATCCCGACAAGGTCGGCCGTGATCACACGCCGGTGCGCCTGCTTGATCGCGCCAACACAAACTACTACGTGGCGCAGGATGGATTGGTGGGTGCCGGTGGCAGCGCGGCGCCCGATCACCGTGCCCTCTTCACGCCGGCCGCGGGCAGCTATTCGTTGCAGCAAGGTGCGAAGGAAGTCGTGGCGACGCTCGACTGGCGTGATCCAGCCAGCGGCGTGGAAGTCATCAAGCGCTACACCCTCGAGCGCGGCAGCTACGTGGTGGGCTTGAGCCAGGAAATCGTCAATCACGGAGCCAAGCCTTGGCAAGGCAACGCATACGAGCAACTGGAGCGCGTCGAACCGCCGCCGGCACCCAAGCACTTCCTGGAGTTCTACAACCCGGACAGCCTCGCCTACACCGGCGCGGCGTGGTACAGCCCCGCGGACAAGTTCCAGAAACTCAAGTTCGGCAACTTCGAGAAGGATGCGCTGCACCAGCAGGTGACCGGTGGCTGGGTCGCGATGAGCCAGCGTTTCTTCGTCGGCGCCTGGATACCGGACGCCAAGGTGAAGCAGAGCTTCAGCAGCGTCGAGGTTCCCGCGACCGGTGCGGACGGCAAGCCGCGCTACCTGATCCGCATGATGGGGCCGTCCCTCAGTGTCGCACCCGGTGCGAGCACGACCGCGGATGCGCGCCTGTATGTCGGCCCGAAGTTGCAGAACCACCTGGCCAGCATCGCCCCGGGCCTGAATTACACCGTCGATTACGGCATGTGGACGGTGATCGCGGCGCCGATGTTCAAGTTGCTGTCGGGCCTGCACGCACTGGTCAAGAACTGGGGCCTTGCGATCATCGTGCTGGTGCTGATCATCCAGGGCCTGACCTGGAAACTGACCGAGGCGCAATACCGTTCCGGCGCGCGCATGCGCAAGTTGCAGCCGCGCCTGAAGGCGTTGAAGGAACGCTTCGGCGACGACAAGCAGAAGTACCAGCAGGCCATGATGGAGCTGTACAAGAAGGAGAAGGTCAACCCGATGTCGGGCTGCCTGCCGACCCTGATCGTGTTGCCGATCTTCTTCGCCTTGTACTACGTGTTGATCTACAGTGTCGAACTGCGCCACGCGGCCTTCCTGTGGATCCCCGACCTCTCGGCGGCCGACCCGTACTTCATCCTGCCGGTGCTCTACACCCTGACCATGGTTGGCACCAGTTTCCTCACGCCGGCGCAGGGCATGGACCCCACGCAAGCGAAGTTGATGAAGGTGATGCCGCTGCTGTTCTCGGTGATCTTCTACTTCTTCCCGGCGGGCCTTACCTTGTATTACGTGGTGCGCGGCATCTGCATGGTGTCGCAACAGTGGTACGTCACCCGTCAGGTCGAGCGCGCGGAATCACGCGCGCGGGCCTGATGGCCTGACCGGCGTGCGCCGATGAAAACCGCAACCATCGTCGCCGTCGCGAGCCCACCCGGGCGCGGCGGCGTCGGGGTGGTGCGGGTTTCCGGCGACGCCGCACACGCGATCGCGGTGCAGCTGTGCGGCCTTGAGCCCACCGCGCGCCACGCGCATTTCGCGAGCTTTCGCGCGGCCGACGGCAGCGTGCTCGATCGTGGCCTGGTGCTGTACTTTCCCGCGCCGCATTCATTCACGGGCGAGGATGTCCTCGAACTGCACGCCCACGGCAGCCCCGTGGTGCTGGACCGGTTGGTGCGGCGCGCCTGCGAGTTGGGTGCGCGACCGGCGCGCGCCGGCGAGTTTTCCGAACGCGCCTTCCTGAATGGCAAGCTCGATTTGGCCCAGGCCGAAGCGATCGCCGACCTGATCGCGTCGCGCTCCGAGGCGCAAGCCGACGCGGCGTTGCGTTCGCTGGAGGGCGAGTTCTCGCGCCGGGTCGAGTCGCTGGCGAAAAACCTGGTGCGGCTGCGCGTGGAAGTCGAGGCTGCCATCGACTTTGCCGAGGATGCTTCCGAAGCGGCGTCCGCCACCACCCTGCAGCACCTGTTCGCCGACGTCAGTGAAAGCTTGCGGCAACTGCAGGCCGCCGCGGACCGTGGTGTGCGACTGACCGACGGCCTGCATGTGGTGATCGTCGGCAAGCCCAATGTGGGCAAGTCGAGCTTGATGA
>DASSRT010000199.1:0-10977 GCA_035701705.1 Rhodanobacteraceae bacterium
TTGACCGCAGCGGCCCGCGCCAGGTGACCGCGCGGCGGATCCCGGCCCTGCTGGAGGGTGCCGATGCAGCACGACTCGCGCGCGACGTGCTGGCCGAATTGGCCGAACACGGCAGCTCGCGGCGACTGGAAGAAGTGCAGAATGAACTGCTGTCGACGATGGCCTGCCACGGTTCGGTGCGCGCGCACCGACGCCTGGCGCTACCTGAAATGAATGCGCTGCTACGCGAGATGGAAGCGACCGAGCGCTCCGGGCAATGCAATCACGGGCGTCCGACCTGGACGCAGCTGTCGATCGCCGAACTCGACAAGCTGTTTTTGCGAGGAAGATGAAACGTGAGTATCGACAAGGCTTGTCGGCGGGAATTCGGACGATCGCCGAACTCGACAAGTTGTTTTTGCGAGGAAGGTAGACGGTGAGCATCGACAAGGCTTACAGGCACGAAATCGAACGCTGGCATGCGGGGCGCATCGAGCGCCTGACTGCACCGGACGGCTGGCTGAGCCTGGTCGGGCTCGAGTGGCTGCACCCGGGAAGCAACCGCATCGGCAGTGCCGCCGGCAACGACATCGTGCTGGCGAACGCGCCGGCGCACCTCGGCACGGTCGAATGGGCGCGGGATGGGACGCTCACCATCATCCTCGATCCCGCCAGTGGTGCCACGATCGACGGCAAGCCCGGCTTGCTGCGCGCGCCGCTGGTGGACGACACTCACCCCGCGCCGACCGTGGTTGCGTTCGGTACGGTCAGTTTCATCCTGCTCGAACGCAGTGGCCGCAAGGGCTTGCGGGTACGTGACAGTGCCGCGCCCACGCGCACCCACTTCAAGGGCATCGAGCGATTCCCGATCGATCCCGAGTGGCGGATCGAGGCGGAATGGCATCCGCTGCATCCGCCCTTTCAACTCGCGACCAGCACCGTGATCGGCACGATCGAAAATTATCCGGCACCGGGGATGGCGACCTTCCACCACAACGGCATGCGCTTGACGCTGTATCCGGTGCTGGAAACGCCGGATGCGACGCAACTGTTCGTGTTCTTCGCCGACCTGACCTCGGGTGCCGAGACCCATGGCGCGGCACGCTTCCTGTACGCCGACATCCCCGAGGGCGATCGGATCGTGCTGGATTTCAACAAGGCCTACAATCCGCCGTGCGCCTTCACGCCGCATGCAACCTGTCCGCTGGCGCCACCGGAAAACCGCTTGGGAATCCGGGTGTTGGCCGGTGAGCGCAAGCCGGTGGGGCACTAGCCTTCGGGAACCTTTCAGCCCCGCCGGCCTCAAAGCTGGCGGTGAACGTGGAACGGACGGATTATCCGGATATGGAGCAGACCGTGGGTGTGGACGCCGGCATGCGCCGGGCCGTGATCGTGGTGGCGCTTGCCGCAGCCAGCGTTTGGCCGCTGGCCGCGGCTGCGGCGCACCCGCCCAAGTCACCGGCCGCGGCCACGCCGACGTCGCAACGCGCCGAGCTGTCGTATGCGTTGGGTTACGAGGCGGGCCTCGACCTCGGCCGGCGGCAACCCGACGTCGACATCGCCACCGTGATGCGTGGCGTGCAGGATGGCTATTCGCGCAAGCAGCCGGCGTATTCACCGCAAGAGATGCAACAGGTGCTGCAGGCGATGCAGGAAAAAATGCTGGCGCAGGCGCGCGCGGCTTACCAGAAACTTGCCGCCAGCAACCTGCAGAAGGCCCGGGCGTTTTTCGCTGCCAACGGCAAGAAGCAGGGCGTGGTGAGCCTGCCGTCGGGCGTGCAATACAAGGTGCTGGGTCGCGGTGACGGCAACCAGAGCCCGACCATCGACAGCGCGGTGACGCTGCAGTACCGCGGCCAGTTCCTCGACGGCACCGTGTTCGACAATACCGAGGATCGCGGCAAGCCGGTGGTGTTTCCCGTCAACCAGATGATTCCCGGCTGGCGCGACATCATCACCCGCATGCACGTTGGCGACCACTGGCAGGTGTACATCCCGCCCGACCAGGCTTACGGCATCCGCGGCGAGGGGCCGCGGATCGGGCCCAACGAGGCGCTGGTGTTCGACATCCACCTGCTGGGCATCAAGCCCTGACGCGAATTTCGCGGGACCCGCACGTTGTTGAAGCGAGCCGATGTTCACGCCTTGCCGCGGGCGCCTGCGCTAGTCTGTCCGGATGCCATACAGTCCCGGTCCGCTGGACCACCTCAAGTCGCCGGTCAGCCCCTGCACGGGCGTCTGCACGCTGGATGCGTCCGGCTTGTGCCTGGGTTGTCGGCGCACGCTGGCCGAGATTGCGCGCTGGGGCGTCATGAGCGACGACGAGCGTCGCCACTGGATCCGCGATGTGCAGCCGACGCGGCCACCGGCGTCGCCATGACACGCGATCTCGATGAAGTCGCCCAAGCCTTGCATCCGCTCGGCGCGCCGCCGGCAGCGCCCGGCTGGAACCACGACTACGTGGTCGAATTGATCGGCGATGCGCCACGCCGCGACGCGGCGGTGCTGGTGGCGATTCGCGACCTGCCGGAACCGCGGATGGTGTTCACCCTGCGCCGCGACGATCTTGCCCATCATGCCGGGCAGGTCAGTTTCCCGGGTGGTCGCGCCGAGCCCGACGATGCCGGTGCGGTGGCCACGGCCTTGCGCGAAAGCGCCGAAGAGCTGGCGCTCGATCCCGCGCAGGTCGAACCGCTCGGCTATCTCGATCGGCTGGATACCGTCAGCGGATTTTGCGTGACGCCGGTGGTTGCGCGGATCGCAAGCGATGCCAGGCTGGTGCCTGCGCCCGCCGAAGTCGCGCGCGTGTTCGAAGTGCCGTTGGCGTTCGTGCTGGATGCCGGCAACCTGCGTCGGGTCGACTACCAATCGCCGTGGGGGGCGCGCAAGGTGTATGAGTATGCGGGCGTCGAGCCGCGCATCTGGGGCGCGACCGCGCTGATGCTGGTAAACCTGTTGCAGAGGATGGGCAGATCGTCATGAACGCAGGCAAGGTGTTGATCGGTGCGATGGAGTTGGCGGCCATGCCACCGGCTTCGTTGTTGATCCTCGACTGTCGTTTCGGCCTCGCCGACCCGGGGCAGGGCGAGCGCGACTATCGCGCTGCGCACATTCCGGGCGCGCTGTACGCCAGCCTCGATCGTGATCTCTCGGATTTGTCGCGCTCGGGCCTCGGCCGGCATCCGCTACCCGAGGTGCCGGTGTTCGCACAGACGCTGGCACGCTGGGGCTGGCAGCCCGGCATGCGCGTGGTGGCGTACGACGCCAATGGCGGTGCGCTGGCGGCCGCGCGCGCGTGGTGGATGCTGCGCACCGCGGGCATCGATGCTGCAGTACTCGACGGTGGCTGGCGCGCATGGTGCGATGCCGGCCTGCCGGCCGAGTCCGGCGAACGCACAGTGCGTGCCGCGCCGCCGGTCACGCTCAAGATCGACACCCACGCGGTCGTGTACTACGAGGAACTTGAACGCTTGCGCAGCCAGCCCGACGCGCTCCTGCTCGACGCCCGGGCGGCCCCGCGTTATCGCGGCGAACACGAACCGCTCGACCGCGTCGGCGGACACGTGCCGGGTGCCCGCAACCGGCCGTTCGCGCAAAACCTGCTGGACGATGGTCACTTCAAACCGCTGGACACGCTGCGTGCGGAATGGACCACGGCGCTGGCGGGCCACGACCCGCGCGACGTGATCCACATGTGCGGCTCGGGTGTCACCGCTTGCCACAACCTGCTGGCGATGGAGGCCGCAGGTTTGCACGGCTCGCGCATGTTTGCGCCATCCTGGAGTGGATGGGTGGGCGATCCGGCACGCCCCGTCGCCACCGGCGACGCCGGCTGAAGCGGCGCGATCGCTTCCCGACCCGGCGTTCGGGTGCCGTTGCGCATGAAATAGTTGCCTTGACAATTATTGTTCTGGCTATATTATCTGCGGCGTGAAATCCGCCGCGACCCCTACCGACACCCCTTTTGGCCTGTGCCGCCTGATCGGCAGGATCCGTGGCGAGCTGGTGCTCGGCATCGAGCAGGCCCTCGCGGATTCCGGCGTGGAGCTCAACTTCAGCCAATTCGTGGCCCTGAAGCGGCTGGGCGAAGACGGTCCGATGGCGCCGGGCGAGTTGGCCCGCTGCGTCCATTACAGCCCGGGTGCGCTGACGCGCATGCTCGACAAGCTGGAGCAGGCCGGTTACCTGCAGCGCGTGCCCGATCCCGACGACCGCCGTGCGCTGCGGCTGGAGCTGACTACCGCCGGGCAGAAGATCCACAAGCGCATGATCGCCTGCGGCAACGCCGCCGCCGAACGTGCCTTTGCCGAAATTTCCGAAGCCGAGCGCCTGCAGTTGCGTTCGCTGCTGGAGCGCGTGCTCGAGCATCTGTATGCCGAGCGCGAGCGCGCCCGTTCCTGATCCCGCTTCCGACCCAAGTTCCCAGACATCGACGACATGAAACCCGTGCCCCCTTTGCATCGCGGTGCTGTCCTGACCTTCGCGTTCGCCGCGTTGCTGGCCGGATGCGCCAGTACCGGTGGCCTGCATTCCACCGCGCAACCGATCGCCGCCGACAGCCTTGAGGCTTCGCAAAGTCTCTCGGGCGTTGCCCGTGACGCCGCGGCGTGGCCGCAGTCCGATTGGTGGAAAGTTGCCGGCGATGCGCAACTCGACCAGCTGGTCGACGAAGCGCTGGCTGACAATCCCGACATGGCCATGGTGGATGCGCGCGTACGCGCGGCACAGGCCGTGGCCAACATCAGCAACGCCAAGCGCAAGCCGAGCTTGAATGGTGGCGCCAGCATCGCCGGTGCGCGCGTGCCGCCGATCCTGCCGCCGATTGCCAATGGCCACTTCGGCGCCATCCGATACGGTTACCTGAGCTTCAAGTGGGACCTCGACTTGTGGGGCGGCAAGCGTGCAGCCTGGCAGGCCGCGGTCGGCAAGGCGCGCGCTGCGGAAGTCGATGCGCAGGCCGCGCGCCTGAAACTTTCTGCCGACGTGGTGCAGGCCTACTTCGACCTCGCCGGCGCGTATGCCAGCCGGAAATTCGCGAAGGATGAACTGCAGCGCGCCGAGGATTTCCTGAAACTCACCCACAAGCGCGTCGCCCGCGGCATCGACAGCAAATTCGCGCTGGCGCGGATCGACGGCGAAACCGCCACTGCGCGTGCGCACCTCGAAGCCGCCGACAACGCCGTGCGCACCGATGGCGTGGTGCTCGCCGCGCTGCTTGGCAAGGGACCCGATCGCGCGCTTGCGATCCAGCCGCCGCAATTGCCGGCGGTGCCGGCACTGGTGTTGCCGGACGATCTGCCCGCCAACCTGCTGGGCCGGCGTCCGGACGTGGTCGCCGCGCGTTGGCGCGCCGAGGCGGCGACGCAGGACATCAAGGTCGCGCGCTCGAAGTTCTTTCCCGACATCAGCATCAGTTCGCTGGCTGGTCTGATCGCGCCGGCGTCCATGGACCTGTTGTCGCTGTCGAACCGGTTCTACACCGTGCAGCCTGCGCTGGCCTTGCCGCTGTTCGAAGGCGGCGCCCTGCGCGCCAACCTCGCCGGCAAGGATGCCGCGCGCGACATCGCGGTCGCGCAGTACAACCAGACGCTGGTGCACGCGATCAACCAGGTCGCGACGCAGGCCGATGACCTGCGCTCGCTCGCGGCGCAAGTGCAGGACGCCGACACCGCGCGCAGCAGCGCGGCCGAAGCCTACAAGCTGGCGATGCAGCGCTATCAGGCCGGCGTCGGCAGCTACCTCGAAGTGCTGAGCGTGCGCCAGGAATTGATCGTCGCCGAGCAGCAGCTGGCGATGCTGGAAACCCGCCGCAGCATCAGCTGGGCCGCGCTGAACGAAGCCCTCGGCGGCGGCTTCAAGGCCGCGGCCGACGCACCGTCGCTCGCCGCCAACCGCAACCACGAATCCGCATCCAAGGCACACCCATGACATCGCCCATCATTCCCAATCCCGCCGACGACAACGATCCGGCTGCCCGCCTCAAGGAACAGCGCCTGAAAAAGCGCCGCGTGCTGTTGCGCGGGCTGGTCGGCGTGGTCATCGTCGTGGCGATCGCGTGGGTGCTGTATTACCTGTTCGTCGGCCGCTGGTACGAGAGCACCGACGACGCCTACGTCAACGGCAACATCGTGCAGATCACGCCGCAGGTACCGGGCACCGTCATCAGCATCGGCGCCGATGACAACGACTTCGTGCGCGAGGGCCAGCCGCTGGTGAAGCTGGATCCGACCAACACCGACGTCGCGCTGGAGAAGGCCGAGGCGACGCTGGCGCAAACCGTGCGCAAGGTGCGTGGCTTGTATTCGACCGTGCACAGCGCCACGGCCGCAGTCGCCGCACGCGAGGCGGCGGTGGCGCAGGCCAGGGCCGACTTCCAGCGCCGCAAGGGGCTGGCGGCCTCCGGCGCGATTTCCGCCGAGGAACTGGCGCATGCACGCGATGCACTGACCACCGCGGAAAGCGCCCTGTCCGCCGCGCAGGCGCAACTGGCCACCACCAGCGCGCTGGTGTCGGACACGAAAATCGCGTCGCACCCCGACGTGAAGGCTGCGGCAGCGGCGGTCCGCGCGGCGTGGTTGAACGATCAACGCACCACGCTGGTGGCGCCGGTCTCGGGCTACGTGGCCAAGCGCAGCGTGCAGGTTGGCCAGCGCGTGCAACCGGGCATGCCGCTGATGGCGGTAGTGCCGCTCCATCAAGTGTGGGTGGATGCGAACTTCAAGGAAACCCAACTGGAACACATGCGCATCGGCCAGCCGGTGACGCTGACCTCCGACGTGTACGGCGGTTCGGTGACCTACCACGGTCACGTCGAAGGACTCGGCATCGGCACCGGCAGCGCGTTCTCGCTGTTGCCGGCGCAGAACGCATCCGGCAACTGGATCAAGATCGTGCAGCGCCTGCCGGTGCGCATCTCGCTCGAAAAATCCGAGCTCGACAAGCATCCGTTGCGGATCGGCCTGTCGATGAACGTCGACGTCAACCTGCACAGCCAGAAGGGCCCGATGCTGGCGCAGCAGCCGCCGCAAAAGGCGGTATTCAGCACCGACGTCTACACCCGCAGCCAGGCCGATGCCGACGCGTTGATCGCGAAGATCATCCACGCCAACAGCGGCGCCGCGGTCGATTCGACGCATGGCGCGGTGGCCCGCGGGCACTGACGGAAAGCATCCGGCATGGCTTCCACCGCAGCCGCGGTTGCCGGCGGCATCGGCGAATTCCAGCCGCCCAGCAAGGCGCTGGCGGTCGTCGGCCTGTCGCTGGCGACCTTCATGCAGATCCTCGACCTGACGATCGCCAATGTCTCGTTGCCGACGATCGCCGGCAACCTCGGCGCCAGCCAGGACCAGTCGACCTGGGTGATCACCTCGTTCACGGTGTGCAACGCGATCGCCTTGCCGCTGACCGGATTCATCACGCGCCGCTTCGGTGAAGTGAAACCCTTCATCTGGGCCACCTTGCTGTTCTCGGTGTTCTCGATGGCCTGCGGCATGTCGACCTCGCTCGGCATGCTGGTGGTGTTTCGCGCGCTGCAGGGTGCGATGGCCGGGCCGATGTACCCGATCACGCAGAGCCTGATGGTGTCGCTGTATCCCGGCCACAAGCGCGGCTCCGCGCTGGCGATCCTGGCGATGATCGCGATCATCGGGCCGATCGTCGGGCCGATGCTGGGCGGCTGGATCACCGACACCTATTCGTGGCACTGGATCTTTTTCATCAACATCCCGGTCGGCGTGTTCGCGGCGATGGTGGTCGCCACCCAGATGCGCGGGCGGCCCGAACACATCGACAAGCCGCGCGTGGACAAGGTGGGCCTGGTCACCCTGATCCTCGGCGTCGGCGCGCTGCAGATCCTGCTCGACAAGGGCAACCAGCTCGACTGGTTCAACTCGAACTTCATCGTGGTGCTGGCGATCGTCGCCGCGATCGCGCTCACGGTGTTCCTGATCTGGGAATTCACCGACCCCGAGCCGATCGTGAATTTCCGCCTGTTCAAGCACCGCAACTTCGCCGCCGGCACGCTGGCGATGGTGCTGGCCTATGCGATGTTCTTCTCCACCAGCCTGCTGATCCAGTTGTGGATGCAGAACACGCTTGGCTATACCTCGATCTGGGCCGGCATCGTGTCCGCACCGATCGGCGTGTTCCCGCTGCTGCTGAGCTTCTGGATCGGCAAGCACGCGACGCGCTTCGACCTGCGCTGGTTCGCGTCGTTCTCGTTCCTCATCATCGGGCTGACCTGTTTCATGCGTGGCGGCTTCAACACCCAGATCGACCTCTACCACGTGGCCATGGTGCAGCTGCTCCAGGGCCTCGGCGTCGCCTTCTTCTTCCTGCCGATCCTGACCATCCTGCTGTCGGACTTGAGTGGCCGCGAAGTGTCGGCGGGCTCCGGCCTCGCCACCTTCCTGCGCTCGCTGGGCGGCAGCTTCGCGGTCTCGATCGTCACCTTCTACTGGGAACGCGGTGGCGCGATCAACCACGCCAACCTCGTCGAGCACATCAACGGCTATTCGGCGCAAGTGCGCGCGAGCATCGCGGCCAGCGGCGGACACCTGCAGCAGTATGTTGCGGGCATGAACCGGGTGATCTCGCAGCAGGCGGCACAGATTTCGTTCAACGATCTGTTCGTGATCCTCGGCGGCGTGTTCTTCGCGCTGATCGTGGTGGTGTGGTTTGCGCGGCCGCCGTTCATCAAGGCGCCCGCTGCCGCGGGCGCGCATTGAGTGTTCGATCGGACCATGATTGCGGCAACGTGCAAGCGTCACATGGATTTGATGGTTTTCGCTGCGCCGGCACTGCAACGACTTTCCTGGACTTGAGTTTCGACTGACGGGTTACATGGCTGCCACTGCCTCCAGCGCTCCGCAAGCCTTCGGCGAATTCCGCCCTGCCAGCCTGCTGCTGGCGACGATCGGCCTGTCGCTCGGCACCTTCATGCAGGTGCTGGACATGACGATCGCCAACGTATCGCTGCCGACGATCGCCGGCAACCTGTCGGCCAGCCAGGACCAGTCGACCTGGGTGATCACCTCGTTCACCGTGGCGCAGGCGATCACCCTGCCCATGACGGGCTTCCTGTCGCGCCGCTTCGGCGAAGTGAAGGTGTTCGTTTCCGCGGTGCTGCTGTTTTCGCTGTTCTCGCTGCTGTGCGGTTTTGCCACCAGCCTGTCGATGCTGGTGTTGTTCCGCGCGCTGCAGGGCGCGGTCTGCGGGCCGATGTACCCGATCACGCAAAGCCTGATGGTGTCGATCTATCCGCGCGACAAACGCGGCATGGCGCTGGCGATCATCGCGATGATCACGGTGGTCGCGCCGATCGTGGGGCCGGTCGCGGGTGGCTGGATCACCGATTCGTACTCGTGGCGCTGGATCTTCTTCATCAACGTGCCGATCGGCCTGTTTGCCGGTGCCGTGGTGCTGGCGCAGATGGGCAAGCGGATCGAGCGGCTGTTGCGCGCCCGCATCGACTGGGTCGGCATGGTCACGCTGATACTCGGTGTCGGCTCCTTGCAGATCATGCTGGACAAGGGCAACCAGCTCGACTGGTTCCATTCCGGCACCATCGTGACGCTGGCGATCATCGCGGCGATTTCGCTGATCGTGTGGGTGATCTGGGAACTGACCGACGAGTCGCCACTGGTCGACCTGCGGCTGTTCCGGCACCGCAACTTCGCCGCCGGCACGCTGGCCCTGGTGCTGGCCTTCGCCTTGTTCTTCTCGATCTCGCTGCTGCTGCCGCTGTGGTTGCAGAACACGCTCGGCTACACCGCGATCTGGTCGGGACTTGCCGCCGCGCCGATCGGCGTCATCCCGATCCTGTTGACCTTCTTCGTCGGCAAGTACGCCACCCGCTTCGACCTGCGCTGGCTGACCGCGTTCTCGTTCGCGGTGATGGGCTTCGTGTGCTTCCGTTTCGGCAGTTTCAATACCGAGGTCAACTTTGCCAACATTGCCTTGACCGAATTCATGCTCGGCCTCGGCATCGCGCTGTTCTTCATGCCGATCCTGACGATCCTGCTGTCGGATCTGGAAGGCCCGGAAATCGCGGAAGGCTCCGGATCGGCGACCTTCCTGCGCACCGTCGGCGCCAGCTTCGCGGTGTCGATCGTGACCTACTTGTGGTCGCGCGGCAGCGTCAGCAGCCACGCAACCCTCACCGAACACATCAACCCCTTCGACAGCAGTGTGCGCGACAGCGTCGCCGCGATGGGCGGGCAGCTGCAGCAATACGCCGCAGGCATCAATCGCGTGATCACCCAGCAAGCCGCGCAGATTTCCTTCAATCACCTGTTCCAGGGATTGGGCATCGGCTTCTTCCTGCTGATCGCGGTCGTGTGGCTGGCCAAACCGCCGTTCACGCCGAAGATGCGCGGGGGTGGTGGCGGACACTAGCACCGCTTGTTGACAACGGTTTCGCAGCGTGGGGCCCGCCCGTGCCTATGCCTGCGACGGGCGCAGAACGATATCGCTTGCATGCGGCGCACGGCGCTTACGGAACCTTTGAAATGTTGGTGAAAGGAACGAGGTGTATGGTCACGGAAGGCACCCCGGCCGGCTGTCAGCCGGTGTCGTGAATTGCCGGTTGCGCCGACGTCCAACTTCCAGGGATCAGAACGATGGGATCATCAATTCGCGACTCCGCCAAGTGGCCGACGACGTTCATCAACCGGTTGCTGGTACGCATCACCGCTGGAACGCGAATGCTGTCTCGCGGCGAGCCGGCGAGAGTGTCGCCCGCGCTCCGCCTGATTCCGCGCGTTCTTCCACGTTTCGGACGCATGATTCAGGTCGCGTTACCACTATTGGTCTGTTGCGTGCCGTTGTCAGTTTTCCAGACTGTGCAATAGGGTTGGATCCTGAGGTTTCCCCACGAATTTCACGATGCAGCCTGCGTCTGTGCGAGTACGTCAGGCGGTAGCGTGCGCAGTCGATCGAGCCATTCGTACATTCGTCCGATCGGCCATGAGCGTACCAAGGCCTCGCGTCCGATGCGCA
>DASSRT010000200.1:0-2808 GCA_035701705.1 Rhodanobacteraceae bacterium
AAATACTGACCACCAACCAGCACGATTGCACCCGAGTTCGGATTGCCGTCGAAGGCCACATCCGGGCCGCGCGCACCCGCGAAGGTGCCGTACGTCAGCGAGGCCTGCCAAGGCTGTGCGTCAAAAATCGAACTCGGGCTGCCGCCCGAACCCGACCACACGTTCTCACGCGCCCAGGTGGTGTCGGAAGCACGCAGCGTGGTGCCGCTCACCGCCACCACGGATGGCGAGCTGGCCGGCCAACTGGCTGAATCGCCCTGCCCGTCGCCGCACTCGTCCGCACCGGAGTCACCCGTGGAAATGGTGAACGTCTGCCCTTGCGCGGCCCCGATCTCGAACAGCGGCTGCATCGCCTGTACTCCGCCGTCACCACCCTGATTGATGTCCCAGAACCGCTCGCAGAGTCCGAACGAGCCATTGATCACCTGCGCCAGCGGTTCGCCTGCGGTCGGGGTCACGATCTCGTTCAGCGCGTTCGTCATTGAACTGCTGTAGCCACCGTATGCAGCGTAGAAAGTCATGCTTTTCACGCCGTCGGTCATGCCGAGAATGCTCTGGCTGTCCATGTCCCACTCGACCGATCCCTGGTCGACGTTGTTGCAGGTGGGGTCGTCAGTGACCACGCCGCCGGCATCGAATCCGTCATAGTCGGTGCAGACCACGGTGACGGTTCCGGCGCTCAGGCCGGTGCTGGCCATGAAGTCGTCGAGGTCATCCACGGTTTCCTGCATGCCGCCCCAGCCCCACACCGCCACGTCGACATCGGTGGCGGCCGGCAAGGACGACGCACCGTAGATGTCCGCGAATTCCTGCGGGAAGTGTCCGCTGATACCGACGCTGGCATGTGCACGCAGCATGGTGTGCGCCTTGTGCACGGTCTGCAGACCGAGCACTGCCTGCACCGTGCCCTGCAGCGTGGCGGGAATCCGGATCGGTTTGCTGTTGGCGAAGGCATTGCGCCCGTCATGGGTACGTACATTGACCAGCGTGGTCTTGAACGCCGCCTGCACTGCCGCGGCGCTGGCATCGCCCGACACCAGCATCCGGTTGGAGGAAACCTGCACGTTGGTGAAGCCCGAGCGTTTCAGGAAATCCGCCACCGCCTGTGCCTGTGACGCCGTCGGCAAGTGATTGGCCGCAAGCGCGGCGCGACTCATCACGCGCTGCGCGACCGGCGTGCCCGGCGCCTTGGCGCGGGCCAGGAATGCCTTCATCTGGGCGCCGTTGCGCAACTTCAGCGCGACCGTCACGTGTACGGTGTTCGAAATCGGCATTGCACCCTTGACCGTGTCGCCGCGATTGAGTTGGGTGGCCCGGGTCAATGTGGCGAAACTGCTGCCAGCTGCCGGTACCGCCGCCGAAGCAGCGCCGGCAATGCCGAAAGCGCCGGCAACTGCGAGTACGAAAAGCCGTTTGCGTAATCTAGGTTGTTTCGACATGTATCGATCCTCTTGGTCTGGTTTTGTACAAGCATCGATATCGATGCAAACAGTTGCCGCGGCCGAGTTGCAACGCTCGGTCCCCCGTGTTGGATGCCGGCGTCCCTACCAGCTGAAGCCCACGCCGACACCGCCGGAGGTTTCGCCGCCGGCCGACGACACGCCGGCCGAGATGCTCGCCTTCTGGTTGGAGAACATGTGCTGATAGCCGAGCGATGCGGCCTGCCTGCCGCCATAGGTGCCAAGACCGACGCCCACGCGGTTGTCGCCCGACAAGCCCGCGGTGTTGATGGCCATCTGGGTGGCCGCCGCCGACATCGCACCGAGCGTATCGATGCGCTTGTCCTGTTCGCGGAAACGCAGGTTCACCTGGTTCTGGAACTGATTGAAGGTATCGGTGGTGACGTAGCTGGCAAGCGCCTGGTTGGTGTACGCGTTGGCCGCGCTCAGGGTTTGCGAGTTGGCGGCATCGGCGTAGGTATTCGCCGAACGCAAGGCCTCCTGGGTCTGCTGGTCGGTGTAGGCATTCGCTTGCGCGACCTGCTGTTGCGCGTTCCCGCTTGCGTTCGCCGCCGCCGCGTGCTGTCCGGCCGGGACGGGGCTGTCCGATGCCGCGGACGGCGTACCCGAGCCACCCGTGGCCGACGTGGTTGTCGCCACGGCAGCGGCACTGTCGCTGCCGGTGCCGGACGTGCCCGAAGCCTGGTCGAGTGACGCCATCTGCTTGTTCAACGCGTCGATCTTGTTCGAGAGGCTGGTGATCGCGTTGTTGTCGGAATAGTTGTTCTGCAGATACCCCAGGGTCACGGCATCGTGCGCATCGGTCGGATCGGCGACATTGACAATCCGCCGGTAGTTGCCGACCGAACCGACCGACACCGTATTCATGAACGATGCCATCGAACCCGCACCGATCGCCACGCTGTTGGTGGCGGTCGCCTGCGCGCCCGCACCGAACGCCGAGGAATTGCTGCCGGTGGCCATGGCCCCTGCGCCAATTGCCGAAGCATTCATGCCGCCGGCCATGGCTCCTGCACCGACTGCCGAGGCGTTGTTGCCGCCCGCGGACGCTCCCGCACCCATCGCGGTGGCACCGATGCCGCTCGCCACGCTGCCGCTGCCTACGGCAGACGCGTTGAGACCACCGGCAGAGGTTCCCGAACCGATCGCCACACTGGTGTCACCGGCAGCGTCGGCATCCGGCCCCGCCGCCACGGCGCTGGCGCCGATCACAACCGCGTTGTCGCTGCCGTCATTGGCGCCGTTGGCGATGAAGTAGGCGGCCGTGCTGTTGCCCGCCGCCGCCGCCGCGTTCAACTGCGCGAGATTCACCGCATCGGTATCCTCGGTGCCTGCCGCGACGTTGGTG
>DASSRT010000201.1:0-6260 GCA_035701705.1 Rhodanobacteraceae bacterium
GGCATCGCCCCCACCCTGCAGGCCGCGCTTGACGACTGGCAAAACGCGGCGCCGCGCCTGCACGCGCTGTACGACGCGCTGTGCAAGCACCGCCACCAGGCGGTCGCCAATGCCTTCAACATCGACTTCCACGCGCTGGCCGCGCCGCTGCCGCGCGCCTACGAATTCGTCGACGGCAGCGCCTACCTGCCGCACGTCGAGCGCGTGCGCAAGGCGCGCGGCGCCACGGTGCCGGAATCGTTCTACACCGATCCGTTGATGTACCAGGCCACCAGCGCCGGGTTCCTCGGCCCGCGCGATCCGGTGCGCGTGCCGAGCGAAGACTACGGCATCGACCTCGAAGCGGAAGTCGTGGTGGTCACCGACGACGTGCCGATGGCGGTGACGCCGGCGCAGGCCGCCGAGCACATCCAGCTGATCGGCCTCGTCAACGACGTTTCCCTGCGCAACCTGATCCCGGGCGAACTCGCCAAGGGCTTCGGCTTCCTGCAATCCAAGCCGCGCTCGGCGCTGTCGCCGGTGTTCGTCACGCCGGACGAACTGCGCGACGCGTGGAAGGATTCCAAGGTGCACCTGCCGATGCGCACCTGGATCAACGGCCAGTGGTTCGGTGAAGCCGAGGCCGGGGAAGACATGCAGTTCAACTTTGCGCAGCTGGTCGCGCACGCCGCGAAGACACGCCCGCTCGCCGCCGGCACCATCGTCGGCTCGGGCACCATCGCCAACCAGGACACCTCGCGCGGCGCCTCCTGCCTCGCCGAGCAACGCACGGTCGAAAAGCTGCGCGACGGCGAGGCGAAGACGCCGTTCCTGAAATACGGCAACAGCGTGAAGATCGACATGCATGACGCCGACGGCAATTCGATCTTCGGGGCCATCGAGCAGGTCATCGCCGTCCCCGGCACCTGAGGATCCCCCGGCGGCTGCGCTAAACTGTCGCCAATGCTGCCGCCGGGCGCCCCGCGCCAGAACCGAAATGGAATCGCGCACGTCACCATCCCGAGCCGACGCGCCTGCGGAACGCCGCACCGGCATCCCCGCCAATGACGGTGACGCAGAGCATTTCTGCACGAGTTGTGCATTCGCCGAATCCTGCGCGGTGGCCGGCTACGGCAAGACCGAGCTGTCGGAATTGCACTGCCTCGTCGAACACGTCGGACCCTTCGAACCCGGCCACCACATCTTCCGCAGCGGCGATGCATTCCGGGCGCTGTTCGCGGTGCGCGCAGGCATGGTCAAGACCACCCTGGTCGACGCCGAGGGCCGCGAACAGGTGCTCGGTTTCTACTTGCCGGGCGAGCTGGTCGGACTCGACGCAATCTATCCCGAGCACTACCCGTGCGATGCGATTGCACTGGAAGTCACCGAGTGCTGCCGCTTCTCGTTCCCGGCCATGAGCGCCCTGGCATCGCGCCAGCCGCGCGTCCAGCAGCACCTGTTCCGGCTGCTCAGCAAGGAGCTCGGCTCGGCCTCCCTGCTGGCCGGTGACCATTCGGCGGACGAGCGCATGGCCGCGTTCCTCGTCGATCTGGGCGACCGCTACGCGTCGCGCGGACTGTCGGGAACGCAGTTCCGCCTGAGCATGGCGCGCGCCGACATCGCCAATTACCTGCGGCTCGCCGCGGAAACCGTCAGCCGCGTACTCGGGCGTTTCCGCGAGCAGAAGCTGATCGCGATCGAAGGCCGCAGCGTCGCGCTGCTCGACCCGCCGAAACTGCGCGCACTGGCGCGCTGCGTGCTGGGTGTCTGAAAAAGCGATCGTCCCTGATCGCCGCTTTGCCCCGGTCTGCGGCAAGCAAGTAGAGTCCGAGCCATCAACGCCAGAACGGCCATCCGTGGCCTGACTTTTCACAACAGCGGCTACGGTCGCGGCCAGCGGCCGACCTGAGCCGGATCAACGCGCCCCCGCAGCGGCGTCGGCATACTGCGTGCTCGCCCGTCGTTGAAGCCCGCCATGGCCGCGTGGTACCTGCAAATCCTGTGGACCCACATCGGCTGCGTGATCGCCTCGGGCAGCCTGTTCTTCGCGCGCGGCTGCATGATGCTGGCCGGGTTGCCGATCGCGAACCACAAGGCATTGCGGCGCATCTCGGTCGCCATCGACGTCACGCTGCTGGCGGCGGCGATCGCGCTGACCACGATCATCCACCAATACCCGTTCGTGCAGGCCTGGCTCACCGTCAAGGTGCTGCTGCTGGTCGTCTACATCGTGCTCGGCGTGTTTGCGCTGCGGCGCGGGCGCACCCGCACGGTGCGCGCGGCGTGCTTCGGCGCCGCGCTCATCGTGTTCCTGTTCATCGTGACGGTAGCGCGCGCGCACAACCCGTTCGGAATTCTTGCGGGAATGTGACGCCTACTTCGCCGCGGGCTGTGTGGTCGCCGGCGCCGAGACCGCCGGGACGTTGCCGAAGGTCGGCGTGTGCTGGTACTTCGTCGGCACGTCCCACATCGTCGCGACGTAGAACACCACCCACGCGATCACGCACAGGAACAAGATCCACACCCAGGTCGGGATCGCCGAGCGCGCTTCGGCGCGACGTGGATCGAAGGGATCGTCGGCGCTGAACGCGTCCAGGGTCATGTGCACGCTGCCGCGTCGCGTCGAGCCCGGGCGCAAGCCGGACACGCGTATGCCGGGACCGTTCTGCACGTGGAACGGAATTTCCTCGACGCCTTCGTTGCCGCTCTGGTCCTCGGCGCGCACGATCAGGCGATGCGGTCCGTCGGGAAGCGTGCGTGTATCCAGCGTGTACTCGGACGGAATTTCCTCGTCGATGACGGGCGTCGGATCGTTGTCGAGATAAACGCGAACGTGCGGCTTGGCCATCGTTGGATACCTCTCAGCGATCCGGACGCAGGATGTCGTACTTGGCGTGATGCCGGTTCTTTTCGCCCGGGCGGAAGATGAACCAGAACATCGCGGCGAAGCAGGCGAGCGTGATCAAGCCACCGACCGTGGCCACGGCGACGATGCCCCACATCGGCCCCATCTGCATGTTGTGCATCATCACAGCCTCCGATCAATTGCCCGCCGCGCGCACCTTGGCCACATCCGCCGGGGTCACGTGCGCGGCGTGGTTGCCCCAGGACGAGCGTTCGTAGTTGGCGATGTTGGCGATGTCCTCGTCGCTCAACTGGCTCGCGAACGGCGGCATCGCACTCGAATACTTCACGCCTCCCACGACCACGCCGTGGGCGCCGTGCAGGATCGTGTGCAGGTGCAGGGCAGGATCGGCGTCATCCACGGCAGCATTGCCCTTGAGTGGCGGGAACGCACCCGGGATGCCCTCGCCGGTCGCCTGGTGGCAGGCCGAACAGTTGGCCGTGAACAGCGCCCTGCCCTTGTTTGCGTCATAGACGTAGCCACCGCCGGCAGCGGGTGCAGACGCCGCCGGCGCGGACGCGACAGGCGCCGCAGCCGCGGTCGGGCCGCCCATGCCGCCGTTCATGGCGTAGCCGGGAATCGGAGTCTGCTTCAGCGACAGCAGGTACGCCACCAGCGCCTTGGCCTTCTGCGTCGGGATGACCTTGTCACCGTTCTTCGGCGCAAACGCAGCGGGCACCGGCACCGCCGTTTCACCCGGCGGCACGGTCGCCACTTCGCGGAACAGGAACTTGAAGTTGGGCATGATCGAATGCGGTTCCACCGCACGCGGGTCGTACAGGTGGATGTACTGCCATACATCGCTGGGCTTGCTGTTGCCGACGTTGGTGAGATCGGGACCTGTGCGTTCCGAGCCGAGCAATTCGGGGGTCTGGTAGGTGAAGTCACCCGGCGCCGACGGCCGTCCGAACACCTTGTCTTCCGGAAGCGGGCGCACCTGCTGGGTGTGGCAATAATCGCAACCGTTGCTGGCGAACACCTGGCGGCCTTCGGCTTCCAGCGGCGTCAACGGTTGCACCCCCGGCCCGGGCGGCGTTTGCGACAGGTCGATGGCGGGACCCACCGCAATCAACATCACGATCACGATGTAGATGCCGAGCGCGCCGCCGAAGATCGCGAACATCTTCTTCATGCCGCGGCCTCCGCTTCCGGATCCATGATCGGCGACGGCGCATCGCCAGCCTTGCCGCGCGTCATCCGCCACACGTTCCACGCAAACACGAGGTGCGAGAGGAACATCAACAGCCCGCCGACGCCGCGCCACAGGTAATACGGCTCCATGTCGATCACCGACTGGATGAAGGGCTTGTCATGGACCCAGTCGAGCCCCTGGATGGTGCCGCCGATCGACAGCGCGATCACGTAGATCGCGACCCCCACCAGCGCCAGCCAGAAGTGCAGCGACATGCCGAGCCGGCCCGGGCGCTTGCCGGTTGCGAGCGGCAGCAGCGCGTAGATGCCGCCCCACACCGCGAAGGTGACGAAGCCGTACATCGTGAGATGCGAGTGGCCGACCGTGAAACTGGTGAAGTGCCAGATCGCCTGCAGGGAACGGAACGCCTCCACGGTGCCTTGCGTGGACCCGACGAGGTAACACAACACGCCGATGAACATGAACGCCAACGGATACGATTCGATGCGGCCGTGATAGCGGCCACGCATGGTCAGCAAATAGTTCGCACTGCCGCCCCACACCGGCACCAGCATCGCCACGCTGAACACGATCGCGGTGGTCTGCAGCCACCACGGCAGCGGACTGAACAGGAAATGGTGACCACCCAGCAACGGGTAGAACAAAAGGTTGGTCCAGAACGCCAGCACACCCAGCGCGTAGGAATAAATCGGACGGTTCAGCACCTTCGGGATGGCGTAGTAGAAAAGCCCGAGCGCCAGCGGCGTGAACCACATGCCCACCGCGTTGTGCATGAAGTAGCCGGAAATGGCCACCTGCCCCAAACCCTTCTGGTACCAGGGCAGGATCGCCACCAGCGCGATCACGCAGGTCCACAACACCCCGGCAACGATGTACCAGTTGGAAAGGTAGATGTCCTCGGAACTGCGGCGTTTGACGGTGCCCAGCAGGTTCCACGCGGTGACGACCAACGCAGCGAAAAACACCAGCCGGATCGGCCACGGCCACTCGCGGTATTCGAGGTCGCCCCAGTTGTAGCCGAGATCCAGCGCGATGGTTCCGGCCACTGCCGCGATGTTGAACAGCCACAGGCCGATCCACGCAAGCCTGGTGCTGTACAACTTCGTGCCGCAGCTGCGCGCGGCGACGTAGTACGCGGTACCGACCAGCGCGATGCTGGCGAATCCATAGAACACATCGTTGGTATGGATCGGCCGCAGCCGCCCGAAGGTCAGGTACTTCGCTGCCCAGAAATCCGGCGCGCCGAACTTGAACGCCAACAACAAACCCACCGCCGTGCCGAACAGCAGCCAGAACGTCGCGCTGACGGTATAGGCCGTGAATACGCTGGCCAATGCGCGGTCATCGGCCTCGCTGTGCGGCGGATTCGTGTTCGTGGAATCGATCGCGCTCGCGGTCGCAGCCATGGCTTGCACTCCATCGCGGTCGCAAGCGGCGCGACCTGCCGTCGCGGGAACACGCTGTCGATGCGCATTCCGGCACGGCCTGCGAGTGTAGGCAGCGAGTACTCACCAGCCCTTGACCCAAGTCAGGGCGAGCGCAGCCGGCACTTCAAAATCCGCCGCGCGAACCGATCACGCCGCCCACGATCGCGGCCAGCGCCAGCACCAGCAACACCGCGTGGATCGCCAGGAACTTGCCGCGGCTGTGGATCACGCCGAGCTTCGCCGGCAGCCGCAGCGGCTCGGCGACGAACAACATGATCGCGAACAGCACCCACACCAGCATCATCAGCCCGACCCACCAGCTGTGTGCGATTGCGTCCGGCACCATCGAGACCATCCAGAAGCCGGTGATGCCGACCACCAGCACTGCCACGCGCGCCTGATTGGCGAAGCGGTGTTCGAGCTGCTGGATGCGCTGGATGCGTTCGCCGGCGGGCAACTGGTTGAAGATCGGCAACAGCGTCGCCGTCACCATCGCGACCCCGCCGATCCACCACACCACGCCAAGCACGTGGATCGCCAGCAGGATGTTGAACAGCATCGCACGCTTCCCGAAGTCTCGCGGTCGCGGCCGAGTGTAGGCCCATCGCCCGCGGCGCCCTTGACCCATGTCAGGCAGCCTGCGCCACGTCGCGGGCTTGTCATCCCCCTTCGTTCCGAAGGGGGTGAACATCCCGACGCGACATGCCTCGCTTCCCCCTTCCGCAGGAAGGGGGATCGAAGGGCATGGCCTTGGCTTTCCTGTGCGCGTGATGACATCCCCCCGCGCGCCGAAGGC
>DASSRT010000202.1:0-4090 GCA_035701705.1 Rhodanobacteraceae bacterium
GAGAGTGAAGACAGCGATGCGATCGTCAAACGGTCGACAACCGGCCCCAACAAGCCTCCCCCCGAGGCTCGGCTAACTCAGCGGAGCCGATCCTACCGCAAATTTGCGGCTGTGCGCCAGTGCACAATTTTCGCAATTACCAGCGCCGCCAAGGAGCCGTGATCATTGCCCGCCGCCCGTTCGCCGATGGGCTTCCTCGATGCCCACGAGGGCGGCAAGCGCGCCACTGACCACCAGTGCCGCCAAGCCATAGCCGATCAGGCCCACCACCATGCCGAGCGCCAGCACGACCGGCCCGCCGCTGCCGTGCACCGCGGCCGCAATGCCATAGGCGATACCCGCCGCGATCAACAACATCCCGATCCACGCGATCACCCGCGCCGTGGCCAGCGCCAGGCCGAGGTTGCGGCTTTGCAGGTTTCGGTACGGGAGCCAGCGGCGGATTTCCATGTTGGGTTTCCTGGAGACGCCGCGATACGGGCGGCTTTAGTGAAAAGTCAGGCCGTGGAAGGCCGTCATGGTGCCGGTGATTGCAAAACCGATTCCACTTCACAACCGTGCCGAGATGCGGCGACCAAGGTTGATCGCATTAGAGCGAAGCGTAATGCGTCACGGCGTTGAAGAACATCCGGTAACTTCCGATCGTCTCGCCACGCCAGATCGGGTTGTTCGCGAACAACAGCACATGGCCCTTGCCGTAACGGGCATCAACCACGGCGGCGTGCTCGGCCATCGCACCGCCATTTTCCAGCAGGCCGCTGATCAACAACTTCCCGGAACCGGCCCAGCGCACGATGACCTTGGGGCGATCGGCCTTCGGAATCAGGAATGGGTTGTTGCGCGCCTGCTCGACGTTCAACGGCACCGCCTGCCACGGCTTCACATCCGGCAGGGCCGGCGGTTGCACGAACGGCCGTCCCTCCGGCACATCCACATCGTCCGGACCACCACGGCCGGTCGGGCGCGCGTAACCCCCTGCGGTGGCAAGTCCGCCATTGCCGATGGTCTGGTCGGCCACGTTGAAGGCCATGCCGGTGGAACTGTAGAGCGCAAACGCATCGCGATATCCCGCGGCCATCGCGCTGGACTTGTCGACCAGCTCCGCGCGCAGCACGCTGCCGACCACCCGCAAATCGCCTGGCTTGGCCACCGACACGCCTGGCGCGAGGCCAACGTCGATCGCGAAGCGCGCGGTGTCTTCCGAAGTGACGAGCAGCCCGCCGGCGGCCACGAAGCGTTTCAGGTTGGCGACGCCGGTTTCACCGAGGCCGGGGCGGACATCCGGCGTCGAATCGATGCGACCGAGATTGGGCGTCAACGCGGTCGTTTGCCACGGCATCGGATTGCCGTACATCGGCAAGCCGTCGATGATCATGCGCGTGTGGTCGCCATCGCCGACCGGCCCGAACAGGATCACGTCGTATTTCGCACGCAGGTTGGGTTCGCGCGCGACATCCTGGGTACTGATGTAGCTGTACGGCACGTGCAGCTTGTCCAGCGCCATCCGCCACCAGCCTTCCGTCTGGGTGGACAGCCAGGTGTGCATCAGCGCGATGCGCGGCATGTGGCCCGTGTTGGTGACGCCCAGCGATGCGAGCGTGAAGGCGGGCTGCGTGAAATCGCCCTCGACTTCGCGCATCGGCACCTTCAATACGCTGGTGTCGACCACGCGTGCGACGTCCACGCCAAACAGGTCACCGAACGACCAGCCGGTATCGTCATAGGGATGTTTTTGCGGGTCATCCGGCGCCCAGTACTGGCGGTCGAGCAAGGTGTCGGCGATGCGCGAGTACGGCTGGTCCATGCGGATGATCCAGCTGCCCGCGGGGAAGCTGCGCTTAGTGGTGGCGACGACCGGCGGCTCGACCTGCTTCGCCGGCTTGCTTCCGGATTTTCCACCCGTCGTGGCCTCGGTGTCGTCGGCGACGGCAACCGTGAACGGGGCCGTGGCCCGGCTGATCTCGACATGCTGCAGGTGCAAGGCATGCAAGAGGTGCATCTGCGCGCCCTTGTCCTTTTCATTGGCGGTCAGTACGTAGGCGGCGGGTCCGGCCAACGTCGGCTTCTCGACCGAACGCTTGGACTTCAGCCAGAAGTTGTCGAGGAAATGCTGGCCGTGCTGCGCAAAGTAGTACAAGGCGGTCAACAGGCCCGATTGCTCGTAGTTGTTGTTGTCGCGCTGCGACCACAGCACCTTGGCGAGTGGCGGATTGGGCTTGTACCAGGTGCGCGCATACTCGTCCGGCGAAAGGATGCGCTCCTCGGTATCCGCGCCGCCGTTGCCGAATGTTTCATACAGCCGGCTGATGCCGTTGTGCATTGCCGCGATGAACATCAGGTAGCCGGGACTCCAGGTATCGAAGTCGCCGTGGGTGAACACACCCGGCAGTCCCAGCCTGGTCAACTGTTCGACGTTGTTCCAGCCGATCTGCTGCCACTCGCTGGTGAGGATCGGATCGATCCAGGCGTTGTAGGGGCCATCGCCGACCGTGTTGTCGTACAGGAACGGTATCGATTCGTGCAGGTCGTGCAGCACCTGCGCATGCCAGCCGACGTACGTGTTCAACACGTTCCTGGTGAGGTCCAGCGTCACCGCCATCGCGTCGCGGTTGTTGTCGTGCGCGACGTAATGGCCCCAGTACATCAGGTGCGGGTAGTTCTCGCCGGGATGCGCGCGGTGCCACTTGTAGAGGTCGACCATTCGATCGCGGCCGTCGACCTCGACCACCGGCGTGATCAGGGTGATCGTGTGTGTACGGATGAACTTGATGTAGGGCGCATCGTCGACGGCGAGGCGATAGGCCAGCTCCATCAGCGCGGTCGGCGCGCCGGTTTCGGTGGAATGGATGGTGCCGGTGATGTAGTAGACCGGCACCGTCTGCTTGATCAGCGCCGCGGCCTTGGCGTCATCCATGCCGAGCTTGCGCGGATCGGCCAGTTCGGCCAGTCGTGCCTTGTTGGCATCGAGGTCATTCATCAGCGATTCGTCGGCGATCGCCACGGCGATCATCTCGCGGCCTTCCTCGGTCTTGCCGATGTCGTACACGCGCACCCGCGGCGTGGCCTTGGCCAGCATCCGGAAATACCGGTACACGGTTTCCGCATAGGGCAAGGTGTTGGGCGCGCCGGCGATGTCGCCCAGCACCGCTTCCGGCGTCGGCACGGTCTTAGACGCCGGCAGGTAATCGGTCAGCGGCGTGTTGAAATCGGCCTGCGTGGTGTATTTCGCGATCTTCGCGGTGTAGGCCTGGTCAATCGGCTGCTGCGGATCGCGTGCGTAGGGATTGGTCGTCGCGGCCAATGCCGTTGCACACACCAGCGATGCGATTGCCGCGAAGCCGAGCATGGCGTGGCGCATGTCGATTCCCCTTGCGAACCAGTGGCGATTCCCAAGCCTACCCAATCGCGCATGCCCGCGGGGTGTGCCGGAAGGCATGGCCTGGGGCAGCGTGGCTGCCAACGCTTCCGCGGTCATAATCAGGGGCGATCCATCCGCTGAAAACCGGCCCATGACCCCGCCGCACGCCCACGAGCACGACTTCGACCCCCAACCACTGGCGACCGCCACCGCCCTGCCCGCGCACTTTTACTTCGGTGACGAAGCGGCAACGCGGGATCGGCGCGCGATCTTCGCGCGCAGTTGGCAGCTGGTCGCGCGTTTCACGCAGGTCGCGCACCCGGGCGACCACGTGGTTTGCGATGTTGCCGGCGTGCCCCTGCTGCTGGTGAGCGGCGCCGATGGCACCCTGCGCGCGCTGCACAATGTCTGCCGGCATCGGGCGGGCCCGCTCGCACTGTGCGACGGCCGCGGCGCGAAGCGCCTGCGCTGTCATTATCACGGCTGGACCTACGCGCTCGACGGGCAACTGCTGACCGCGCCGGAAATGGACGACGCGCAAGGCTTCGACAAGTCCTGCATCCGCTTGCCGGAGGCACGCGTGGCCGAATGGCGCGGGCTGGTGTTTGCGGCGCTTGGCGATGATGCGCCGCCACTGGACGATCTGCTCGACGGCGTGGACGCGCGCATCGGCGATCGCCGCATCGAGGACTACGCATTCCATTCACGGACGAGCTACGACATCGCCTGCAA
>DASSRT010000203.1:0-3216 GCA_035701705.1 Rhodanobacteraceae bacterium
GTTCGAATCTCTCCGGAAACGTCCCACGCACCATGAATGACATTCTTCGCCATATCGCCAGCGACAATCCGCGCGTGATGGTGGTGGATGGTTCCAAGGTTGCGCGCACCCTGATCACCCGCCTGCTGGAAAAAGACCTGCCCGGCGTCTCGGTGGTGGGCTGCGAGAGCGGCGCCGAGGCGAAGCAGGCCTTGCACGCTGGCGTGGTGGACCTGATGACCACCGCGCTGCGGTTGCCGGACATGGACGGCGCCGAGCTGGCGAAGTACGTGCGCGACAATGCCCCGCAGGCCTACATTCCGATCGTGGCGGTGTCGGGCGACGTGCAGGAACGCCTGCAGAATCGCCTGATCGGTGACGCCATCACCGACTATTTCGACAAGGCCGCGGGCTACGCCGCGCTCAGCGACTTCATCCGCGGCTACATCGCACCGGCCGACAAGGCCGAGGGCACGGTGTTGTACGTCGAGGACAGCCGCGTGGTGGCGCTGGCGACCACCCGCATGCTGAAGGGTTTCGGGCTCACCGTGCACCACGCGGGCAGCGCCGAGGAAGCCGTCGAGTACCTCGCCAGTGCGCGGGATCGCGGTGAAGCCGGCGCCGACCTGGTGCTCACCGATGTCAGCCTGAAGGGCGAGATGTCCGGCGGCGACCTGCTCGAATGGATCCGTTACGACCTGAACTTGAGCAAGGGCGAATTGCCGGTGCTGGTGATGACCGGCGACGAGAATCCCGCCAACCAGGCCGCGCTGCTCAAGGCCGGCGCCAACGACCTCGTCGAGAAGCCCGTCGAGGAACGCCTGCTGATGACCAAGCTCATGTTCCAGTTGCGGGTCGCGCAGCGGGCGAGCGCATCGCGCTGATCAATACCGAATCAGTTCGTGCATGTTGGCAACCCACGAAATCTAGTCAGGGAACAGATGGTGCCTGTTTACGCTGGGTGGGAAAGCAATTGCCACGGATCAACACCGATTGCCACGGACCTGCTTTGGGCCATCCGTGTTCATCCGTGCAAATCCGTGGTTGAAGGCTTTCGCTCCATGCCGACACGCGCTTCGCAGGTGCGGCATTGTGCGAACCAGGCGGCGTGGTGATGGACGATCGACTGAAACTGGAATCCTCGTGGAAAGCCCGCGTGGGCGACTACTTCGATCGCCCCGAGATGCATGCGCTGGCTGAATTCCTGCGTTCCGAAAAACGTGCCGGCAAGCGGATCTTTCCACCTGGCCCCGAGATCTTCGCGGCGCTGGATGCGACCCCGTTCGAGTCAGTGAAAGTCGTGATCCTTGGCCAGGACCCGTACCACGGCCCGGGCCAGGCCCATGGCCTGTGTTTCTCGGTACGGCCGGGTGTGCAGGTGCCGCCGTCGCTGCAGAACATCTTCGCCGAGATCGAAGCCGATCTCGGCATCGCGCGTCCGGACCATGGTTGCCTGACGCCGTGGGCGAGGCGTGGCGTATTGTTGTTGAATGCGGTGCTGACCGTGCAGGCCGGGATGGCCGGGTCGCACCAGGGCCGCGGCTGGGAGGGCTTCACCGACCGCGTGGTCGATGAGCTGAACCGCGGGCGCGAGGGGCTGGTGTTCCTGTTGTGGGGCAGTTACGCGCAGGCCAAGGGCAAGCTGATCGACACCCGCCGCCATTGTGTTCTGAAGGCACCGCACCCATCTCCCCTGTCTGCCCATCGGGGATTTTTGGGGTGTCGGCATTTTTCGAAGACGAATCAGTATCTTGATGCGAACGGTCGGACGCAGATCGACTGGTCGCTGCCGCCGAGGGACAGTCTGGAAGCGTGACGTCCGGATGCTTGCAATATATAAACTGACGGGTATACTTTCTACATCACCCTCATGGCGAAGTGGGTCCGGAACCGGGCCGCATGGGAACCTTCACGGGGGCTTGGCACTCGAACCATTAGAGTGCCAATCAAGACTGACGGGGTACAAGCAATGAGTACAGCTTTGGTCGCCAACAACCTGCCGATCCCCAGCGTCGTCGGCAGCCTCGACGCCTACATTGGCGCCGTGCACCGCATCCCGGTGCTGGCCGCCGATGAAGAGCGCGAGCTCGCGCAGCGTTATCGTGACGAAGATGATCTCGGCGCTGCGCGCAAGCTGGTGATGTCGCACCTGCGCTTCGTGGTGCATGTCGCCCGCGGCTATTCCGGCTATGGCCTGCAGCTGGCCGACCTGATCCAGGAAGGCAACATCGGCCTGATGAAGGCGGTCAAGCGCTTCGATCCCGACCACGGCGTGCGCCTCGTGAGCTTCGCGGTGCACTGGATCCGCGCCGAAATGCACGAGTTCATCCTGAAGAACTGGCGCATCGTCAAGGTCGCCACCACCAAGGCCCAGCGCAAGTTGTTCTTCAACCTGCGCAAGTCCAAGAAGCGCCTCGGCTGGATGAACATGGACGAAGTCCGCGCCGTCGCCAAGGATCTGGATGTCCCCGAAGCGACCGTGCTGGAGATGGAGTCGCGCTTGTCCGGTCGCGACATCGGTTTCGATGCGCCCACCGACGACAACGACGATGCGCCGCCGGCACCGGTCGCCTACCTCGAAGACCACGGCGCCGATCCGTACCTGCAGTTGGCCGACGCCGATCAGGAAGAACACCAGCTCGGCACCTTGCAGCAGGCGATGGCGAAACTGGATGATCGCACCCGCGACATCATCCGTCGCCGCTGGCTGGCCGAAGACAAGGCCACCTTGCAGGACCTCGCCGACGAGTACGGCGTGTCGGCCGAACGCATCCGCCAACTTGAAGCGAATGCGATGAAGAAGATGCGGGGCGCGTTCGCGGCATGAGTATGCGATCGTCCCTGATCGCTGCTTCGTTGGAGTGTTCGCGGCAGCGAGCACTTTGCGTTCGCCGGGATCACCACGGCCATCCTTGGCCTGACTTTCCACAACAACCGCCCTGCGTGCAGCTTGATGCAAGTTGAAGAGCCGCCATCGTGCGGCTCTTTGCTTTTGTGCTTGTCTTCCCCCTTCCGCAGGAAGGGGGATTGAGGGGGATGGCTTTGGTGTGTGGGTGTCATCCCCCCGGCGCTGCGCGCCGACCCCCTTCGTGCCGAAGGGGGTGAAGATCTTGCATAAGCGATACGCTGTCCCGGGTCCCGAGTCCCGGCCCTCAATACAAATCCACCGGGTCGACATCGATCGACCAGCGCAGGCCGCGGGGTTGCGGCAGTGAATGCAGTGGCGGCAGCCATGCC
>DASSRT010000204.1:0-23013 GCA_035701705.1 Rhodanobacteraceae bacterium
GAGCTGGGTTCAGAACGTCGTGAGACAGTTCGGTCCCTATCTGCCATGGGCGTTGGAGATTTGAGGTGGGCTGCTCCTAGTACGAGAGGACCGGAGTGGACGTACCGCTGGTGTTCCGGTTGTCATGCCAATGGCATTGCCGGGTAGCTACGTACGGAAGCGATAACCGCTGAAAGCATCTAAGCGGGAAGCGCGCACCAAGATGAGATCTCCCGGGGCTTCAAGCCCCCTGAAGGACCCTCGTAGACTACGAGGTTGATAGGCGCGATGTGTAAGTGCAGCAATGCATTCAGCTAACGCGTACTAATGATCCGTGCGGCTTGACCATATAACCCCAAGACGCTTCGTTTGTGTGTGCTTCAACCACGCATCGAGGCTCGATCGATCAAACACTCGTCACATCCAGACCCCATGCTGATGCCGCGCAATAATTTTGCGCGCATCGCAACGATTCCCTGGCGGCCATAGCGGTGTGGTCCCACCCGATCCCATCCCGAACTCGGAAGTGAAACGCACCAGCGCCGATGGTAGTTTGGCACTCGCCATGCAAGAGTAGGACACTGCCAGGGGCTTCAAAAAGTCGAAACGGCCACCCAATCGGGTGGCCGTTTTGCTGTGTGCGCGAGGTATTCGCAGCGCACGTTTCCTGTCTAAAGCCAACCTTGCAAATGGCGCATCGCGATGTCCGCGATGGCGGACGCGTGCGTCGAACTGTCATTGAGCGCCGGGATGTAGCGAAACTGCTTGCCGCCGTTGGTAAGGAAAAGCGCGCGGTAACGCATGGCGATCTCCTCGAGTGTTTCAAGGCAGTCGACGGCGAAACCGGGGCACAGCACGTCGAGCGTCGCGACGTCCTGGCGTGCCAGCTGCCCGATGATTTCATCGGTATAGGGGCGCAACCAGGGTTGCCGGCCAAGCCGCGACTGGAACGTCACCAGCAAGTCATCGTTGCCCAGTCCCAACGCGTCGCCGAGGCGGCGTGCGGTTTCCCGGCATTGCCCGGGATAGGGATCGCCCGCTTTGGCGTACTTTTCCGGGATCCCATGGAAGCTCAGCAGCAGCTTGTCGCCGCGGCCGTTTTGCGCCCAATGGGCCTGCACGCTGTCGACCAGCGCGGCGAGATAGCCGGCATCGGCATGGTAGTCATTGATGGTGCGAAGCTCCGGAGGCCAGCGAAAATTCTGCAACGCGCGCATCGCCGCATCGAGCGCTGCGCCGGTCGAGGTTGCGGAGTATTGCGGAAACAAGGGCAACACCAGCACTCGGCGTATTCCGTTGGACAGCAACTCGCCGATGGCATGCTCAAGTGACGGTTCACCGTAGGTCATGGCCAGCGCCACGATGAAGGAGTTCGAGGTGCGCCGGGAGACTTCGGCGCGCACCGCCGCGGTCAGCCGTTCACTCCAAACCAACAGCGGCGAACCGTCGTCGCGCCAGACTTTTGCGTAGGCTTCCGCCGAGCGCCCGGGGCGCGTCCGCAGCACGTAGCCATGCAGGATCGGCCACCACAGCCAGCGCGGAAGCTCGACGACCCGCGGGTCCCACAGGAATTGGGCGAGGTAATCCCGGACTGCATCGGCGGTCGGAGCCGCCGGCGTGCCGAGGTTGACCAGCAACACCGCCGTTCGAGCGCGGCCCGTGTCCCCCGCGGAAATGTCGAAGCTTCGGTAGCGGGACATGCAATTCGATCCTGGTGCGGACACGCCAAGCTGCACAGTCTGCCACAGGCCGCGTGTGGGATCGTGCGCCTGGTTCGTTTTCCGGGCACACGGGCTGTCATCCAGATCGGTTGCTTCACCGTTTGATAGCTATGGCTGCGGTACACTTGGCGAAGTGGAAAGCCGCAGCGCCGCATCCGGCCATTGGGCGAATTTCCGCACGAGGTTCTTATGGGTTTTGACAGCATCTGGCATTGGGTGGCTTTGCTGGTCATCGTGCTGGTGATCTTCGGTACCGGCAAACTGACCAAGATCGGCCCCGATCTCGGCAATGCCGTGCGCGGCTTCAAGAAGGCGTTGCATGGCGACGACGATGCCAAGTCCAAATCGGACGCCAGCACGGACAAGCTCCAGGCCGATCCGCCGCCTGCCGCGGGCAGCATCAATGCAAAACAGGAACAGCACGACTCGACCGAGTCGAAGTAGTCCGGGTAGTACGCCGCGATGATCGACCTCAGCTACAGCAAGCTGTTGCTGCTGGCGGTGATCGCGCTCATCGTGCTTGGTCCGGAGAAGCTCCCCAAGGCAGCCCGAATGGCCGGCGCGATGGTGCGCAGGGTTCGACTCGGCTGGGACAGTGTGCGCGCCGAAGTCGAGCGCGAAATCCAGATGGAAGAGATCAAACGCGCCGCGCGCGAGGCCACTGCCCAGGCGGAATCCGTGCGCACCGCGGCGGGGGATGTCTCGAAGGACGTACGCACCGTGGTCGATGAGTCGATTGCCGACGTGAAACACGTCGCCAGTGATGCGGACGATTCCGATGGCCGCGCCTGAGCAGGAGCCGCAGCGCGAAGCGGACGCCGAGACCGGTTTCGATCTCGAGCAGGGCATCTTTGCGCACTTGCTGGAATTGCGTTCGCGGCTGATCAAGGCCATTGCCTGCGTGGTGCTGGTGTTGGCGTGTCTGGTTCCGTTTGCCAACCGGCTGTATGGATGGCTCGCCGAGCCGCTGGTGAAGCGCCTGCCGGTGGGGGCGCACCTGATCGCGACCCAGGTTGCCAGCCCGTTCATCACGCCGTTGAAACTCGCGTTCTATACGGCCCTGTTCGCCAGCATGCCGGTGATCGTGTACCAGCTGTGGGCGTTCGTGAGTCCCGGACTGTATCGCCACGAAAAGCGCCTCGCGCGCCCGCTGCTGGTGGCGTCGATACTGTTGTTCTATGCCGGCTGCGCGTTCGCCTACTTCCTGGTGCTGCCCGCGGCGTTCCGGTTCCTGACCATGGTGACACCGCCCGGCGTGGAGATGATGACCGACATCACGCACTATCTCGATTTCGTGATGATGGTGTTCTTCGCGTTCGGCCTGTGTTTCGAGATTCCGGTCGTCGAAGTGATCGTCGCCGCGACCGGATTCGTGAGCCTCAAGCAGTTGAAGAGCTGGCGGCGCTATGCGATCGTCGTCGCCGCAGCCATCGCCGCGGCCATCACCCCGCCGGACATCACCTCGATGCTGTTGCTGTTGGTGCCAATGGTGATCCTGTACGAGCTCGGCATCGTCGCGGTACGTTATCTGGTGAAGCCGAAGCCCGCGACCGATGCGGCGGGACAGGCGTCCTGATTCGAAAATCGGGGTCCGAGTCTGAAGTTTCCCCACGAATCCTTTCGTCGACTCAAGCAGTTGCCACGATACGAACGGGCATCGCAGCGATGGCAGGAGCGGCGGAAGCCGCGATACACACTTGCCATAACCCGCCTTTTCGCAACCCGGGTCGCGCCTTCCGGCGCTCCTACAATGGTCGTCGCGTCTTTCGGGTGCGGGCAGGTGCCTTGGTTGATTCGTGGGGGAACTTCAGAGTCAGAGTGCAATGTCGTCCAAGGGTCCAAAAAAAACGCAGCTTTCATCGCAATTGCACTCTGGCATCGGTTTCCCGCGCAAGATCGTGCATGTGGACATGGATGCGTTCTACGCGTCGGTCGAGCAGCGCGACGATCCGGCATTGCGCGGGCGCCCAGTGGTTGTTGCATGGAAAGGCGCGCGCTCGGTGGTGTGCGCGGCGAGCTACGAGGCGCGCAAATTCGGTGTGCATTCGGCGATGCCGGCGCTGCGCGCCGAACGCCTGTGTCCACAGGCTGTGTTCGTGCCGCCCGATTTCGTGCGCTACAAGGCAGTGTCGCGACAGGTGCGCGAAATTTTCGCGCGTCATACCGACCTGATCGAACCGTTGTCGCTGGACGAGGCCTACCTCGACGTCACGGACAACAAACTGGGGCTGGCTTCGGCCACCGCCGTGGCCGAGGTGATTCGCGCGGCGATCCGCGAGGAAACGGATCTCACTGCGTCGGCGGGCGTTGCGCCCAACAAGTTCCTCGCCAAGATCGCATCGGATTTCCGCAAACCCGACGGCCTGTTCGTGGTGCGCCCGCGCGACGTGCTGGCGTTCCTCGCCCCCCTTCCGGTCGAGCGGCTGCCCGGCGTCGGCAAGGTGATGCAGCGCAAGCTGGCGGAACTCGGCATCGCGATGGTCACCGACTTGCGTGCGTTCGACGCGAACCTGCTGGAAAAGCGTTTCGGCCGCTACGGTCGACGCCTGCACGAGTTGTCGTTGGGCATCGACGAACGGCCGGTGACACCGGATCGTCCGACGCTGCAGATTTCATCCGAAGATACGTTCGAGCATGACCTCACGCTCGACGAACTCGTGCCGCACATCGAACGGCTTGCCGGCAAGACCTGGGCCGCATGCGAGCGCGAGGCCGAAGGCGAGCACGGCCGCATCGCGCGCAGCGTGGTATTGAAGTTGAAGACCGCGGATTTTCGCATCCTCACGCGAACCGTTACGCCCACCGAACGCCCCATCTCGGCGCGTTCGCTCGCGGAAATCGCCTGCGCCCTGCGCGCTCGGGTGAACCTGCCGCCACGCACGCGCTATCGATTGGTGGGCGTCGGCGTGGCCGGGTTCGTCGATCGCGAAAGCTTCGAAGCGCAACCGGAATTGTTTCATCGGTTTGCGTGATCAACGTGCGAAGCAGCGCAACTTTGTACATGTTTCTGGCGAATTACGGGCGAATTTGCAACCTACATTTGCATAGCGTCTCCTTAACAACGCGCATGATTGCATCGCACCCGACACTCCGACGCTTGCCGGGTGAAACATGCGCGTTACCTGCAAAATCATGATGCAGAACCCGTCCGCCGCCGCAAGCTTCCTTGCGGCCTGCGCCACGCCGATGGTTCGAAACGATCCCGGGATTCCCACGCCCGGTGTTTCCGCTTCCTCGTTGGACACCTCGCGCCACCGGCGCACCTGATCGTTGTTGCTCGCGTCCGGCGCGCCGGTGGCGTGCCGGCGAACGGGTGTCTGTCCCTGTCCGAAAGTCGCAGCAGGCCAGGTACCCGCAGGCCAACCACGGAGGCAACATGAACAAGAAAATCATCCTGTTCCTGCTGACGGTTTTCATGGTGTTCGCTGCGGTCGGCGCATCGGCCAAAGACATCACGTTGCTCAACGTATCCTACGATCCGACCCGCGAGCTGTACCAGGACATCAATCGCGCGTTCGCAGTGCAATGGAAAGCGCAGCACGGCGACAACGTCAGCATCCGGATGTCGCACGGCGGCTCCGGCACGCAGGCACGCTCGGTCGCGGATGGCCTGCCGGCCGACGTTGTCACATTGGCGCTGGCCTACGACATCGATGTACTCGCCGATCATGGATTGCTGGCAAAAAATTGGCAGCAGCGCTTGCCGGACAACGCATCGCCCTACACCTCGACGATCGTGTTCCTGGTGCGCAAGGGCAATCCGAAACACATCAAGGATTGGCCCGACCTGATCAAGCCGGGCGTGCAGGTGATCACGCCGAATCCGAAGACGTCCGGCGGTGCGCGCTGGAATTTCCTCGCCGCGTGGGGATACGCGCTGAAGCAGCCCGGCGGCAACGAAGCCAAGGCACGCGCCTTCGTGCAGGCACTGTTCCGGCACGTGCCGGTGCTCGATACCGGCGCGCGCGGCGCGACCAACACGTTCGTCCAGCGCGGCATCGGTGACGTATTGCTGGCCTGGGAAAACGAGGCGTTCCTGGCGCAACGCGAACTGGGCAAGGACCGCTTCGACATCGTCGTGCCCTCGATGACGATCCTGGCCGAGCCGCCGGTGGCGGTGGTGGACGCCAACGTGGCGAAGGACGGCAACCGCGCGGTGGCCGAGGCCTACCTGAATTTCCTGTACACGCCGCAGGCGCAGGACATTGAGGCACGGCATTTCTACCGTCCGCGCCTCGCGGCGGTGGCGCAGAAATACGCCGGCCAGTTTCCGTCGGTGAAGACCTTCACCATCGCGCAATTGTTCGGCGACTGGCGCAAGGCGCAGGCGAAATTCTTCGCCGACGGCGGCGTGTTCGACCAGATCGGGCCCGGTTCGCAGCCGGGCCACTGACATCCCTGCCCGACGAGGTGTCGTGATGGCTCTTGCAAAGCGTCATCGTGTATTGCCGGGATTCGGCTTGAGCATGGGCTACACGCTGGCCTATGTCGGACTGATCGTGCTGCTGCCGCTGGCGGCGCTGGCATGGAAGGCGTCGGGCATCGGCGTTGCAGGCCTGCTGCACCTGCTCGCCACGCCGCGCACGCAGGCGGCGCTGAAGCTCAGCTTCGGCGGCGCGCTCGCCGCTTCGCTGATCAATGCGGCGTTCGGCCTGCTGGTGGCGTGGGTGCTGGTGCGCTACCGCTTTCCGGGACGGCGCCTGCTGGATGCATTGGTCGATCTGCCGTTCGCGTTGCCGACCGCGGTCGCGGGCATCGCGCTGACCGCGCTGTATGCGCCGAACGGTTGGCTGGGGCACGCGTTCGATGCATTCGGTGTGCGGATCGCCTACACGCAGCTCGGCGTCGGCATCGCGATGGTGTTCGTCGGCTTTCCGTTCGTTGTGCGCACGCTGCAACCGGTGCTGGAATCGATGGACCGCGACATGGAAGAAGCCGCCGAAAGCCTGGGCGCGCGTCGCTCGCAAACCTTCACGCGGGTGATCCTGCCGGTGCTGGTCCCGGCGCTGCTCACCGGGTTCGCGTTGGCGCTGGCGCGCGCGGTGGGCGAGTACGGCTCGGTGATCTTCATCGCGGGCAACCTGCCGATGCGCACGGAGATCGCGCCGCTGTTGATCGTGCAGAAACTGGAACAGTTCGACTACGCCGGCGCCGCCGCGCTGGGCGTGGTGATGCTGGGCTTTTCCTTCGTGATGCTGGTGGCGCTGTCGTTGCTGCAGCGCTGGAGCCGGCGCTGGGCGGAGGCCACGCCATGAATGCCATGGTCCTGCCGCGCGCGTCAATCTGGCCGCGGCGGCTGCAGCGCGCGCTACTGATCCTCGTCGCCGTCGCCTTCATGCTGGTGTTCCTGCTGCTGCCGCTGGCGGTGGTATTCACCGAAGCGCTTGCCAAGGGCGTGCAGACGTTCATCGCGGCGATCACGCAGTCCGAGGCGTGGTCGTCGATCCGCCTGACCCTGCTGGTCGCCGCGCTGGTGGTGCCGTTGAACACCCTGTTCGGCATCGCCGCGTCCTGGGTGATGGCGCGCTTCGCGTTTCGCGGCAAGGCGTTGCTGGGTGCACTGATCGACTTGCCTTTCGCGGTGTCGCCGGTGATCGCGGGCTTGATCTACGTGCTGCTGTTCGGGATCCAGGGATGGTTCGGACCGTGGCTCGACGCGCACGGCATCCGGATCATCTTCGCGGTGCCGGGGCTGGTGCTGGCTTCGATCTTCGTGACGCTGCCGTTCGTCGCGCGCGAACTGATCCCGCTGATGCAAGCGCAGGGCAGCGAAGACGAGGAAGCGGCACGCGTGCTGGGCGCCAACGGCTGGCAGATGTTCTTCCGCGTGACGCTGCCGAACATCCGATGGGCCTTGTTGTATGGCGTGCTGTTGTGCAACGCGCGCGCGATGGGCGAATTCGGTGCGGTGTCGGTGGTGTCCGGGCACATCCGCGGGCTGACCACCACGATGCCGCTGGAGGTGGAGATGCGCTACAACGAATACGACTACGCCGGCGCGTTCGCCGTGGCTTCGTTGCTGGCGTTGCTCGCGTTGCTGACGCTGGCGATCAAGACCTTGCTCGAATGGCGCTACGGCGACGAGCTCGCCGCGCACGCGCCGGGCGGCCATTGAGGCGCACGCGCATGACGCTCGAACTTTCGCACCTCAGCCGCCGCTTCAAGGATTATCCGGCGCTGGACGACGTCAGCCTGGAAATCCCGCCCGGCGAATTCCTCGCGCTGTTGGGCCCGTCAGGTTCCGGCAAGACCACGCTGTTGCGCATCCTTGCGGGCCTCGACTACCCCGATTCCGGCAGCGTGCGCCGGGAAGGCCACGACCTGCTGGCGCTCGACGCGCGGCGTCGCAAGGTGGGGCTGGTGTTCCAGCACTACGCCTTGTTCCGGCACCTGACCGTCGCCGAGAACGTGGCATTTGGATTGCGCGTGCGGTCCTGGCGCACGCGCCCGAAGCGCGCCGACATCGCTGCGCGCGTCGAGCGCCTGCTGCAACGCGTGCAACTGCAGGACATGGCAAAGCGTTATCCGGCGCAGCTTTCCGGTGGCCAGCGCCAGCGTGTCGCGCTGGCGCGTGCGCTGGCGGTGGAACCCGACCTGTTGTTGCTCGACGAACCGTTCGGCGCGCTCGATGCGCAGGTACGGGTGAGCCTGCGTCGATGGCTGCGCGAGCTGCACGACGAGTTCGGCTTGACCACGGTGTTCGTCACCCACGACCAGGAGGAGGCGCTGGAACTGGCCGACCGTGTCGTGGTGATGAATCGCGGCCGCATCGAGCAGGTCGGCAAGCCCGACGCGATCTACCAGGATCCTGCAACGCCGTTCGTCTGCGAGTTCATCGGCAAGGCCAACCGGATTGACCTGGAGCAAACGGGACATGGCTTCGGCGCGGCAGAATGGAACCTCGGTGAAGCGCCATGGGGAGCGGATTGCAAACGTGCGCAGGCTTACGTGCGGCCGGAACATCTTGCGCTCGACGCATCGACGGACGCGCCGGGTTGGCCTGCGCAATTGCGCCACGTGTATCGCGCCGGTAACGTGGCGCACTTGGAACTTGACGTGCCGGCGCTGGGGCAGCGGCTGGAAGCACAAATCGCCAGTGAAGATTTCTCGCGCCTCGGCTTGTGTGCGGGCATGGACCTGCATGTCCGTCCGACCCGGGCCATCGTCTTTTCCGCCGAGTCGGCGCCGACGGTAACGCCGGCACGCTGGATCTGGCAGGAAAACAACAGTGCCATCGCGCCGGACGCGGGTTAGCCGACGGCAATCTTCAACCGGGCAAGGATGTTTCCATGCGACACCGATGCAAGCTGATCCTGTCGGGCACCGTCATCGCATTGACGCTCGTCGCGTTGCCTGCCGCGGCGCAGGAATATTCGTTCATGGGCGATTGGCCCACGCACCACGCGTTCGCGGACGGGACCGATTTCGGCGTCACCGGCTTGTACCAGTACGACGTCAACGATTTCTCGCATGACGACGGGTTGTTGCAGGATGCCTACACCAACCGCCGCAAGTATTTCGGGGTGTATCTCAAGAAGAAGGGCGTTTACGACGCCATTGTTCAATTCGATTACCAGTCGAAGAAATGGCAGGACGTTTTCCTGCGCGTGCAGTCGAAAGCCCTGTTCGGCCATGACATCGGCGCGTTCCGCGCCGGCTACAGCAAGACGCCGGTGGGTTTCGAAGGCAACACCAGCACGCCCGCCAATACCTTCATCGAGCAGGCGCTGCCGACGCAGGCGGTCTATGAAAACCGCCGCATCGGCGTGGACTGGGCGTGGTACCGGCCGACCTGGCTGGCGCAGGCCGGCTATTACGACGGCGGCGACCTGCAGGGCGACAACGACGGCCACACGCTCGCGGGCCGGCTGGCGTGGGTGCCGTGGAATCGGCCCGGCGATGTTTTGCATCTCGGCGTCACCGCCTCGCGCGAATCGCCCGAGTCCAGCGTCAACGGATTGGGGCAGACCAACGTACCGTCGGCGCGATTCCGCTCCACGCCGGAGGCCGGCCTGTCCCCGTTGTACCTCGTCGATTCGGGCACGCTGACGAATGCCGACCGGATCGATCGTTACGGCCTCGAGGGCGTGTGGATCCACGGGCCGTGGTCGCTGCAAAGCGAATACCTCCGCGCGAATACGTCCTTCAATGACGGCAAGCCCGCGTACCGCATCGACGGCTGGTACGCCTTCGCGAGCTGGGTGGCGACGGGCGAATCGCGCCCGTACAAGGACGGCAATGTCGGCAACGTGCAGCCCTCACGGCCATGGGGCGCGCTGGAGTTCGCGTTGCGCTACAGCACCGTCGATCTGGACGGTGGCAACATCCAGGGTGGACGCGAACACGACTGGACGTTGGGCGCCAACTGGTACCTCGGCCAGCACCTGAAACTGCAGGCCAACTACATCCGCGCCTTCAGCGACCGCAAGCAACTTGCCGTCGACCCGCGCATCGTGGAACTGCGCGCGCAGATCGCGTTCTAAGGCGAGTCGCCAGCATGGTTGTCACCAGCTGGGGGGCAGCTTGTTGAGTTCTGTCCTGCCGTTTTCGGTCAAGAGCAGACATTTGCTCTGCCGACTCCAACCAACGGAGAAGTTGAGTATTTGCTTTTCGAGCTAGCTGGCGGCCACGAAGCCTGTGGCAGTTGACAGCGCACTGAATTGTGTGTTCTCCTAAACAGACCTGCCGGATGGCGGGTGGAAAACGAACCTGGTGAAGGTTCTGGAAAAGATGCCATCGGATGATGGCCCACACTGCGATGACTCGCAGTGCGCGGAAGTCTGCCTTCCAGCGCCGGATCCTCTCTCAACTTCAGAGGACCGTAATCATGAATCCCGAGACTCTTATTGTTCGCTTCGACACCGTCGCTGAGCAGACGGCTGGCCCTGTCCTTCGCATTGTTGGCTTTGCCAAAGCACGTAACCTGATCCAACTGCTTGATTCTGCGGATTTGGAAGCAAATCCCCGCTCGGCGAAGACCGGTCCTGTCACGGAGGACATTCTCGAAAGCATCGTCGATACACCGGACATCTTTGTATTCAAGACAAAGGGCATTCTGGTTGGTGCTAGCTATTACGAGAAGCTCCAGCGGAATCGCTACAGCCTTTCATTCGAAAATACCAAGATCGAAGGCATCCTCGATGGTGGCCACAACTCACTGGCACTCGGCATCCATATCCTAATTCGCGCCGTTGGTCCGGAGGCAGCACGCAAAATCAAGCGCTGGCCCGACTTCAAAGCTGCGTGGGAAGCTAACCGGGAAGCAGTTGAAGCGCTGCGCAAAATTAAACCGGAACACGACGGCTATGACGAATCGGACCTCGACTTCTTGGTTCCCGTCGAGATCTTGGTACCGTCTGACGTAGATGATGAGGAGGTGGTTGAGGAGTTCAACCATTCCTTGCTTTCGATCTGCTCAGCGCGGAACAACAACGTGCAGTTGACGCTCGAGACGAAGGCCGCGAAGAAAGGATTTTACGAAGTGCTGCGTGCAGCGTTGCCGCCGCAGATCGAGAAGCGCGTTGAGTGGAAGACGAATGATGGCGGCGAGGTCAAGGCACGCGACTTGGTTGCCATGTCATGGATTCCTCTTTCCTGTTTGGAACTGGACAAGCTGCCCACAATTCCGCCGCAGAACATCTATCGCAATAAGGGTGAGTGCGCCAAACTCTTCGACGAGTTGATGAGCCGAGAAGATGTCTCTCAGCCGACCGATGGCGAATACACCCGCGAGGTCAACAACCCTGCCGTCATTAGCGCCCTGAAGATCGCAGCGGAGTTGCCACTGCTATACGACCGCATCTACAAAAACTTCCCTTATGCGTACAACAAAGCGGGCGGAAAATTTGGCAATATTTCGGTGGTGAAGCCGGCTGCGGATATGCGATCCAAGCCGAAGACTTACTTCACTCAGCAACCCGTCGAATACAGCTACCCGGATGGCTTGATCATGCCGCTCATTTATGGGTTGAAGGCGATCATGGCGCTTGACGAGAGTGGCGAGCTGTACTGGACGCAGGATCCCGCTCAATTTTTGGATGAGCACCTTCACGTAATTGTAAAGAAGTACCGCGTGGTCCTCGATGCCTTCAAGTTCGATCCGCAGAAGATCGGTAAGAATGAAGGATCCTACGATCTGGTTCTCGATGCCTTCGAAACGCAGTTAATGAAGGAAGAGTACGAGATCGCGTAAGCGTACCGAACCCCGCGGATCTCAGTCTCCGCGGGGTTTTTGATTGAAGAAGCCAATCGAGGGGTAGCCCGATGTCCGCAACGGATCGGGAGCGGTGATTGACTGTATCTCCGCACGCGGGTGGCTATTTCGGTAGCGACGATCGCGCGTCGCGCAGGAACACCGGCAGGTCCGTCGCTTGCGGCTGCACGTCCATCTGGTTGAGCATGGCCGTGATGTGCCCGCGGTGATAGGTGGTGTGGTTGACGACGTGCAGCAGGATGTCTTCGCGGCGCAGCGCGCCTTCGCCTCCGCCGATGAAAGTGAAATGCACGACGTCGTTGCGGGCATCGGGCGCCATCGTTGCGGCGCAATCGATATACCACGCATCGATGTCGCGCTGCGTGCCGCGCAATTCGGAGAGTGGAGGCGCGGCTTCGGGGTTGCGCGTGGCGAGGCCGTGCGGCACGCCGAGCAGGTGTGATTTCCACACCACGTCCATCAGGCGGACGTGGTTGAGGGTGCGCAGGATGCTGCCGGCGAAGATGGGCGAGGGTGCGGCGAGGTCGGTGTCGGGGATGCCGGCGAGCGTTGCGTAAAGGCGTTCATTCGCCCACGCCTTGTAGCGCGCCAGCATTTCCAACCGTTGTGTCGACTCGGACAGGGCTATTTCCGTTTGGGGATGTACAGATCGGTGATGGTGCCTTCGGCGACTTCCGCGGCCATGCCGATCGATTCGCCCAGCGTCGGATGCGGGTGGATGGTGAGCGCGATGTCGCCGATCTCGGCGCCCATCTCGATGGCCAGCGCGATTTCGGAAATCAGGTCACCGGCGTGCACGCCGACGATGCCGCCGCCGATCACGCGGTGCGTCGCCTTGTCATAGATGAGCTTGGTGAAGCCTTCAGGGCGGTCCATGCCCAGCGCGCGGCCCGAAGCCACCCACGGGAACTTGCCGACGCCGATGTCGAGGTTCTTTTCCTTCGCTTCGCGTTCGGTGACGCCGACCCATGCGATTTCCGGATCGGTGAAGGCGACCGACGGCACCACGCGCGCATCGAAGTGGCGCTTCTGTCCGGCCGCGGCTTCCGCTGCCGCGTGGCCTTCGTGCACGGCCTTGTGCGCCAGCATCGGCTGGCCGACCAGGTCGCCGATCGCGAAGATGTGCGGCACGTTGGTGCGCATTTGCGTGTCCACAGGAATCAGTCCGCGCTCGGTGACGGTGACGCCGGCCTTGTCGGCGCCGATCTTGTTGCCGTTGGCGCTGCGGCCGACCGCGACCAGCACGCGATCGAAGAGTTTCTTCTCGGGAATGCTTTCGCCTTCGAATTCGCAGGCGATGCCGTTCTTCTGTGCCTTCGCGGCGGTGACCCTGGTCTTGAGATGCACGGCGACGCCTTGCTTCTTCAGGCGCGCGGCGAGCGGACGCAACAGGTCGGCATCCGCGCCCGGCATCAGTTGATCCATGAATTCGACCGCGGTGACGTCGCTGCCGAGCGCGCGATAGACCGTCGCCATTTCCAGGCCGATGATGCCGCAGCCGACCACCAGCAGGTTCTTCGGCACGTCGCGCAATTGCAACGCGCCGGTGGAATCCATCACGCGCTCGTCGTCCCACGGGAACGCCGGCAGGTGCACCGCCTGCGAACCGGCCGCGATGATGGCCTGCTCGAAACGGATCAGCTTTTTGTCGCTGCCGTTCACGACTTCCAGTTCGTGCGGTGACACGAAGGTGCCGGTGCCCTGCACCGCGCGCACCTTGCGTTGTCTGGCCATCGAGGTCAGGCCGCCGGTGAGCTTGCCGACGGTCTTGTCCTTGAAGTCGCGCAGCTTGTCGAGGTCGATCTTGGGTTTGCCGAAGCTGATGCCGTGCGCGCCCATCAGTTCGGCCGCGTCGATCACTTCGGCCGCGTGCAGCAAGGCCTTGGACGGAATGCAGCCGACGTTGAGGCAGACGCCGCCGAGCGTGCCGTAGCGTTCGACCAGCACGGTGTCGAGGCCGAGGTCGGCGGCGCGAAACGCCGCACTGTAACCGCCGGGGCCGGAGCCAAGCACCAGCATTTGGCATTCCATGTCGGGCTTGCGGCCGGTTTCGTGAGCGGCCGAAGGTGCCACGCTTTTTCCCTCTCCCTTCGGGAGAGGGTGCCCCGAAGGGGCGGGTGAGGGTTCGGGTTTCGCTGGGGCTGGTGATGTGCCGATTGAAGGTTGCGCAGGATCCGCACCCTCACCCCCAGCCCCCCTCCCGGAGGAAGAGGGGAGCGACGCAGCATCGGCGGGTTTCGCGCCTGCATCACCTTCCACCTCGACGGTCGCGATCACCGCGCCCTGTTCGACGTTGTCGCCGACCTTCACCCTCACTTCCTTGATGATGCCCGCCGCGGACGCCGGGACTTCCATCGTGGCCTTGGCCGATTCCAGCGTGACCAGGCCTTGGTCCTTGGCGACATGGTCGCCGACCTTCACCATCACTTCGATCACTGGCACGTCGTGGAAATCGCCGATGTCGGGCACCTTGAGTTCGATTGCTTTAGCCATGTCGTACTCCCGCGTCACAGCAGTGCCCGGCGCATGTCGCCGAGCAGTTGCGAGAGGTAGGCGGCGAAGCGCGCGGCGGCGGCGCCGTCGATCACGCGGTGGTCGTACGACAACGACAGCGGCAGGACCAGCCGCGGTGCGAATTCCTTGCCGTCCCATACCGGTTGCATCGACGACTTCGAGACCCCGAGGATGGCGACTTCCGGCGCGTTGATGATCGGCGTGAACGCGGTGCCGCCGATGCCGCCCAGCGAGGAAATCGAGAAACAGCCGCCCGACATTTCGCTTGGACTGAGCTTGCCGTCGCGCGCCTTCTTCGCCAGCGCCGACATTTCCTGCGCGATGTCGATGACACCCTTCTTGTCGCAATCGCGGATCACCGGCACCACCAGCCCGTTCGGGGTGTCGGCGGCGAAGCCGATGTGGAAGTACTTCTTCAACACCAGGTTTTCACCCGACGCATCCAGCGAGGCATTGAAGTCGGGATATTTCTGCAGGGCGGCGACCGAGGCCTTGATCAGGAAGGCCAGCATCGTCACCTTGATGCCGGCCTTTTCGTTTTCCTTGTTGAGCGTGACGCGCAAGGCTTCGAGGTCGGTGATGTCGGCGTCTTCGAACTGCGTGACGTGCGGGATCATCGCCCAGTTGCGCGCGAGGTTGGCGCCGGAAAGCTTCTTGATGCGCGACAGTGGCCTGGACTCCACGTCGCCAAACTTGGTGAAATCAATCTGTGGCCATGGCAGCAGGTTCAGCCCATTGCCGCCCGCTCCGGCGCCCGGCGCCGCGCCGCCGGCCATCACTCCCTTCACGAACTTCTGCACGTCCTCTTTCGTGATCCGCCCGCCGCGTTCGCTGCCCGAGACGCGCGCGATGTCGACGCCCAACTCGCGCGCGAACGCGCGCACCGCCGGGCTGGCGTAGGGCACCTTGTCGGGCATGATGGAATCGGCGGCGAAGGGGATGGGTGGTGCGCGACGCTCGGGCGCATCTTTTCCCTCTCCCTCCGGGAGAGGGTGCCGCGCAGCGGCGGGTGAGGGTTCGGTTTCGCGTGGTGCAGGCGCCGGTGCAGCCGGTTCCGGTTTGGCCGGCTCCGCGGGTTTGGCTGCGGAGCCGTTTGCATCCGCCTCGATCGTCGCGACCACGCTGCCTTCGGACACCTCGTCGCCTTCCTTGACCCTGACCTCTTTCACGGTGCCCGCGAACGGTGCAGGAACTTCCATGGTGGCTTTCGCCGATTCCAGCGTCACCAGGCCCTGGTCCTTGTCGACGTGGTCGCCGGCCTTGACCATCACCTCGATCACGGGCACGCCGTGGAAATCGCCGATGTCGGGCACCTTTGCCTCGTGGATCGCTGCCATGTCCAGTTCCTTTGACGATTCGCTGCTGCAAGGCGCCCAGTTTCGCGCATTTGGCCGCCGGCGTCATGTCCGGGCCACGGCGTGAGCCGGAAGTCACCGTGACCTATGACCGGGGACGCGGACGTGTCGAGTCCGTCACACTCGCATCGGACCATGTGCCACCACCGCCAAGGAGCCGAGCCCGTGCTGACCATCCGCAACCTGTCGAAGACCTACGCCAATGGCGTGCGCGCGCTCAATGATGTCTCGCTGGACATTCCAAATGGCATGTTCGGCCTGCTGGGGCCGAACGGTGCGGGCAAGTCGACCCTGATGCGCACGATCGCGACGCTGCAGGATCCGGATGCCGGCAGCATCAAGCTCGGCGACCTCGACGTGCTGGCCGACAAGCCCGCGACGCGGCGGGTGCTGGGTTACCTGCCACAGGAATTCGGCGTTTACCCCAAGGTCACCGCCGAGGCGATGCTGGATCATTTCGCGGTATTGAAGGGCGTGACCCGGCGCGGCGAGCGCAAGGATCTGGTGGATGCGCTGCTGAAGCAGGTCAACCTGTGGGACGCGCGCAAGCGCAAGCTGGGAGGATTTTCCGGCGGCATGCGCCAGCGTTTCGGCATCGCGCAGGCGTTGATCGGTGATCCCAAACTGGTGATCGTCGACGAACCGACAGCCGGCCTCGATCCCGAGGAACGCCAACGGTTCCTCAATTTGTTGTCGGAAATCGGCGAGCGCGTGGTGGTGATCCTTTCCACCCACATCGTAGAGGACGTCACCGAGTTGTGCCCGCGCATGGCGATCATCGCGCAAGGCCAGGTGCGCCTCACCGGCGAGCCGCGCGAGTCGATCCGCTCGCTGGAAGGCCGCGTCTGGCGGCGCGCGATCGACAAGGCCGCGTTGCCGGAATACCGCCAACGCATGACGGTGTTGTCGACGCGACTCGCCGGCGGCGCGACGCTGATCCACGTGCTGGCCGATGCGAAACCCGAGGATGGTTTCGAGGGCGTGGCGCCGGATCTTGAGGACGTCTACTTCGGCCAGCTGCACCACGCCGCCACCAGCAAGGCGGCCTGACATGTTCGGAGCCATTTTTCGCTTCGAGCTGCGCCAGCAGTTGAAGAGCCCGTTGTTCTGGGCGATCGCATTGGGGCTTGCGGCCATCGCGTTCGGCGCGGCCAGCTCGGACCACATCCGCATCGGCGGCGGCATCGGCAACATCCACCGCAACGCGCCCTACGTCGTCGTCAACATGCTGGCGATGTTCTCGGTGCTGGGTTTGATCCTGATTCCGATCTTCGTAGCTGGCGCTGCGCTGCGCGATTTCAACTGCAACACCTCGGACCTGATGTTCTCGACGCCGGTGCCGCGCGGCGCCTACCTCGGTGGACGCTTCGCCGCGGGCTGGCTGGTCAGCGTGCTGATACTGGTCGCGGCCGCTGCGGGATTCTGGTTCGGCTCGCTGATGCCGTGGGTCGATCCCGCACGCCTCGGGCCGACACCCTGGGCGGCGTACGGCTGGGGCCTCGGCGTGTTCGTGTTGCCGGATGTGTTCTTCCTCGGCGCATTCCTGTTCCTGCTGGCGGTGCTGACGCGCTCGATGCTGGCCACTTATGTCGGCGTCATCGCCTTCCTCGTGCTCACCGTGGTGGCGGGCCAGTTGCTGGGCCACGGCAACCTCGACCACCAGACGCTCGGCGCGCTGATCAATCCGTTCGGGGGCGGTGCCCTGGATCTGGCGACCCGGTATTGGACGACGTCGGACAAGAACACACAAATTCCGGAACTGACCGGACTGCTGCTCGGCAACCGTGGCCTGTGGCTTGCGATCGGCGTCGCCTTGCTGGGCGCGGCGTACGCGTGGTTCAAGCCGGATCGCGAGGGGGTGCGCTGGTTCCGCCGGCGCCGGAAGCCGGCGGAACCGGCCGCGGCCAGCGAGGCGGGTTCGGTGGTGCTGCCGGTGGTGAGCTTGCGCAGCGGCATCGGTGCGCGCTGGGTGCAGTTCCGCAAGCTTGCGTGGTTCGACACCAAGAGCGTGTTGGGCGGAGTTGCCTTCCTGGTCATCGTGTTGATCGGGCTCGGCAACCTCACCGCCGCGCTGTCGTTCGTCGGCGAAATCTATGGCACGCCCGTCTATCCGGTCACGCACCTCATGGCCGAAGCGATGGAGGGCAGCTACAAGTGGTTGCTGATGCTCGTGCTGATTTTCTACGCGGGCGAGCTGGTGTGGCGTGAGCGCGGCGCCCGGGTCAACGAAGTGGTGGATGCGTTCCCGACGCCGGATTGGGTGCCGTTGCTGGCGAAGCTGGCGGCGCTGGCGGCGGTGATCGTGGTGTTCCTCGCGATTGGCTCCGTGTACTCGATGGGTTACCAGTTGGTGCACGGCTTCCACGTGCTGCAGCCGTTGTTGTACCTGAAGTACATCGGGCTGGCATTTGCCATGTGGATGCTGGTGGCGGTGCTCGCGGTCGCCTTCCAGGTGTGGTCCAACAACAAGTTTGCCGGCTACGCACTGATCGTCGCGTGGCTGCTGGTGGAGTTCGGCCTGCATCAGTTGCATTTCAGCGACAACCTGTATCTGTACGACAACGCGCCGGGCTCGCCGTATTCGGCCATGAACGGCTTCGGTTCGTTCTGGATCGGCACGCTGTGGTTCCGCGCCTACTGGGCATGCCTGGCGATCGCGCTGCTGGTGATCACCGCGCTGTACTGGGTGCGCGGCAACACCCGCGGCTGGCGTGCGCGCTGGCGGGTCGCGCGGCAGCGCTTCGGCTGGCCTGCGCGCGTGGTGCTGGCCGGCGCGCTGGTCGGCTTCGTCGGCATCGGGGTGTTCCTGTTCCACAACACCCACGGGCTCTATCACTACCAGACCAGCGACCAGCAAAACCAACTGGCCGCCAATTACGAAAAGGACTATCGCAAGTATCTCGGCATGGCGCAGCCGCGCATCACCGATGTGAACGTGGACGTTGCGATCCATCCGCAACGGCGCGCGGCCGACATCACCGGGCATTACACGCTGGTCAACAAGCACGACGAGCCCATCGACACCTTGCTGGTGCAGTTGCCGACGCCGGATACCCGCGCGTTCAAGGTCAGTCTGGATTTCGCCGCGCACAGCGTGAAGCTTGCGGACAAGCAGCAGGGGTTCTACCTGTACAAGCTGGCGACGCCACTGGCGCCGGGTGCGTCAATGCCGTTCAGCTTCACCGAGCACATCGCTTATCCGGGCTTCGCCAACGAGCCGGCGGGCGAGCGCCTGATCCACAACGGCACCTTCCTCAGCAATGGGATGTTCCCGCACTTTTGCTACAACGCCGGCGCGGAGCTCACCGACCCCAACGAACGTCGCAAGTACGGGCTTGGTCCGGCGAACCTGTTGCCGCACCGAAGCGACAAGGCCGGCCACATGAACAACCTGATTTCCTGCGATGCCGACTGGGTGCATTTTGAGGCCACCGTATCGACATCGGCGGACCAGATCGCGATCGCGCCGGGTTACCTGCAAAAGGAATGGGTGAAGGATGGGCGGCGCTATTTCCATTACGTGCAGGACACGCCGATCCTGGATTTCTTCTCGTTCCAGTCGGCGCGCTTCGAAGTGGCACGTTCGAAGTGGCACGACGTGAACCTTGAGGTCTACTACGACAAGAAGAATCCGTGGAACGTGCAGCGCATCATCTCGGCCATGCAGGATGCACTGACCTACTACACGAAAAATTTCGGACCGTACCAGTTCCGGCAGTTGCGCATCCTGGAAATCCCGAACTACTTCGGCTTTGCGCAGTCGTTCGCCAACACGGTGCCTTTCACCGAGTTGTTCGTGCGCCAGGACCTGCGCAAGCCGTCGGACATCGATTACCTCACCTACGTCACGGCCCACGAAACCGCGCACCAATGGTGGGCGCACCAGGCGATCGGCGGGCAGGTGCGCGGCGTCACCATGCTGGATGAATCGTTGGCGCAATACTCGGCCTTGATGGTGATGAAACACAAGTACGGCGCGGCGAAGATGCGCAAGTTCCTGAAGTACGAACTGGACGCCTACCTGTCGGGGCGCGGAACCTCCATGCAACCGGAAAATCCGTTGGCGCTGGTGCAACCCGACCAGGCCTACATCCACTACCGCAAGGGCTCGGTGATCTTCTACGCGCTGGCCGATTACATCGGCGAGGACAAGGTGAACGAGGCGCTGCGCATGTGGCTGGACAAGGTGAAGTTCCAGCAACCCCCGTACACCGACACCCGCGATCTGATCGCCGACCTGCGCGCGGTGGCGGGCCCGCAGTACCAGAACCTCATCACCGATTTCTTCGACAAGATCACCCTGTTCGATGACCGCATGGTGAAGGCGACCGCGAAGAAGCTGCCCGACGGCAAGTACGAAGTGACGCTGCACGTGCACGCGGCCAAGTACTACGCCGATGGCAAGGGCAAGGAGACGCGGGCGAAGCTGGACATCCCGATCGAGATCGGCGTCTTTGCCAAGGCGAAGGATGGCGAGGAGCAGGACGAGAAGCCGCTGTACCTCGCCAAGGTTCCGGTGAAGGATGGCGACAGCACGATCAGCATGATCGTCGATGGCGTGCCCTACGAGGCGGGCATCGACCCGTTCAACGAACTGGTCGACCGGGTCAGCAGCGACAACCGCAAGGCGGTGACGATCCAGTGAGTGGCGGTCGTCGGTACGGGCGTTCGTCGATCGACTGACGACGAACGCGCCACCGGTTGCCGTCCGTCACTTCTTCGGCAGCGGCAGGAAGCGGGCGGGATCGTAGCCGCCGACCTCGAACTTCAGCGTTTGCTTGCCGTGGGCCTTGGTCGTGACGTCCATGGTGATGACCTTGGTCTTCGCGAGTGCGGCGATGAAGCGCTTGTCGTTCTTGATGAACATGGCGGGTTCGCCGGTGGGCGGCAGGTAACCCTTCCAGGTCTCGCGCTTGCCGTCGAAGGTCATCACGACGTTGCAGTTGCCCTTGCACACGAAGCCCTTGCCATTGCCGAACAGGTAGACGCTTTGGCCCCACTTGACGTGTCGGCGCAGTACCAGGCGGATCTGGTCGCCGCGATCGTGGCCGGTGGCGTAGATGCTGGCGGTGTGCTGCAGGCCCTGCACGTCGGCGGTCTGGTAGTACCAGAGGTTCGCCAGCCGGTCGTGTTCGGCCGTGGCCTTCAGGTGCGCTTCGATGGCCGGCAGGGTCTTGCCGACCTCGGCCGCAGCAGCAGTGCCCGGATACTTCTGGACGATCTCATCGCCGATCGGGGCTGCGAAGGCGTTCTTGCGGTCAGCCAGCATCTGCCGGTACATCACCAGTTCCTTCGCGGCCGCGGCCTCGTTCGCCGCGGCTTGAGCCGAGGCCGAGGGCACGGCTGGTGCAGTCGGAGCCTGCTGCGAGCAGGCTCCGAGAACAAGTGTCGCCAGCGTGCCCGCAAGGGCTGCGGCAGGGATCAAGAGCGAACGGGTTGGCTTGGTCATGTGCCGAGTGTACCCCGCTCCACGCGCAGCGTGCATCGCCGGGGCGCTCGGTGGCTTGTCAATAGGCGTCGCAGGGATCGCGTCCCATCAGGTGGTCGTAAGTGGAAACACGGGCGTCGCGCAGGTGACCATCGCGACCGGAGGCGCCTGCCGAGTCGATGCGTTTGCACGCTTCGGCGCGCGGGACCTTGGTGCCGTGCACCCGGATCCTGCTCCATGCGTCATGGCGGCGGCGCGAGTGTCCGGTGCTGAACGTCGCCGCATAGGCGCTGCGCACGACGCCGTCGCCGGCGACCGACGACGGACAACGCGTGTGCCGGTAGAACACCTCGCCGTCGGCGGCGCGACATTCCCACGACATCGGTGGCCGGCGTTTGCGGGCGCGGCGCACGTGCGCGTGGCGGGATCGCGCAGTGGTTCGGGGGCTCGCGGATGCGACCGCTGGCGCGCGCCGCGGTGCGCCCGGATCGATCAACGGTTGCCCGGCGACGTCGCGTTTGGTTTGGTGCGCGCTGGCCGCGCACGGGGTGTCGCGGAAGGTCGTTGCCTGCGAGCCATGCGTGCACACGTAGATCGATGCCGCGTGCGCGTGGCCCGCGATGCACCACAACAAGAGGGCACACGCTGCCCGCAGCAACAGTCGTGTTCCGGCGCGCGGAAGCGAGTGGTTGGGTGCAGAAGCTTGCATCGCGTTCGCCGGTTTGGGGTCGCGAGCATGTTCCCGCGCAGGCTCGCGCCGCGCCATCGGTCAATGCCGCGTCGGCGTGTCGGAAATGCCCCACTGCCTGTGTGCGTGGCGCCGGCGCGCGCTGGCTGCGTGCGGGTGCACCGCTCGCGGACTTGGCTCGGCGCGCCGATGTGGTTGTTACACTGGCGGTTTCCCGCTCGATCGAAACCATGCACTCGCAGGGAATCGCGTTCCATCATCCGTGGGCGTTCTGGCTTGGCTGCCTCGCCGTGGCGGCCGGCGTGTGCCTGCACCTGCCGATGTACGTGATGGCCGCGCCGATGCACTACCACCTTGCCGGAATGCCGATGGACGTGTCGATGGAAGCGGGCATGTTGCTGATTCCCGCTGGCGTGCTGCTGGCGGCCTATGGCTTGATGCCGCGGCTTGAGCAGATGCGGATGACCACGCACGGCGGCGCGCGGCTGCACTTCCACGTTGCCGACAGCGTGTCGCTGAACGGCGAACACTGGAAGCTGGTGGTGGTGCTCGCGATCGCGCTGACGATCGACGTGATGAAGCCCGCGTCGATTGCCTTCGTGATGCCGGGCATGGCGCGCGAATACGGCATCGGCATGTCGACGGCGGGTTATCTCGCGCTGTCGGCATTGATCGGTACCGCAGTCGGCTCGATCGTGTGGGGCAGGCTTGCCGACATGTTCGGACGCCGCGCGGCGATCCTGTTGTCGGCGCTGCTGTTCATGGGCACGGCGATTTGCGGCACGATGCCGTCGTTCGGCTGGAACATCGTGATGTGCTTCATGATGGGCGCGGCGGCTGGCGGCATGTTGCCGATCGCGTTCACGTTGATGGCCGAAACAATCCCGGCGCGCCACCGCGGTTGGCTGCTGGTGGCGCTCGGCGGGATCGGCACCTCGGCTGGTTATCTGGCGGCGTCCGGCGCCGCGACCTTGCTGGAGCCTGAGTTCAGTTGGCGCGCCTTGTGGCTGCTCAATTTGCCGACCGGCGCGTTGATCGTGGTGTTGAACCGCTACATCCCGGAATCACCGCGTTTCCTCGCCAGTGCCGGACTGCACGACCGCGCGCGCGCGGTG
>DASSRT010000205.1:0-2480 GCA_035701705.1 Rhodanobacteraceae bacterium
GAAGGGCCTGTTCCTGATCGCCCAGAGTTACATCGGCGCACCCACGGGCGCGGATCCGGCGGCGCTCGCCAAACTCGACTCGATGCAGTTGACGGATCTCGCGGCATTGCGCGCGCTGCCGGAGGTACAGGATGCCTCGCCGGTCACCTCGCTGCCATTGTTGCGCGAAGCCGATACCCGGGATGTTTCAGACAAACCCTCCCGGAAGCATGGCCTCACGCAGGCGACGATCTTCCACGGTGATCAGCGGTTGCTGTCGACGCTGGGTTTGCAGCTTGTCGCGGGGCGCGATTTCGAGGATGCCGATGTGCGCCATATCGCCCCGGGCACAAAGGCCGCGCCGCCCGCGGTGATCGTGACCCGGGCGCTGGCCGGGAAACTGTTCGCGCAGGGCGATGCACTCGGCAAGCCGATTTACCTCGACGGCAGCGCGGAACCGAGCACGATCGTCGGCATCGTCGCCCGGATGCTCACCTCCAGTCCGGACGGCCCGCGCTCGATCGCGTGGAACTCGGTGTTGATACCTGCCCGCATCGACCGCGCCGCGACCATGTACGCGGTGCGGGCGAAACCCGGCCGGATGCAATCGGCGATACGCGAAGCCCGCGCTGCATTGTTCAAGGTCGATCGGATGCGAATCATCCAGCCCGGCGGGCGCTACGACATGCAAGGCATCCACACGTTCGCCGAGGTGCGCGCATGGGGCTACGCGAGCGACCGGCTGATCGTGTCGGTGTTGACGGTGATCTGCCTGATCCTGCTGGCGGTTACCGGCATCGGCATGACCGGTCTCACCAGCTTCTGGGTCAACCAGCGCCACAGGCAGATCGGCATCCGTCGCGCGCTGGGCGCGACGAGGGGCGACATCCTGCGCTACTTCCAGTTGGAGAACCTGTTGATCGCGGGCAGCGGCTGCGTAGTCGGAATCGCGCTGGCGATCGGCATCAACCTGCTGCTGCTCAGGATGTTCCAGATGGACCGCATGCCGGTGTGGTATGTGATCGTCGGCGTGGCCGTGATTCTCGCGTTGGGCCAGATCGCGGTGTTCGCGCCCGCGCGTCGCGCCTCGAACGTGCCGCCGGTGGTGGCGACGCGCACGGTGTGAGCGCGCCGTTGGCGGTCAGCCGGGGTGCCAGTTCGGCGCCCCGGCCGCCTGTCACGACTTCGACGACGATTGCGGATACATCAGCTTCTGGACTTTTTCGCGGACCGTGCTGTCATTTTGCACCACGCTGGCAATCTGCACGTAGCGCTGGAGTGACAACTGGTTGCTCTTGACCGCGGCTTCCATCTGCTTTTCGGCGGCTGCCGCGACTTTGGTGCGGTCGTCCGGTGTTTTCGCGGCCGCCAGCTTGGGTTGCACGGACTCCTTGATGCTCTGCACCTGCAGCGCGGCGTGCGCAAAGTTCTTCAGTTCGGCGTCATTCGGAGCCGGTCCGGGGGCTGGCTGGCCCGCGGGCGCGTTGCCTTGCGGCGCCTGTTGCGGCTGGGCGGCGGGCTGGGCCTGCGCGAGCGCGACAGGCGCCAGCACGGCGAGCCCGATTGTCACTGCCAACGTGGCCCCTGTCTTGTGAAATCGAATCATGGCGTTCTCCTTCCGAGCCAGGTTGATTGCGGTGTCGATCGAAACCGCAGTTTCACCGTAACGTCGGCGGCAACGCAGGCGCAACCGCATGTGGCCATGCGGTTCAGGCCGGGTTCGAGTCCGGTTTCACGGGGGTTCATTCAGCAGCGGTGGCGGCGTGCAAGCACGCCGCGGCTGCCGCCTGCGTGCAGGCGCCTGCCAGGGCGCAAAAAATTGCAGGAGCCTGCGTGCAGGCGATTCGCTCGCCGCGGGGCGAAGGAATCAAGACAGGGATGTCGTTGACTTGATATGCGCATGGCGGCACTCCGCGACTGCGTCGCGACCCCTTCTTGCGGAAAGGGGTGACTGCCGCCCGAATCAGTCCTGCAGCGTCAGCAAGCTGGCATTGCCGCCTGCCGCCGTGGTGTTGACGGTGAAGGTGCGTTCGGTGGCGAAGCGCAGCAAATAATGCGGGCCGCCGGCCTTGGGGCCGGTGCCGGAAAGATTTTCGCCGCCGAATGGTTGCACGCCCACCACCGCGCCGATCTGGTTGCGGTTGACGTACAGGTTTCCGACTTTCGCGCGGCGCCGGATGTGCTCGACGGTTTCGTCGATGCGGCTGTGGATGCCGAGCGTGAGGCCGAAGCCGGTGGCGTTGATGGCGTCGATGACTTCGTCGAGTTCGCTGGCCTTCCAGCGCACCACGTGCAGCGCGGGACCGAACACTTCGCGCGTCAGCAACTTGATCGACGGAATCTCGTAGGCGCGTGGCGCGAAGAAGGTGCCGTGCTCGGCGCCTTCGGGCAGTTTGGCCATGTTGATGAGCCTGGCCGAACCGCGCATCACCTCGGCGTGTTCTTCCAGCGAGGCGCACGAAGGCTGGTCGATCACCGGGCCGACGTCGGTCGAAAGCAAT
>DASSRT010000206.1:0-2634 GCA_035701705.1 Rhodanobacteraceae bacterium
ATTCGACGGGGAACGGAGCGTGAAAGACGTCTCCGGGAAATGGTCCGAACCCGACCTTGTAGGGCGTCACTTTGCCCGTCAGCGCCATCGCCATGAACGTGCGACCGTGAAAGCCGCCATCGAAAGCAATCACGGCAGACCGACCGGTGTACGCCCGCGCCACTTTCACCGCGTTTTCGACCGCCTCGGCACCCGTGGTCACGAACATGGTCTTGTTCGGTCCGGATCCCGGCACCAGTGCATTGAGTTTCTCGGCCAGTTCCACGGCAACGCGGTACGGCGTGATCATCACGCACGTATGGGTGAATGCTTCGAGCTGCTGTTGAACCGCCGCCTTCACAGCCGGGTGCAGGTGACCTGTGTTCACGACTGCGATGCCGCCGGCGAAGTCCACATAGCGTCGACCTTCTTCGTCCCACAGCTCCGCGTTGCGCGCTTTGCTCACATACACCGGCAGCATGGTGGACATGCCGCTTGAAATGGCGGCCGCACGTCGTTCGTGCAACGACTGATTGGTGGACGCAGCTGAATGATCTGGCTGGAGATGCGCGGACATGTTGCCTCTGCGCCGAGTGGCGACAATGCAGTAGGTGGTCCGATTATCCGCTTGTTCCAAGGGCAATGCTGCAAGCGAAAACCGTTGCCCCAGACGGAACGGGGCGACATCCGTGGGATGTCGCCCCGTCGATCAGACACCGATGACCGCTTCCCGCGGTCGATATCTGGCTATTTCGTGACCAGATTCTTCAGATATTCGCTGAACTTTCCGCCCAGGCTCTCGTGCTTGAGACCGAATTCGACGGTGGCCTGGAGATATCCGATCTTGCTGCCGCAGTCGTAGCGCTTGCCCTCGAACTGATAGGCATGGACGCTTTCGTCCGCGAGCAGATCTGCGATCGCATCCGTGAGCTGGATTTCGCCGCCGGCGCCACGACCGGTGTGTTCCAGCTTCTCGAAGATGGTGGGCGACAACAGATAGCGACCGACCACAGCCAGTGTCGACGGTGCGTTTTGTGGCCGCGGTTTCTCCACGATCTGCTTTACACGCCGCACCGTGCCCTCGGCTTCCTCGGTGGAAACAATGCCGTACTTGTCCGTTTCGCTGCGCGGCACTTCTTCCACGCCCAGTACGCTGCCGCCATGTTCCGCATACACCGACGCCATCTGCCGAAGACACGGCGTGCTGGCATCGATCAGGTCATCGGCGAGGTGCACGAAAAATGGTTCATTGCCGACGACCGGCTTGGCACACCACACGGCATGACCCAGACCCAGCGGCGAGGGCTGACGGATGTAGATGCAGCTTGCCCAGGAAGGAACGATTTCCTTCAGCGCGTTCAAGAGTTCGATCTTCCCCTGCTTTTCGAGCGTCTCTTCCAGCTCATGATCCGTATCGAAATGATCCTCGATGGCGCGCTTGGATGCCCCGGTAATGAACACCAGCTTGCGCGCACCGGCTGCCAGCGCTTCTTCGGCGGCGTACTGAATGAGGGGTTTGTCGACGATGGGCAGCATTTCCTTGGGGCTGGCCTTGGTCGCAGGCAGGAATCGCGTGCCACGTCCAGCCACCGGGAATACTGCCGTCCGGATCTCTTTCGCTTGAGCCACTGCCAAAATCTCCTGTTGAGTTGCGGCGATGATATCAAGCGTCATGACAACTGAAGATGACGCCTGCATCCGACAGACGTCATCCCCATGCAAGCTGTGTGCGAGCGCACACAGCCCGGCCGCTTTCAACCCGCCTTTTTTACGGATGCCGAGGCATCGACACGGATGTTGGCGCGATTGCGCTCCAGCGTTTTGGCGCCGATACCCTTGACCTTGCGTAACTCATCGGCGCTCTTGAAAGATCCATTTTTCTCCCGGTACGTCACGATGGCCTGGGCCTTGCTGAGACCGATACCCTGGAGTTCCTTGGCGATGGTCGCGGCGTCGGCCTTGTTGATGTCCACAGGGCCGGCCCACGCCAGCATGGGCGCAAGGCTGGCAATCAGGATCTGGACGGCACGCCGGGTGTGGCGGGAAACGTAAGCATTGCGAATCGACATTGGCTTCTCCTTGCCTGTAGTTCCATGGAAAGAACCGGACTGCGGGGCCCGGTCGGCAGACATTCTGCGGCGGCCATCGCGCCGTCGACTGCGAATATCCGGGTCAATTGCTCAGAAATGTGGCAATCAGGGTGCAGACTCGCGCGCGGCCGCACTGGAACGTGCTTCGGCCTCCGCCAGACGCAATGCGCGCCGCAGCCGGCCACGCTCATTGAGGAGTTCAGATATCCAGTGCATCTGCCACGCCAGGCCGACAACGAGGCCGATGGCAAAGGCGAAGACCAATGTGAGACCCAGAGGTGTGGAGAAGCGTGCGAATGCCAGTTCGATCTCGACCTTTCCGCCATTCATGGCACTGATGAGCAGCGCGAGCAGTCCAGCGAGGACGATCGAAGCACGGAAGAGAAATCGCCGCATGATGTGAAGCCGGACAGTCAGTGGCAATCGACCGGTGATGCGCAGCGGCTTGCTGACTGCATCAGCGCACCATGCCAGACCACGGATGCGCGCGTGCGATGGTCAGGTCTAGTCGCGAATTGCGTTATCAGCGCCGTCATTGACCCGCTCACGCAGATCCTTGCCGGGC
>DASSRT010000207.1:0-7597 GCA_035701705.1 Rhodanobacteraceae bacterium
TTCGACCAGGGCGGCCTGCTGACCGAGTCGGTGGTCAAGCATCCGCACTGCGTGCTGTTGCTGGATGAAATCGAAAAGGCACACCCGGATCTGTTCAACATCCTGCTGCAGGTGATGGATCATGGCGTGCTCACCGACACCAACGGCCGCGAAGCGAACTTCCGCAACGTGATCCTGGTGATGACCACCAACGCCGGTGCGCGCCAGGCTGCGGCCCGCAGCATCGGCTTCCTCGAACAGTCGCACGCGACCGACGCGATGGAAGTGATCCGCCGTACCTTCACGCCGGAGTTCCGCAACCGCCTCGATGCGGTGGTGCAGTTCAAGGCGCTCGACTTCGAGCACATCCTGCGCGTGGTCGACAAGTTCCTGATCGAGCTGGAAGCACAATTGCTCGAAAAGCACGTGTCGCTCAACGTCGACGCCGGCGCGCGACGCTGGCTGGCCGAACATGGCTTCGACCAGCAGATGGGTGCGCGCCCGATGGCACGCTTGATCCAGGACAAGATCAAGCGCGCGATCGCCGACGAACTGCTGTTCGGCAAACTCGCCGATGGCGGCAAGGTCAACCTTGGCGTGCGCGACGGTGAACTGACGGTGGACACCGAGGCCGCGGAAAAGCTGCCCGCGGTGGTCGTGGAATAGGCGTGGGCGGAACCGGCACTGGAGCGTGCGGGCAACGGCTTCGATCCATTCACCACGCAGCAACGAAAACGGCGGCCGATGGCCGCCGTTTTCGTGCGCTGGGTGGTGGGTCCGCGCCGGGTACGAATTACCGGTTGCGGTAGGTGATGCGTCCCTTGGTGAGGTCGTACGGCGTCATCTCGACCTTGACCTTGTCGCCGGTGAGGATGCGGATGTAGTGCTTGCGCATGCGGCCGGAAATATGAGCGGTGACGACGTGCCCGTTTTCCAATTGCACGCGGAACATCGTGTTGGGCAAGGTCTCCTGGACCGTACCTTCCATTTCGATGACGTCGTCTTTGGCCATGTTTGCGCTGATTGGGGGCAGGAAACCGCACATTCTGCCACGATGCGGCCCTGCGCGAAAGCAAAACCCTGCAGCAACCCGCGCGCACTTGCTGCCATCCATGCCGACGATTCGCTGAATATCGCCATTGGGCATAAGCGACACGCGTCTCCGTTGCAACGCAACATGCTACATTGGCCGGCATTTCGACAAGGCCCTCCATGCGCGTCGTTTGTGTCCAGCCAGCACGGGATCCGGTGGCATGCGGGCCCGGCCCGATCCGGATCGGCAGCGCGCCGGGCGATGACATTGTCCTGACCAGCACGGGGGTCGAGCGCCACCACGCCACGCTCGAGTCCGATCCGCGCGGACTGGTGCTCACCGTCACCCCGGGATGCCCGCGCGTCTACGTCAATGCACGCGCAGTGCGCGAGCGGGCGCTGTTGCACTACGGCGATACCCTGACGTTCGGCGGCAGCAAGCTGCGGATCACTTCGGATGCGGCGCCCGCGGAAGGTACCGATCAGCCGCCTGCGACTCAGGATGTTGCAATCGGGCCCGTGTTGTTGCGGATCGTGTCCGGTCCCGATTCGGGCCGTGCCATGGCCGTGGAACCGGAATTGCACCTCGGCGCCGGCACCCGCCATTTCGGCGAATTGCCGTACGCCTGCCGGATCGAGCGTGCTTCCGGCTGCTTGTTGTTCGAAAGCGAGGGCGCGCAGCCGCGCATCAACGGTTGGCATTGCAAGCGCGCCGTACTTGGCGCCGGCGACCAGATCACGCTTGGCGAACATCGATTGGTCGTCGAGGCGCCGGGCTTGCAATACGCCGCGCGCATGGCGTTGTTGCCTGCCGCGCCGGTGCCCGCGGCGGAAGCTTCCGCGCCACCCGAGTCCGCACAACCGTCGCAGATCGGGATCTGGGGCCTGCTCGTGGCCGCCGCAGTGGTGGCCGCAGTCATCGCGCTGATTCTGTATTTTCCCTTGTAACCCGTCTCTTCGACGATCGAGGTCATGGCAAGCATGTCGCGAGCATGGAATTTCAGCGCTGGTCCGGCCGCGTTGCCGGCAGCTGTATTGCAACGCGCGCAAGCGGAATTGCTGGAGTGGAACGGTGCGCGCGCATCCGTGATGGAAGTCAGCCACCGCGGCAAGGCCTTCATGGAGATGGCGGCGCGCGTGGAAGCGGACCTGCGCGAACTGCTGGCGATTCCGGCGAACTACAAGGTGTTGTTCCTGCAGGGCGGCGCCACCCAGCACTTCGCGCAAGTGCCGATGAACCTCTGCGGAGAAGGCCAACGCGCCGACTATGTCGTCAACGGCCATTGGGGCGAGAAGGCCGCGGCGGAAGGCGCGTTTTACTCAGACGCGCGGATCGCTGCCAGCTCGCGGGCGGAGGGTTACCGGTCCATTCCCGCACGCGCGCGCTGGGATCTCGATCCCCGCGCCGCATTCGTGCACATCACCACCAACGAGACGATCCACGGCGTGGAGATGCGCGATATCCCGGACACCGGCAATGTGCCGCTGGTGGCCGACATGTCTTCGGACATCCTGTCGCAGCCGCTGGACGTTTCGAAATTCGGATTGATCTACGCCGGCGCGCAAAAGAACATCGGTCCATCCGGCCTGGTCGTGATGATCGTGCGCGAAGATTTGTTGGCGCGCCGCCCGCGACCGCTGCCAAAGATCTTCCGCTACGCCGAATATGCCGCCGCGGACTCCATGCTCAACACCCCCAACACCTGGGGCTGGTATCTCGCGGGCCTGACCTTCCAGTGGTTGAAGGAGCAGGGTGGCCTCGCCGAGATGGGTCGCCGCAACCGCGCCAAGGCGGAGGCGTTGTACGCCGCCATCGACGGGTCCGGCGGCTACTACAGCAACCCGGTGGAACTCGCGGCGCGTTCTCGCATGAACGTGATCTTCAACCTGCACGACGCCGCGCTCGATCCGATGTTCGTGGCCGAGGCCGACAAGGCCGGATTGCTGGCGCTGAAGGGGCATCGCGCGTTGGGCGGCATCCGCGCTTCGCTCTACAACGCCGTGCCGATCGAAGCCGTGCACGCATTGTGCGAGTTCATGGCGGAGTTCCAGCGCAGCCATGGGTGAGCCGGGGTTTTCGCGAGATGCCGGGGGCATCTCGCGCCGGCGAACGCACGGACATGGATGTCCGGGCGGGCGATACGCACCATGGATGGTTGCTTGAAGGAACCCGAGAATGAGCAAGTCCCTTGCGTTCGACGCCGCGCGGCTGGCCAACCCGGCCATTGCAAAGCTGCGGGCCTACGACCCCGGCCACGACCTGCCGGCCCTGCGCGCGAAGTTCGGCAGCGCGATTGCCGAACTCGGGTCCAACGAGAACCCCCTTGGCCCGAGCCCGCGCGCGCTTGCGGCCATGCGGGCGGCGTTGCCAGAGGCTTTCCGCTACCCCGATCCGCGCGGCCTTGCACTGAAGCAGGCCCTGGCCCGGCGGCTGGACGTCGAAGTGGAACGTATTGCGCTCGGCAATGGTTCGCACGAGCTGTTGATGCTGCTGGCGCAGTGCTTCGCCGACCCGAAGCATTCGATCGTGTACTCGCAATTCGGCTTCGCGGTATTCCCGATCGCCACCGCCGCCGTCGGCGCGCGCGCGATCTGCATGCCGGCCTTGCCGCGCAGCCATCGCAGCGCACCGCTCGGGCATGATCTTGATGCGATGGCGAACGCGATCCGCCGCGACACCCGCATCGTCTACCTCGCCAACCCCAACAACCCGACCGGAACCTGGTTCGATGACAAGGCGCTGGCGGGATTCCTCGCGCGGGTTCCACGCGACGTGCTGGTGGTGGTCGACGAGGCCTACCACGAATATGTCGATGCGACAGGGCTTTCGACGGCCTTGTCGTTCGCCGGACGTTTTCCGAACCTGATCGTCACCCGCACGTTTTCCAAGGCCTACGGACTGGCTGGCCTGCGGGTTGGATATCTCGTGGCCGACGCGAGTGTGGTCGCGGTACTGGAACGCCTGCGCGAATCCTTCAACGTCAACATGGTGGCGCTGGCCGGTGCCGAAGCCGCGCTGGCCGACGATCGCTGGCTCGCCAAGGTGCGTACCTTCAACAATCGCGAACGCGAGTGGTTGTGCGCGGAACTGCTCGTGCGCGGCTTTCGCTGCCTGCCGTCGCAGACCAATTTCCTGCTGTGCGTGTTGCCGCACGACGCCGCGCCACTCGAACGGCATCTGTTCGAACGCGGCGTGATCGCGCGGCCGATGAGCGGTTACGGTCTGCCGCATGCCTTGCGCATCAGCGTCGGCAGCCGCGCGGAGAACCGGCGCTTGTTGCGGGCCATCGCCAGTTTCGCGCCTGCGGGCGGCAAAGCGACGCCATCGCGTGGGAAAGGGACCCGCAAGGCCGGGCGGGTGGCATGAGCGCGCAGCTGGACTGGATCACCACACCGGCCGCAGGTCCATTGCGCGGCAGCATCGACGTGCCGGGCGACAAGTCGATATCCCATCGCGCCGTGATGCTGGCCTCGCTTGCGAACGGCACTTCCCGCATTCGTGGTTTCCTCGAAGGCGAGGACACCCGCGCGACGGCGCGCGTCTTCGGCCAGCTGGGTGTGCGGATCGAGACGTCCGCGACGGGTGAACGCATCGTCCACGGCGTGGGCCTGCATGATCTGCACGCGCCATCCGGGGATCTCGATTGCGGCAACGCCGGCACTGCGATGCGCCTGTTGGCTGGCGTGCTCGCCGGCCAGACGTTCGACTCCACCCTGGTCGGCGACGCGTCGTTGTCGAAGCGGCCGATGCGACGCGTGAGCGAGCCACTGGCACGGATGGGCGCGCTGATCGAGGCGTGCGCGGGCGGCCTGCCGCCGCTGCACGTTCGCGGCGGACGCCGCCTGCATGGCATCGAGTTCACGCCGCCGGTGGCCAGCGCGCAGGTGAAATCCGCGCTGCTGCTGGCTGGCCTGTATGCCGCCGGCGACACGGCCATCACCGAGTTGCATCCTACCCGCGACTACACCGAGCGGATGCTGGCTGCGTGTGGCTGGCCGATCGAATACTCACCCGGCGTGGCACGGCTGTCGGGTGGCCACGAATTGCGCGCCATCGACATCGACGTACCCGCGGACTTTTCCTCGGCCGCGTTCTTCATCGTCGCGGCGACCCTGGTGCCGGGCTCGGAACTGCGGCTGCGCAAGGTCGGCACGAATCTGCGCCGCACCGGGCTGTTGCATGTGTTGCGCGCGATGGGTGCGGACATCGTCGAAGAGAACGCGCATCTCGCCGGCGGCGAACCGGTGGCCGATCTGGTGGTGCGGCATGCGCCGCTGCGCGGCATCGAGGTGCCCCGGCAACATGTCGCCGACATGATCGACGAATTCCCGGCGCTGTTCGTGGCCGCGGCCTGCGCCGAAGGCACGACCACGATCCGTGGCGCCGCGGAGCTGCGGGTCAAGGAATCCGACCGCATCAGCGTGATGGCGGCGGGTTTGCGCGCACTTGACGCGCGCATCGAAGAAACGCCCGACGGTGCGGTGATCGAGGGCGGCCCACTGCACGGCGGCAAGGTCGAGTCCCATGGCGATCATCGCTGCGCCATGTCCTTCGCCGTGGCAGGCGCTGCGAGCGACGCCGACATCCGCATCAACGATTGCGCCAACGTCGTGACCTCATTCCCGGATTTCGTCGAACTGGCGCGATCCTCAGGGCTCGGTCTGGCGACCGCGTAATGGCCAGTGGCCGCTAAACTGGCCGGATGATTACGCACGACTCAGTTCCAGTTCTCACCATCGACGGGCCGTCCGGCTCCGGCAAGGGCACGATCGCGCGGGCGGTGGCCAGTGCCCTCGGCTGGCACCTGCTCGACTCCGGCGCGATCTACCGCGCCGTGGGCTACGCCGCCGGACTGCGTGAGCTTGACGTCGCCGATGCCGAGACCGTGGCGCGATGCGCGGGTGACTTGCGGCTTGAATTCCGCGATCCCGGCGACGGTGGCGACACCCGCGTCATCATCGACGGGGTCGATGCCACCGACGCCATCCGCACCGAGACGGCCGGCGCCGCGGCGTCCGCGATCGCAGCCATCCCGATGGTCAGAAAAGCCTTGATGGACAAGCAGTTGGCGTTCCGTCAGGCGCCGGGACTGGTGGCCGACGGGCGCGACATGGGCACCGTGGTCTTCCCGGATGCCGGCGTCAAGGTGTTCCTGACGGCGAGCCCCGCGGAACGCGCCGAGAGGCGCTATAAGCAGTTGAACGCAAAGGGACTTGACGTTACACTAGCGAGCCTTTTGCACGAAATCGAGTTGCGTGACGCACGTGATGCGTCGCGCAGTGTCGCGCCGCTGCGACCCGCTGGCGATGCCGTCGTGATCGACAGCACCGGCCAGTCGATTGCCGCGGTCGTGGACGCGGTGCTCGCACTCGTTCAAAAGGCTTGATTCAAAACCACCACCGCGTTCGCGCGGTTTTCCCATTGTGGATGCACCTGCATCCCCCAACCGGCGGATCGTCGCCTGCAGGAATCGAACAACCATGGAACTTGCTGGCCTCGCGATCCAATCCCAACCTGGAATTCCCATGACCGAGAGTTTTGCCGAGCTGTTTGAACAGAGCCAGTCGCTGGCCAAATTGAAACCCGGGTCCATCGTGACCGGCACCGTCGTCGAAATCCGCCCCGATGTGGTGGTGGTGAACGCGGGGCTGAAGTCCGAGGGCATCGTCCCGATCGAACAGTTCCGCAATGAAGACGGCGAACTGGAAATCAACGTCGGCGACGTCGTCAAGGTCGCGCTGGACGCGATCGAGGACGGCTTCGGCGAGACCAAGCTGTCGCGCGAGAAGGCCAAGCGCTCGATGGTGTGGGACGACCTGGAAGAGGCGTTCGAGAAACAGGACGTCGTCAGCGGTCGCATCAATGGCAAGGTCAAGGGCGGCTTCACCGTCGACATCAAGGATGTCCGCGCGTTCCTGCCGGGTTCGCTGGTGGACGTGCGCCCGGTCCGCGACCCGGCCTACCTCGAAGGCAAGGACCTCGAATTCAAGATCATCAAGCTCGACCGCAAGCGCAACAACCTCGTGGTGTCGCGCCGTGCGGTGGTCGAGAGCGAGCACTCCGAGGAGCGCGAGCAGCTGCTGGAGAAGCTGCAGGAAGGCGCGATCCTGCACGGCGTGGTCAAGAACCTCACCGAGTACGGCGCGTTCGTCGACCTCGGCGGCATCGATGGCCTGCTGCACATCACCGACATGGCGTGGAAGCGCGTGCGCCATCCGTCCGAGGTCGTCAATGTCGGCGACGAGCTGGACGTCCGCGTGCTGAAGTACGACCGCGAACGCAACCGCGTGTCGCTGGGGCTGAAGCAGCTGGGCGACGACCCGTGGGTCAGCATCGCCCGCCGTTATCCGTCCGGCACCCGCGTGTTCGGCAAGGTTTCCAACGTCACCGACTACGGCTGCTTCGTCGAGCTCGAGCCCGGCGTGGAAGGCCTGGTGCACGTGTCGGAGATGGACTGGACCAACAAGAACGTCAACCCGGGCAAGGTCGTGCAGGTTGGCGATGAAGCCGAAGTGATGGTGCTGGACGTCGACGAAGAACGTCGCCGCATCTCGCTGGGCATGAAGCAGACCCAGTCCAATCCGT
>DASSRT010000208.1:0-5849 GCA_035701705.1 Rhodanobacteraceae bacterium
GAGCGCCTGGCGATACAGCGCGATACCTTGGCGCAAATCGGCTTCGGTATTATGCCGCGCGATCGCGCGGCCCTGCAGCATCAACTGGTAGGCCTCGACATTGCCGCTGGGCGGCTTCAGGTCATCAACAGGTGATTTGCCCAGCAGTTTCACTTTGAGCGCCGACGCCACCGCCTTGCCGATCTCGGACTGGATCGCGAACACGTCCTTCAGCGGCTTGTCGTAGGTGTGCGACCACACGCTGGCGCCGTCCTTGGCGCGAATCAGGTTGACCACGATGCGGATGCGGCCGGCGCTCTGGAATACGCTGCCCTGGATGAGGTTGGCGACTCCAAGCGCGACGCCGATCTGCGCGGGCGAATCCTTCGAGTCGCGGAACCTGAAGCTGGAATACTTGCCGATCACCTTCAGCCCGTCGATCTGGGTGAGATCGGAAATCAGTTCTTCGGAAAGTCCGTCGGAAAAGTATTGTTGCTTCGGACTGCCGCTTTCGTTCGCCAGCGGCAGCACCGCCACCGATTGCGCGGGGATCTTCGCCAGCGCGGCGGCAAGGGCGGCGCTGGACATCGCGGGCGCTGCAGTGGCGCTGGCGGCGGACACGGGATGCACCGGCGCGCGCGCGAAGCGCCACAACGCCGCGCCACCGAGCGCCAGCACCAGCGCGATCAGCAGCAGTTCGGTGCCGCCGACGCGCTGGCGGCCCTTCTCGCCGTGGTACCACGCCAGCACCAGCGCCACGAAGAAACCGGCTGCCAGTACCAGCGTGATGCCACGTCGCACGCTGTCCGGCCAGCCGAACTGCTGCGCGACCATGTCGAGGCCTTGCCCCAGCGCGAAGGCGAAGGCCACGTAGGCCACCGCCCACTGCACCAGCTTGCGTTCCTTCAGCCTTTGCCAGAATCCGCCCACGCCCAGCCCCTTCGCGCGATTCTCCAATGATGCCGCAATTCGCGCGGGGTGTGGGGCGCGCGTGGCGGCACGCTCAGCGCGCGCCGTAGTGGTAGCGGCAGGCGATGATCTGCAATTCGGTTCCCGCCACGCGGTAGACCAGGCGGTGGGTATCGTCGATGCGGCGCGACCAGCAGCCGGCCAGGTCGCGTTTCAGGGGTTCGGGCTTGCCGATGCCGTGGAAAGGCTCGCGCTGGCAGGCGCGGATCAACAGATTGATGCGCTCCAGCGTCTTGTCGTCCTGGCCCTGCCAGTAGAGGTATTGCTCCCAGGCGTCGGGATCGAAGCGCACGCCGAGCGCCATGTCACTTCCCGCGCTTGCGCTTTGGGGCGGGCTTGGCTTTGGGCTTGGCGCGAGTCCGGTATGCGGCGGGGTGTTCATGCACGGATGGCGCGGTCGGCTCAAGCAATTCGTGAACCTCGCCCTTGCCTGCGTCAAGGCGGGCAATGGCTTCGCGCAACCGCCGCGCATTGGCAGGGCTGGCCAGCAGGTATTCGGTTTCCTGCCAACTGTTCCATTCGGACAGCGGCATTACCACCACGTCCTCGGCGTCGCGGCGCGTGATGATGGTGACGTCGGCGTCCTCGACCACGCGGTCGAACACCGTCTTCAGGTTGCTGCGGGCTTCGGAAAAATTGACGGTGCGCATGTTCGATACTCGTACGGTTGCAGGTACAAGTCTAGCGCGTGTGCCGGAACATGAAAAGCCCCGCGCAAGGCGGGGCTTTCGGAATCGGGGTCCGAAAGCGGGGTTAGAGTGCAATCCCGGCCGAGAGCCACAGGCGGTACGCGCGCCTCTCACGAAATTGCACTCTGATCCCGGTTTTCCATCCCCCCGCCGCTTCGCGGCGACCCCCTTCGTGAACGAAGGGGGGCTATTGAGTCGGCGCGCGCATTACCGGTCTTCCCCCTTCCGACGGAAGGGGGATTGAGGGGGATGTGCTTTACGGCACTCCAGGGACGGCCCGTTGGCCGGTCACATCAATTTGTTCCACAGGAAGTCAGAAGGGGGCGGTCTATTGAGTCGACGCGCGCATTGCCGGTCTTCCCCCTTCCGACGGAAGGGGGATTGAGGGGGATGTGCTTTACGGCACTCCAGGGACGGCCCGCTGGCCGGTCACTTCAACTTGTTCCAGAGGAAGTCATACGCCAGCGCATGCATCGTCGCCGCCTGCGCGTTGTCGGCGCCGGCGCCGTGGCCGCCTTCGGTGTTCTCGTAGAACCACACGTTCTTGTAGCCCATGGCTTCCATCTTCGCGGCCATCTTGCGGGCCTGCGCCGGGCCGACGCGATCGTCGCTGGTGGTGGTGTAGAACAGCACGTCCGGATAGTGCATCCCCGCCTTCACGTTCTGGTACGGCGAAAAGGTCTTGATGAAGGCCCACTGTTTCGGATCGGCGGGGTTGCCGTATTCGGCGATCCACGAGGCGCCGGCATCAAGGTAGATGTAGCGCTTCATGTCCAGCAGCGGCACTTCGCAGGAGATCGCGCCGTACAGCTGCGGGTACTCGGTGAGCATGTTGCCCATCAACAGGCCGCCGTTGCTGCCACCCTCGGCACCGAGATGTTGCGGGGAAGTGACACCGCGCTTGATCAGGTCTTCCGCGACCGCGGCGAAATCCTGGTAGGCCTTCGGTCGATTGGCCTTCATCGCGGCCTTGTGCCAGGCCGGACCGTATTCGCCGCCGCCGCGGATGTTGGCGACCACGTACACGCCGCCGCGGCTCAGCCAGGCGCGGCCGATGGTGCCGGAATAGTGCGGCAGCAAGGACACCTCGAAGCCGCCGTAGCCGTATTCGAGCGTACGGTTCTTGCCGTCCAGTTTCATGTCTTTCGGCGCGATCTCGAAGTAGGGCACGCGGGTGCCGTCCTTGCTGGTCACGAAGTGCTGGCTGACCGTGAACTTCGAGGCATCGAAAAACGCGGGCTCCTGCTTGATGACCTTGGCCGGCTCGCTGCCGAGTACGCCACGCTCCAGTGATGCCGGATCGAGAAAACCGGTGACCGTGAGCCAGTATTCGTCGGAGTTGTCGGGATCGGTATCGACCACGCCGATGGTGCTGAACTTCGGTGCACCCGGCATGGCTGCGTGTTGCCACGCGCCGTTGCCGCCGGCCGGCGGCGTCAGGACGTCGAGGCGGCTCTTCACGTCGTCCAGCACATCGAGGATCATGTGGTGCTGCGTCCACGAATAGCCGGACAGTGCGGTGTGCGCATCCGGCGTGAACAGCGCGGTGAAGTCGCGCTTGCCGGCCATGAAGTCGTCGAACTTCATCGCGATCAGCGCGCCCGCGGGCCAGGTCTTGCCGCCGACAGTCCATGGCGATTTCGTTTGCACCACCAGCCACTGCCGATGCACGTCGGCACTGGCGTCGCTGGGCACGTCCACCTTGACGAGCTTGCCGTGCGTCAGCTGGTACATGTCGCCGTGGAAGAAATCCTTCTGCACGGAAACGAAATCGCGCTCGAAGCCGGGCGTGCGGTCGTGGTACGCGCTCACCGCAAGGTCGGTGGGCTTGCCTTCATACACCAGTTTCGCCGACGCCAGCGGCGTGCCGCGCGTCCATTCCTTGACGATGCGAGGGTAGCTCGACTTGGTCATCGAACCCGGCCCGAAATCGGTGCCGACGTAGACGTGGTTCGCGTCGATCCAGCTGATCTCGGTCTTGGCGACCGGCAGGAAGAAGCCGCCCTTCACGAACGATTTCGATGGCAGGTCGAACTCGCGTACTTCCACCGCATCGCCGCCGCCCGGTGACAGCATCACAAGGCAGTGCACGAATTCGGGCTTCATGCATCGCGCGCCCTTGAACACCCACTTCTTGCCTTCGGCCTTGTTGAGTGCGTCGATGTCGAGCACCGTTTCCCATTTCGGATCGGCCTTCTCGTACTCGGCCAGCGTGGTGCGCCGCCAGATGCCGCGCGGGTGCGCCTTGTCCTGCCAGAAGTTGTAGTAAAACCCGCCCATCTTGCTGACGTAGGGAATGCGTGCCTCGGAGTCGAGCACCTGCAGGATTTCGCCGCGGGTCTTGGTGAACTCCGGTGACTCCATGAACGCCTTTTTCGTGACCGCGTTCTGCGCGTGCACCCAATCCATCGCGCGCGGGCTGCGCGTCGCTTCCAGCCACAAGTAAGGATCGTTCGTGGCGGCGCTGGCGGAGCTTGCGCTTGCGGGCGGCGGATTGCTTGCGTGGGCCATGGTGGGTGCCAGCGGAATGCTCAAGGCGAGGATCAGCCAATAGGGTCGCATGGGTTTGCTCCGCGTGTGGAGAAATCAACCTGCCAAGCTTGGCACGGATGGGCGGCGCGGTTATGTGCCTGAAGTCAGCGTATCGGTGTCTGGAGCGGCGGCCTGCGTGCGCGTCTGTCTGGACATGGCCTCGGCGAACGCCAGCAATTCCAGCGCCGCCCGATCGTGGTCGGGGTTCAGGCTGGCCGCGAATTCCGCTTGCCGCCCGGTCTTCGCTACCGCGCCCGCGAAACGGGCGTTCCATGCCACTTCCACGTCCAGCGCCATCGCGTACGGCAGCAAGCTGGCCTGCAGTTCCGGGTGCAGCGATGGCTTGTAACGGGCATCCATGTCCTGCTGCTCGGCGGTGCCCAGGTACCAGCGGAAGCCACGGATCTGGCGCAGCAACGGGGTGTCTTTCGGCGGCTGGCGTGGCAGCCACCAGCCGGCGGCAACCTGTCCGGCCAGCAAGGCCACGCCCGTCAGCCAGTGCGCGAGGCTGGGACTCGCCAATAGTGCCGCGGCGCAGATCATCGCTGCCAGAACGGCCTGTGCACGCGTCGCGCGCAGGATCCAGCCTGGGACCATCTTGAAGACGATGCCCAGCGCGAGGGCGGCAATGAGGGCGGGCACGAACAACTCGGCGGCGATCGCAAGCCGCCCGCTGGTCGCAAACAACAACAGCAGCGCGCCCGGCAGTGCGATCAACCAGCCCGGGAACAGCAGCCATGCGGGATCGACCGGACGCTCGCGCGCGCAGCGGGCTTCCAGGGTGCGCTGGTAGGCCAGTTCGGCCACGCCGATGCTGTCGGAGTTGATGCTGGAAAACGGCGCCGTCTGGCCGAACGCGAACAAGGCCGAGCGCAGCGAATTTTCATCCGCCGTCAAGGCCGGAATCAGGTCGGCGCCGGCACGCGTGGCAATCCAGCCGCCGTCCGCCTGCTTGTCGAGCGTGAGCCCGCCTTTGGCCGCAATGGCAAGCACGCCGGTGGCGAAGCATTTGCGATCCCAGCTGCCGTGCCGCAGCAGGCGCATGGCGCCGGCGGACCACCCCTTGGGCGGTTCGTATTCCACGATCGTGGGCTTGCGCTCGCCACCGCCGGTGAAGAAGATTTTCGCCATCAGGTAGTAGATGGCGAGCACCGCCAGCCAGATCCAGCCATTGAACATCCAGGCCGGACCGCGCGGAACGTTGATGGCCAACGACGAATCGGAGACTTCCGGGTAGGTGATCAGGGCGGCGAGGGTTTGGCCGGGCGCGACGGCTTGCGGCCGCGGCCATGCGAGTGACACACGATAGCCCTTGATCGGGTTGCCGCCGGCCAGATCGCCGGGATCGGCGCCGTCGAGTTGGAATTCGGCGAGGATTTTGTCCGACGGCGTTTCTTCCGGCAGCGTCACCCGCAGGCTGGCGTGCTGCGCGGGCAGGCGATTGCTGGCTACCGTCAACGGCCAATACAGGCTGTTGCCGTCATCGTCGACGACGCCGTACAGGACGCGATATTCGAGGTGGAACGTGCGCGGTCCGCTGCGACGCGTCGGCTGGACATTGATGCGCACGCCGTCGCCAAGTTGCGTCACGGTGGCGTTGGTCAGCTCGCCGCTTTCTTCCGCCTCCATCATGAACACATCGTCGGCGTCGATGTGCCGGCCGGGATAGGCGAGGTCGCG
>DASSRT010000209.1:0-3547 GCA_035701705.1 Rhodanobacteraceae bacterium
AACCGCCGGCGCAAGCCGGCGGTTGCGTTTTGCCCGTTGCATCCGGCAAGCATTCTCTCTATCTTGATGGAAAGATATATGGATGCCGCAGCCAATGGTGCCGATCTCGCTGGAATTTTTTCCACCCAAGACCGACGAGCAGCGCGCGCAGCTTGAGCGCGCCCTGCCGAAGCTGAAGGAACTGGCGCCGGAATACGTCAGTGTCACCTTCGGCGCCGGCGGCTCGACGCTCACGCAAACACCGACCACGGTCAAGCATCTGCGCGAAGCGCACGCGTTCGCGGTCGCGCCGCACGTTTCCTGCATGGGCGGCACGCGCGCGGAAATCGGCGCGCTGCTGGCGGACTACCGCGCGCTCGGCTGCAAGCGCATCGTCGCGCTGCGTGGCGACCTGCCCTCCGGCATGGCCTCGCCCGGCGACTTCCGTTACGCCTCGGACCTCGTGGATTTCATCCGCCGCGAGCACGATGGCTATTTCCATATCGAAGTGGCCTGTTATCCGGAATGCCATCCGCAGTCCGACCATGCGCAAGCGGACCTCAAGCACTTCAAGGCCAAGGTGGACGCCGGCGCCGATGGCGCGATCACCCAGTACTTCTTCAACGCCGACGCGTACTTTCGCTTCGTCGACGACGCGCGCGCCGCGGGCATCGGCATCCAGATCGTGCCCGGCGTGATGCCGATCGCGAACTTTTCGCAATTGCGGCGCTTTTCGGAAATGTGCGGCGCCGAGATTCCGCGCTGGATCGGCAAGCGCATGCAGGCATTCGGCGACGACGCCGAAGCCGTTCGCGACTTCGGCGCCGACGTCGTCGCGGCGATGTGCCGGCGCCTGCTCGACGGCGGCGCCCCGGGCCTGCACATCTACACGCTGAACCGGGCGCGGGCGACGACCGCGGTGCTGGCTCGCCTGTAAGCGCGCTGCACGCGGGCAACGCGCCGGCCTTACACTGGCCCGACGATGTCCCCGTGGCCGCTGAAATCGCTGTGCATGCTCGCGCTGCTGGCCTGCGCTTCGTCGGCGCACGCGCAGGTGTACCGCTGCGTGGGCGCGCAGGGCGAGCCCGTGTTTTCGGGCGAACCTTGCGGCACCCCGGCGCCCGCCGAAAGCGCGGTCGGCCCGGCGCATTCGTTTGCCGGCATCTGCGCGGATTCCCCGCAGGCGCTGCAGGACGAAATCGCCAAGGCATTCACCCGGCACGACGTGAACCGCCTCGCCGGACTGATCCTGTGGGGTGGCTATGACCAGGCTTCCGCGCGCGCCACCTTGCAGTCGCTCAAGGCGTGGCTGCAGCAGCCGTTGGCCGGCATTGCCGTCGTGTACGCCACCGGCCCGCCGGTTGCCGCGAACTTTCCCGACACCGCCGGCGGCGCGGTCGCCGCGCCTGCACCGCCATCCGCCGCGGCACCCGTACCGTCGGGGTTCCGCGTCTCGACGACCGACGACACCCGCGATTTCGGTATCACCCAATCTGGCGGATGCTGGTGGCTGACGTTCTGATCGTCGTGGTGGAGCACGTGCGTCCGTGATGCCGCGTGCTAGCATCTCCTGCCACGCCGCAGCGTGCGCCCCACGGCGCACCCAGAACCGCCTCATGCTGAAACTTTGTTGCGCGCTCATCCTGTCGCTGTTTGCAGCGAGCGCCTGCTCGTCCCACAGTGCCCCGACCGCGACTGGCGCAGCGCCTGCATCCAGCGTCGCCAGCGTGCAGGCCGCAGAAGCCGCGCCAGTCACGCCGGCCACGCGTGCGGCCATCACGGCCACCTTCCACACGATGGCGCCCCAGATCAAGGTGCAATCCATCCTGACCTCACCGATCCCCGGCCTGTATCAGGTCATCGCGCACGGTCAGGTGTTCTACCTGACCGGCGATGGCCGCTACGTCATCCAGGGCGATGCCTACGACTTCAAGACCCGCACAGCGCTCAACAACGTGACCATGGACCGGCTGCGCCGCGAGGCGATCGCGAAGCTCGAACCGGGCCAGATGGTGCGCTACGCGCCGCCCAAACCCCGATACACGGTGACCGTTTTCACCGACATCGATTGCCCGTACTGCCGCGCCTTCCACGCCAACATCGCCGAGATCAACAAGCTCGGCATCGCGGTGGATTACCTGTTCTGGCCGCGCACCGGCCTCGGCACGCCATCCGCGCAAAAGGCGGTGGATGTCTGGTGCGCCGGGGATCGGCAGGCCGCGATGACCGCCGCTTTCGAAGGCCAGGCACCCAAGCCGGCGCAGTGTGCGTCCCCCGTGGCCCACGATTTCCACCTCGGCGAGGATCTGGGCGTCGGCGGCACACCGACGATCATCGCCGGCAACGGTGCGGTGCTGGGCGGCTACGTCGACCCGCAGGAATTGCTGAAGCGGCTGCAGCAGGTGCATGCCGAGCCCACCCCCCAACGGTCACCTTGATCGAAGCGGCTTTTGCGGGAAGTCAGGCCAGGGAAGGCCGTTCTGTTGCTGGTTGATTGAGACACTCGACGCTTGCCCAGTGTTCAAACCCGGCGGCGATCAGGGATGATCGCACTATAATGGGCGGCTTCCTCCGGCCAGCGGTCTCCCATCACCATGATCGTCCTCGACGGGCGCAGCGCCCTGTCGGATTTCCGCCTCGACCGACTCAACCAACGCCTCACGGCACTCGCGCCGGGCGTGCGTGTGCGCGGCGCGCGCCACGTGTATTTCGTGCAGTCGGCATCCGTGTTGGCGCCGACGCTGCACCAGCGCCTCGCCGAAGTGCTCGACGCCACCGAAGCACCGCCCGCGAACGCTTCGCTGTGGGTATTGCCGCGCCTCGGCACGCTGTCACCCTGGTCGTCAAAAGCCACCGACATCCTGCACCACGTCGGCGTGCACGTGGACCGCGTCGAACGCGGCACCGCCTACCTGATCGACGGCCTGCCCGCAGCTGACGAACCGGCGTTCACGGCCATCGCCGACGCCTTGCATGACCCGATGACCCAATCGGTGTTGCGTTCGCTGGCGGACGCGTCGCGCATCTTTGCAGCGGGTGAAGCCCGTCCGCTCGCTACCGTCGCGCTCGGTGGTGATGCCAACGGCGCGCTGCAGCAAGCCAACACCGAACTCGGACTGGCGCTGACACCGGACGAGGTCGACTACCTCGCGGTCAACTATCAGCAGCTCGATCGCGATCCCACCGACGCGGAACTGGTGATGTTCGCGCAGGCCAACTCCGAGCATTGCCGGCACAAGGTCTTCAACGCCAGCTTCACGGTCGATGGCGCGCCGCAGGACGCCAGCCTGTTCGGGATGATCCGCAGCACGCATGCGGCCTCGCCCGCATACACCTTGTCGGCCTACAGCGACAACGCCGCGGTGATCGAGGGCTCGCACGGCACGCGCTTCTTCGCCGATGCCGACGGCGTCTGGCGCGGCCACGCCGAACCGATTCCGTACGCGATCAAGGTCGAAACCCACAACCATCCGACCGCGATCTCGCCCTTCCCCGGCGCCGCCACCGGTTCCGGCGGTGAGATCCGCGACGAAGGCGCGGTCGGGCGCGGCGGCAAGCCCAAGGCTGG
>DASSRT010000210.1:0-2709 GCA_035701705.1 Rhodanobacteraceae bacterium
GCGGATTGCTTGGCGTCGGCGGCAGTTGCACGTAGCGTTTGCGGCCGAGCCAGAACACCCACAGCGCAATCGCCATCAAGGCGCCGGGAATCCCGAAGGCGATGGCGGGGCCGAGGTCGCGCAGGAACAGCGGCATCAGCAGCGAGGCGAAGAACGAGCCGAAGTTGATGATCCAGTAGAACGCGTCGTACACCAGCTTCGCGCGATGTTTGTTGGTCGAGTCGAATTGATCACCGACGAAGGCCGAAACCAGCGGCTTGATGCCGCCCGAGCCCAGCGCGATCAGGAACAGGCCGGCGTAGAAGCCGGTGCGGTTGTCGTCGAACAAGGCCAGGCACGCGTGCCCGGCCACATACACCATCGACAGCCACAGCACCGTGCGGTACTTGCCCCAGAAGCGGTCGGCGATCCAGCCGCCCAGCAACGGGAAGAAATACACGCCGATGACGAAGGTGTGGAAGACGTCCTTGGCGGCAAGCCCGCGGTCGGCGAGCGGCAGGTACAACAGCAACGTCGACACCAGGAATGGTGTCAGGATGTTGCGCATGCCGTAGAAACTGAAGCGCTCGCAACCCTCGGTCGCGATGATGTAAGGAATCTGCCGCGGCAGCGGCGCGCTTGGCTCGCGGGATTCGGGGGCGGTGGCGGCGGTCGTCGTCATCGTCGGTGCACCAGCGTGGGCTGCCGCCAAGCGTAGCGCCTCGGAGCGAGGCGTGCATCGGCAGCGTGCTTTCAGTCAGCGGATGCGGGCGAACGGAGCTTTTGCAGCACCACCGGGATCAGGGCCAGCAGCGCCAAGCCAAGCAGCGGCAACCAGATGTGCGGTTCTAGGATCAGGTGCGGCGTCACGCCCTTGCCGGCCGCGATGGATTCGCCGACACCCGCGCCGATCGCGGTTTCGAACACCAGCATCACCAGTCCGCCGAGTGCGGTGGCGAGCGTGAACAGCCACACCGGGCAGCGCAGCCACGCCAGGGCCACGGTCACGCCGCCGAACGGGAACAGCGGCACGAAGCGCAGGAACAGCGTGTATGAAACGGGGTTGCGTTGGTAACCCTGGCGCACGCTTTCGACGAACTTCGGTGGCGGCCGCTTGCCGCCGCCGAAGGCGTGGCGCGCCGCGTAGAACAGCAGCAGTGAACCCAGGATCTCGCCGGCCAGCGACAGGCCGATCGCCTTGCCCATCCCGAACAACATGCCGCCGGCGATGATGATGAACAGTGGTCCCGGCATTGCGGTGGCGACCGACAGCGTCAGCACCAGCACGAATATGCCGTAGGCGAGCCACGGATGGGCTGCGATGCCATTCGCCCAGTTCGCCTGCTCGGCGAGGATGTGGCTGGGAGTGAGGTTTTGCAGCACGCCGCTCGCACCCACCGCAATGCCGATCGCGACGAGGATCAGCAAGGGCACGAAGGCGCGCAAACGGCTCATGGATGGGCGGCGGGACCGGACGGATTGCTGCAAGCATAGCCGGTCGCGTGCAGGCGCGCGAAACGGCCGGGTTCAATATTGACCGGCGTCAGTACCGCTTGCCGCCGGTTTTCGCGTAGCGGGCGAGCACTTCGCAGGCGGCTTCGCGGTGCAGGTCACGGGTCACGCGGATGCTGCGATTTTCGAGTGCCGCGATCCAGTCTTGCGGCAGCGGACCCTCATCGAATCCCGCCAGCGACTCGGTGTCTTCGGTGCGCGCGCCGATCAGCAATGCGTCGATGCCGGCCCACACGATCGCGCCGTAGCATTGGCAGCACGGTTGCGCGCTGGTGGCCAGCGTGTAGCGGTGGCCGTCGGCGTTGAGGCGCGCGCGGCCGAACTTCTGCTGGGCCGCCACCAGCGCCATGATCTCGGCGTGTGCCAGCGACGATTGCAGCGCCTCGACGCGATTGACGCCCACCGCCACCAACTTGCCCGTGTCATCGAACACCGCTGCGCCGAACGGACCGCCGGTTTGCTCTTCGACGTTGCGGCGCGCGAGTTCGATCGCCAGCGTGATGCGTGCGTCATCGTCGCGGTAGTTGCGAGCGAACTCATGCCGCCGGGCCAGCCAGCCGGGCAGCACGGGTTCGCGGGTTGTCGACGTGCCGTGCATGCCGACACGGTAGCACGCGGGCGCCTTCGCGATGGCTTCGCAGGGTTCAGCCGGCCGCTTGCGACCAACTGTCGCGCAGCGTCACCGTACGGTTGAACACCGGATGTTCGTGCGAGTGGTCGTGACGGTCGGCGACGAAGTAGCCGGTGCGTTCGAACTGGAAGTGTTGTTCCGGTGCGGCATCGCGCAGCGACGGCTCGATGAACCCGCGGATCACACGGCGCGAGTCGGGATTGAGGTGGTCGCGGAAGCTCTTGCCGTCGCTGTCGTCTTCCGGGCTCGCGGCGTTGAACAGGCGGTCGTACAGGCGCACTTCGGCTGCGATGGCGTGGCGGGCGCTGACCCAGTGGATGGTGCCCTTGACCTTGCGGTTGGCGCCTTCCATGCCGTGCCGCGATTCGGGGTCGAGCGTGCCATGCAGTTCGGCGACGTTGCCGGTGGCGTCCTTGATCACTTCATCACACTTCACGATGCCGACGCCGCGCAGGCGCACTTCGCCGCCCGGAACGAGGCGCTTGAAGCCCTTCGGCGGCACTTCGGCGAAATCCTCGCGCTCGATCCACACTTCGCGCGCGAACGGCACTTCGCGCGTGCCGAAGGCTTCGTCCTTGGGATGGTTG
>DASSRT010000211.1:0-10352 GCA_035701705.1 Rhodanobacteraceae bacterium
TAGGCGATGTAGTAGCCGAACAGCAGGCCGAGGATCACCAGCGTCAGCGGGCTGCGCGACATGGTCGGGTAGCCGCCGGCCGCGTGTGACATCTCGGGCCAGATCACCATGAAGCGGTAGATCAGCCGGCCGAGGAACAAGGCCGTCAAGCCGAGCCCGATCCACGGGTTCGGAAAATAGCAGTCGTTGCTGCCGTCGATTTCGAAACGCGTGAACTTGAGCGCGACGATGCCGAGCACCGCGCCACCGACCAGCCCGACGCCCAGTCCGGCTGCGAGCCGCGGATCGAGGAATCCCTGGCATGCCACCAGCAGCGACAGCACGCTGAAGATCGCGACGCGTGTCCACATGCGCTTGGGGCGGATCGGCTGGCGGCCGAAATTGCGGCGCGTGCGCGCGTACAGGCGCCACACGATCAGCGGCGCGGCGACAACGGGAACGATGATGTTCGGGGTCATGGGGCCATGTCCTTCAGCCGGATACCCGCATTGTGACGAAGTCCGACGCCCGCGTCCCGTGACGGCTGTCATCCATCGCGGCTGCCGTGCTCAATGCTGGCAGCGTGGGCACCAGTAGGCCATCCGCTGGCCGATCGCGGCTGCGCGGATCGCCGTGCCGCAGTGCCGGCAGGACTCGCCGGCGCGGTCGTACACCATCAACTCCTGCTCGAAGTATCCCGGCGCGCCATCGGGCGCAATGAAGTCGCGCAGGGTGGTGCCACCGCGCGTGATCGCGTGCGCAAGGATCCGGCGGATCTCGCTGGCGATGCGCGCGTAGCGCGCGCGCGACACCGCGCCGGCGGCACGCTGCGGATGCACGCCCGCGGCGAACAGCACTTCACTCGCGTAGATGTTGCCGACGCCCACCACGATGGATTGATCCATCAGGAAACTTTTCACGCTGGCGCTGCGCCCGCGCGACGCGTGCCACAGCCAGTCGCCGTCGAAATCGTCGGCGAGCGGTTCCGGCCCGAGCTTCTGCAACAGCGGATGCACTTCGCCCGGTTTCTGCCACAGCAGGCAACCGAAGCGGCGTGGGTCGTTGAAACGCAACGCGCGGCCGGAATCGAGCACCAGGTCGTAGTGGTCGTGCTTGCCCGGCGCCAACGCCGGATCGACGATGCGCAAGGATCCCGACATGCCGAGGTGCAGCAGCGCGCTGCCCGCTTGTGTATGCAACAGCAGATATTTCGCGCGGCGCGCGACCGCGTCGATGCGCTGGCCCGGAAGCTTGCCCGAAATGGCACGTGGAATCGGCCAGCGCAGGGTTTTCCGGCGCAGCAGCACCCGTTCGACGACATGCCCGGTCACGAACGGCGCGATGCCGCGCCGGGTGGTTTCGACTTCGGGGAGCTCCGGCATGGCTCAACCTCCCGGCTTGGTCAGCATGACCTCGGGAGAATATTGGCGCGGCACCAGCGCGATCTTGCCGTCGACGCGCACGTAGCGGAAATCGCCGATGGCGCTCAAGCCGCCGTATTCCAGTTTGGCGCCATCGACGATCAGCGTTGCCGAAGGATGCGCCAGCCCGACCTTGGCGGGCTGCACTTCGGCGCTCGGCAGCCAGCGTGCGACCGGTGTCGCGGCGAGCTTGGCGAGGCGCTGCACGCGCGCATCATCAGCGTGTGCCTTGGTCGGTTCGATCCGCCACCAGCCGTCGCTGCGGCGCTCGAACACTTGCGCTGCGATCGGTGCGATGTCGAGTTCGATGCGCTGGATGCTGGCCGGGTCGAGCGTGGTCAGGGTGGGTGGATGGCGCAGGTATTCGCGCCGGCCCACGACCAGCACCGCCGCGACCAGCGCCACAGCGATCAGCACGAGGATTGCGAGATTGCGGTCGCCGCGTGTCATCGCCGGCGCCGGCGCCAGCCAATCCAGCCGCCCAGCACGATCAGCAGGATCGGCAAGCCGATCAGATAGCCGAAGGTGAGCACGGCGAGGTCCGTTGCGCTCGGCCGCAGGCGCGAATCGGGTGCCTCGGGCGGGGTGCTCGCCAGCGCATCGTCGCCGAGTAGCCAGTCGACCATGCGCTCGCCGAAGGCAAGGTTGCCGGCGTCGCCGAGATAGGCGTTGGAAAGAAAATCACCGTCGCCGATCACCACCACGCGCTGCTGGTTGCGGGCGGGGCTCGGTGACAGCCGCGTCAGTGCGTAACCGAAATTCAGCGGGCCCTTCAGCTCGCCCGCGCTGGGGCCGGATGGCAAGGACGTGGTGGCTGCCAGACCCGTCGAGGCCGACTGGTTCCAGCTTTGCGCGCTCGATTGCAGCAGCGGCTGCACGTCCCACTGCGCGTCGCCAAGCTTGGCGAGCGCGGCGACTTGCGGGAACTCGGTATTGATGTCGAAACCGTCGGTGATCGCCTGCGCCGGGTAACGCGTCGCCACCAGCATGCGCGGATCGCGCGCGCCGCCTTGCGCGTCCAGCAACATGCCCGGCAGACGCTTGATGCCGAGCGCTTGCGCGAACGTGGCGAGGCCGAGATCGTCGCTGCCGGGTTCGGTCAGCCACAGGAGATTGCCGCCGTTGGCGACGTAGTCCGAAAGCTTCTGCACCGACGCCGGCGACAGCGCCGCCTGCGGGCTGGCCAGTACCACCAGCCTGGCGTTGCGCGGCACTTCGGCGGCTTCGGCGAGGTTCAGTGGCACCGCGCGCACGCCGCGTGCGGCGAGCGCGTTCACGAAATTACCGAGATCGGCCGCACCGATGCCTGCTGCGCTGCGTTCGCCCTGTCCGGTGACGAAGGCGACCAGTTGCGTGCCGCCACGCGCGAGCCGCACCAGCGCGTCGCCGATGCCGCGCTCGTCGAGTTGCGCGACGTCCTGCGTCTGGTCGTGCCAGTGCAGCACGACTTCGCCGTCCGCCGTGATGCCCGCATCTTGCGTCGCAACGGGATCGACGTCGGGATCGACGAAGCTGAGTTTCAGGTCCGGCTTGAATCGCTGGTAGCGCTCGATCAACAAGCGGGTCTTCGCGCGCAGCGGTCCCGGCCGAGCATAGGCCACGGCCTGCAACGGTCCCTGCAACTGCTTCAGCAGCGCGCGGCTCGCGGGCGAGATCGTCGCGCGCGCGCCGGCGCTCCAGTCGGCGGAGAACGAGACGCGCGCGGCCAATGCCGCGACGCATACCGCGATCACCACGCAGGCCAGCGCGTACACCCATGACCGCCACGCGCGCCGCATCAGCCACGCTCCCGGTCACCGCCGACGCGGCGGATCGCCAGTGCCAGCGCAAGCACGGTGATGACGATGAAGTACACGAGATCGCCGCTGCGCAGCAGGCCGCGCATCGCCGGCGCGAGGTGCGTGTGCAAGGCGAGGTAACCGAGCCAGCCGGCATCGCCGCCGGTCAGGCGCACGCCCGCGTCGATCAGGGAAAGCGCCTCGCCGATCAGCAGCGCCGCCGTCGCTGCCAGCGCCGGTTGCGGCGTGAAAGCCGAACAGGCGATGCCGATGGCGGTCAGCGCGGCGACGCACAGCGCGGTGGCGATCAGGCCGGCCGCGAACTGGCCCCAGTCCAGGTGCGTCGCGTGCGCCAGCACCAGCGGCAAGCTGGCGACGACGATCAACAGCAGCCACAGGAACAGCAAGCGTGCGCAGAACTTGCCGAGCACGATCTGCGCCGCGCCCACGCCCGACGCCGACAGCAACGCCAGGCGTTGCGCGCCGCGCTCGCCAGCCAACGCCTGCATCGTCACCAGCGGCGCGATCACCAGGCACAGCTGGATGTAGTTCAGCAGATACGGTGCGATCACCGTATCGGTGAAGCCCGGCCCGGTCGCACCCGGCAGCGTGGGTTGCGTGTGCATGAACGCCGACACGCCGAGCAGGAATTGCCAGGCCATCATCGCCAGCACGATGCCGGTCAGCGTCCACGCGAACGGGCGCACCGCCAGGCGTTTCAGATCGATGCGCGCAACGTTCAGCGCACTCATGCGGCCTTGCTCGCGGAGGCTTGCGCGATCGCGCGGAACTGCCGGTCGAGCTTTCCCGGCTGGCCGTCGAGGCGTGCGTCGTGGCGGACCTTGCCTTCGTGCAGGATCACCACGCGGCTGCACATCGCTTCCACTTCGGCAAGGTCGTGGCTGGACAGGATGATGCCGCGCGTCGATGCAAGTTGTTTGATCAGCGCGCGCAGCTGCGCCGACTGCACCGGATCGAGGCCGTTGCCGGGTTCATCCAGCACCAGCAGTTCGGGTTCGTGCAGCAGCGCCTGCGCCAGTCCGAGTCGGCGCTTCTGGCCGAGCGACAACTGCCCGCACAATCGCCGCGCGAACGCGTGCAACTCCAGTCTTGCCAATTCACGTTCGATCGCGGCCTTGCGGCCCGCGCGCGACAAGCCATGCAGGTGCCCGCAGGCATCCAGTGCTTCGCTGACCGTCAATTCCGGCCACAGCGGAACATTTTCGGGAACCCAGCCGATCCGGTTCGCGGTCGCGCGACGGTCTTCGGCAGCGACGCCGTCGATGCGCAGCTGGCCCGAATCCGGCGCGAGCACGCCGGCGATGATCGCGAGCGTGGTCGATTTGCCGGCGCCGTTCACGCCCAGCAGGCCCAGCACTTCGCTGCGGTTCAGGCGCAACGACACCTCGTGCAACACCGCCCGGCCGCCAAGGCGGCGGCCTACGGACACGAGTTCCAGCAAAGCCGGGCGCTCGGTCATTTCGTTAGATCGGTGTAAAAGCCATTGAAAGAATTGTCACTGGCATCACATAGTGGAAGCAAGCCGGTGGCGATGGCAGGGCAACTGCCCTAGACTCCTCGGTACGGGTTTGTGTTCGACCCGCTCCCGCCCCCGATGTGACCCAAGATGCTCGATACCCTGCTCAATTTTGCCGCGCACGGCCTGGCAAACGCCGGCTGGCTCACGATCGCCATCTACCTGCTCATCACCACCCAGCTGACCATTTTCGCGGTCACGCTGTACCTGCATCGCAGCCAGGCGCACCGTGGCGTGGATTTCCACCCCGTCGTCGCGCACGTTTTCCGTTTCTGGAGCTGGCTTGGCACGGGCATGGTCACCAAGGAATGGGTGGCGGTGCACCGCAAGCATCATGCGCATTGCGAGACCGAGGAAGATCCGCACAGCCCGCAGGTCGAAGGCATCGGCAAGGTGTTCTTCGAAGGTGCCGAGTTGTATCGCGTGGCCACGGCGAACGCTGCCGACATGGAAAAATACGGCCGCGGCACGCCCGACGACTGGATGGAAAAGCACGTGTACAGCGCGCATCCGATCCTCGGCGTTGCGTTGCTGGCGGTGATCGACCTCGCGCTGTTCGGCGCGATCGGTGGCGCAATCTGGGCCGTGCAGATGGTGTGGATTCCGTTCTGGGCCGCCGGTTTCGTCAACGGCATCGGCCACTGGTGGGGCTACCGCAATTTCGAAACCGCCGACACCGCCACCAATCTCACGCCGTGGGGCGTGTGGATCGGTGGCGAAGAGCTCCACAACAACCACCACGCATTTCCGAGCTCGGCCAAGTTCGCGCTGCGCAAGTTCGAAGTCGATATCGGCTGGCTGGTGATCCGCGGCCTGGAAAAACTGCACCTCGCCAGGGTGCTGCGCGTGGCGCCCACGCTGGACGTGCGTCCGAATGTTTCGCTGCCGGACATGTTGACCCTGAAGGCGCTGCTCACCCACCGCTTCGAGGCCATGACCGACTATTACAAGAACGTCATCAAGCCGACCGTGCGCGAGCAATCCGATGCCGAGCGCACCCGCCGCTTCGGCGCGATGACGCGCCGGCGCCTGCGTCGCGCGCTGGCCAACGGTGGCCGCTGGCTGGACAAGAGCGGCAAGAGCCGTCTCGCAGCCGCGGTCGAAAACCGTCCGCGCCTGCAGCAGATCAACGAGTACCGCGCGCGCCTCGCCGCGTTGATGGAACAGCGCAAGCCCGAATCCGCGTTGGCCGCCCTGCAGCAGTGGTGCCACGACGCCGAGGCCAGCGGCAATCGCAAGCTGGCGGAATTCGCCGCGCGCCTGAAACGCTATTCGGTCGCGGCGCACGCGTGAGCTGCGCACTGGCAATTCGGTGAAACGAGAACCCGCCGCGAGGCGGGTTTTTGTTGGTGCGTGCGACTCGCTGAGACGTAGGGCGGGGGTAGCGCAGCGCATCCCGCCAGTTGGCGCAACCATGGCTACAAGAAAAGGTCGGACGGGAGCCGTGCTGGATTCGGCGCGTTGAGGCGCGCAGCAAAGCGCGTATCACAACGCGTCAGTCGAGAAAGCGCCAAGCCTGCGCGGGATCCGGCACCCGGCACTGCGCGTGCTGGCCGAAGATCCGATAACGGTTGCGCGCGAGCCAGCGATACAGCGCGTCGCGCAGCGCCCGCGGCACGAGTTTCAGCAGCGCGCCCAGCAGCCGCCAGCCGAGTCCCAGTGTTCGCAGCACGCGGATGATCGCGTCGGTGTCGGTGTAGCCGCGTGCGTTGTCCACCAACAACAGCGAGCTCGGATCATCCGGCGAAAGACCGTGGCGGGCGAGCAAGGCACGCCCGTGCGCGCCCTGCATGGCGGCCAGTTGAAAGCGTCCACCGGTGTCATGGCGCAGGATGAAATCGACCCAGCGGCTGCACAACACGCAGACCCCGTCGAACACGATCACGGGCGCGTCTTCAGGCATCGACGAGTTCCAGCCAGCCGCGATAGGAAACCAGTGTGCCGACCAGCGGCATCCGCACGTCGACTTCGAACACATAGCGCCCGTCGCGGGCACCGCTGCGCGACAACACGGCGCCACTCATCCAGCGCGGCAGCGGAATGCCGAGCAGGCGCGTTCGCCGAAGCTGCCAGTCGATGGCGTTGCCGTCGCGGCGCAGGTCGAACAGGAAGGTCATGGGCCCCATCCGTTCGCGCAAGCGGCCGCGGGCGGGATCGAGCACCGAGCGCAAGGGCCTGCCCGCGAAATCGCGCTGCCAGGTTTCGCGGCGGCCCGTGCGGTCAATCGCAAATGCGAGCGGACGGCGTGTACCCGGTGGCGGCAATCCGATCACGCGACGCAGGCAGCGCGCAGCCGCGTTGGCAGCGCCACCGACATCGGCTTCGCCGCGGGCTCGCACGTGCGGCGTGGCGCCGTGCATGCGGCGCACGGATTCGTCGAGCGCCTGCCATTCATCGCCGAGCAGTGACGGGAACAGTGCGGGTGTCATGCGCGGATGATCGGATGCGGCCATCGGGGTGGCAAGTGTGTCAAACACAAGCCGGCAGGGCGGGAGTAGCGGAGCGCATCCCGCCGGTTGGTGCGGCATGGCGGGTTGTCACCCACCCTGAAAAGACGAACCCGCCGTTCGGCGGGTTCGGAGTATTGAAACTGGATTTACTCGCGCCATCCTTGGCGCTCGCCCTGCGGGCCGTCGGTTACGCCGACGTTCGCTCCGGCGTCCTGCCTGCGCAGTCCCGCTTTCGCCGGGATGACGTTCTGACAAAGGCACTGGATCCCGGCCTTCGCCGGGATGACGCATCGGCAAAGGCGCGCACTGCGTGCGCGCGCCGATGCGTCACTTGATCTTGCCTTCCTTGTAGATCACATGCTTGCGGACGACCGGGTCGTACTTCTTCACCTGCATCTTGTCCGGGGTGTTCTTCTTGTTCTTGTCGGTGGTGTAGAAGTGGCCGGTGCCGGCCGAGGAAGTCAGGCGGATTTTGTCGCGTTTGCTTGCCATGATCGCTCTCCTTACACCTTCTCGCCGCGTGCACGCAGGTCAGCGAGCACGGCGTCGATGCCGTTCTTGTCGATGGTGCGCAGGGCCTTGCCTGACACGCGCAGTTTTACCCAGCGGTTTTCGCTTGCGACCCAGAACCGGCGTTCATGCAGGTTGGGCAGCCAGCGGCGGCGGGTCTTGTTGTTGGCGTGCGAGACATTGTTGCCCGTCGTCGTACGCTTACCGGTAACCTGGCAGACGCGTGCCATGGCGATTCTCCTCGTGATGATCCGCGTAGCCCGCGGAAGTTCGGCCCGGCGCATTGATATGCCTGCGCGATTGCCGGATGACCGCTTCGGCCCCGCGTCGCGCCGCGGGACGCCCGGTAGCCCCGGGTTGGTCGTAAGACAGCCGTGTAATGTAGCAGGCAGTGGCTCCACAGGCAATCATCACGCGTGCATCCATGCTGCAGGTGTGGGACAATCCCGGTCTTTGACCCATTCCCAAGCGGAGCTTTACGAACATGGCAGAAGTCACCCCGGCCCCAAGCAACGGCCAAGCCGCCCCCCAGATGCAGATGGCGCTGCAGAAGATCTATTCGCGCGACGTCTCCTTCGAGGTCCCGAATGCCCCCAAGGTGTTCCAGGAAGAGGGCCAGCCGCAGGTGCAGCTGAACCTCAGCCACAAGGCGACCCCGATCGAGGGCGACAATTACGAAGTGGTGCTCACCCTGACCGCCACCTGCACCCTGAACGAGCGCACCGCCTACCTCGCCGAAGTTCATCAGGCCGGCGTGTTCTCGTTCCAGGGCTTCGACCAGGACAACCTCGCGGTGGTGCTGGCGACCTATTGCCCGAACGTACTGTTCCCGTATGCGCGCCAGATGATCTCCGATCTGGTCCTGAACGGCGGTTTCCCGCCGCTGCTGCTGCAGCCGATCAACTTCGACGCGCTGTACGCCGAGCAGCAGCGCCAGCAGGCGGGCCAGCCGGCACCGGCGCTGAACGCGTAAGAAGATGACTCGCGCGACGGTTGCCGTACTCGGCGCCGGCTCGTGGGGTACCGCGCTGGCCGCGCTGTTGTGCGGCAATGGTGTCGCGACCCGCTTGTGGGGCCGCGATGCCGCTGCGCTGGCCGGGATTGCGGCCAGCCATCACAACCAGCATTACCTGCCGGACCTGGCCTTGCCGGCGGAGCTCGTCTGCGTACCCGATCTTGCGGGCGCGCTGGCAGGCGTCGATGCAGCGCTGGTCGCGGTCCCGAGCCACGCCTTCCGGAGCATGCTGGATGCGGCCGCGCCGTTGCTGCCGGCGGGTGCCGGCTTTGCGTGGGCGACCAAGGGCTTCGAACCCGGCACCGGGCGCTTCCTGCATGAACTGGTGGCCGAGCGCCTGCCCGGTACGCCCGCCGCGGTGGTGACCGGTCCTTCGTTCGCGCGCGAGGTGGCGGCCGGCATGCCGACCGCGGTCACCGTGCATTCGGCAGACGATGCCTTTGCGCACCGGATGGCCGAACTGCTGCACAGCCACGCCTTTCGCGCCTACACCGGCAACGACATGCTCGGTGCCGAACTCGGCGGCGCGATGAAGAACGTGCTGGCGGTCGCCACCGGCGTCGCCGATGGCATGCAGCTGGGCCTCAACGCGCGCGCCGGTCTGATCACCCGCGGCATGAACGAGATGCTGCGATTGGGCGCCGCACTGGGTGCCCAGCCGCAGACCCTGATGGGCCTTGCTGGTCTCGGCGACCTGGTGCTCACGTGTACGGGCAAGTTGTCGCGCAATTACCGATTCGGCTTCGCGCTCGGTCAGGGCGAGCCCCTGCAACAGGCATTGGCCGACATCGGTCAGGTCGTCGAAGGCGCGGTGACCGCCGATGAAGTGATGCGGCTCGCGCAGCGCCATGATCTGGACCTGCCGATCTCGCAACACGTGCAATCAGTGTTGCGCGGCGAGATGACCCCCACCGATGCCCTGCGCTCGTTGCTGGCACGTGAACGCAAGCCCGAGTATCCGGAAAACCTGTTTGCTTGATCCGCGGCAGCTGGCCGAGCGATCCGGGACGCGCGCACGACATGCGCTATGCTTGAGCCTTTAAGGCGCAGGATTTGGCGCGCATGCAGCATCGCAGTCAACCGGACGAATTGAACGTCAACCCGCCCAAAGGCAAGGCTGCAACTGCGCCATTGCCTGCGGAATGGGTGCGCCTGCTGGCAGCTGCGGAGGACGATGGAAGCCATTCCGCGATCCGGCCTACGCTTGGATTTTTCCTGGAGCTGCTGCAGGACGAGCCGCCGCTGGCGCGCCTCGAAGTGGCGCCGGTGTTGTTGGAGGCCGTCGCCAAGGACCGCCTGGGTCGCGCGGTGCCGCTCGATGCGCGGCAGTTGCCGCATGCGGGCCTGGGCGAGGCGGATACCAAGCTGGCCGCGGCCATGCTTGGTCTGCCGCAAACGCAGCGCAAGGGTCGCAGTTATGCGCAACTGACCGGCAGGTTCGGCGACGCGCTGTTGCGCGAAGTGCTGGAACAGGCGCCGAGCCTGCTCGGTGGTGTGGCCGGCTTGCGGTTGACGCTCGGCAAGTCACGGCCGCTGGAATGGGATTGGCAACTTGAACGCGACGGTCGCCAACGTCTGTTGCCGAAGCTGCCGGAACATCAACGCCTCGTGCGCGTGGGCGGGCTGTGGTACCTCGATCCGGACCGCGCCGAGCTGGGCCCG
>DASSRT010000212.1:0-2907 GCA_035701705.1 Rhodanobacteraceae bacterium
GTCGCTACGCAATGCGAAAGCCATCCCCCTCAGTCCCCCTTCCTGCGGAAGGGGGAAGACGAGCCATCGGCCCTCGATCCCCTTTCCTGCGGAAGGGAGAAAGTTCACCCCCTTCGGCACGAAGGGGGTCGCGCGTAGCGCGGGGGGATGCCATCACGCGCACAGGAAAGCCAAGGCCATCCCCCTCGATCCCCCTTCCTGCGGAAGGGGGAAGACGAGCCATCGACCCTCGTTCCCCCTTCCCGCGGAAGGGAGAAGGCTCACCCCCTTCGGAACGAAGGGGGTCGCGCGTAACGCGGGGGGATGCCACCACGCAATGCGAGAGCCATCCCCCTCAGTCCCCCTTCCTGCGGAAGGGGGAAGAAAACCGGGACTCGCCGAAATGCGGAACTACCCGTGCACGTGTCCGTCACCGGGATGCGCATGTCCGTGCTGCAGTTCTTCCGGCGCGGCAGCACGTACGTCGACGATCTCGATGTCGAAGTGCAGGGTCTTGCCCGCCAGCGGGTGGTTGTGGTCGACGTCGATCGAGGTCATTCCGACCTTGTGGATGGTGACCATGCGCTGGCCGCCGTCCTTGGTCTGCAGCACCGTGGTCATGCCGGGCTGCAACTTCTGCGCGTTCTGGAAATACTTCTTCGGCACGCGCTGCAGCAGGCCTTCCTGGCGGACGCCGTAGGCATCTTCCGGGGCGATGTCGATTTCAAAGCGCTCGCCGGCCTCGCGTCCGGCCAGTGCCTTCTCGACGCCCGGCACCAGTTGCCCGTGGCCGAGCAGCGCCAGCATCGGCTCGCCGCGCTTGCGGGAATCGTCGAACGGCTCGGCCGCGGCATCGGCGGCGTCGCGCACGCTGTAATGGAAACTCACCACGGAATTGTTTTCGGAACGCATGGTTGGGGTCACGTCGAGACTTGCGAACCGGGCATGTTAGCGGCGCCGCTGGCATCCGTCACACCGAAGCGCGCGCCGCGCGACTCCGGTCCGAACCAGGTCAGCAGCGCCAGCAACACCGCGACCACCGCGATCCACACCGCCTGCACGCTGGCGTAGTCGCCGCCGCGGGCTTCCGCGATCGCGGTCATGGCGTACGCCGCCCATGCCACCAGCAGGTTGCCAAGCTGGTAGGCGAAGCCCGGCAGGGTACCGCGCACGTCGTCCGGCGACAGCTCGTTGAGGTAACCCGGCACCACGCCCCACGCGCCCTGCACCGCTATCTGCAGCCAGAACGCGCCGATCGCGAGCAACAGCGCCGAGCCGCCGTAACTCCACAAAGGAATCGCCGGCAGCGCCAGCACGCAGGCAACCACCATCGCGCGGCGCCGGCCGATGCGCTCGGACCAGGCGCCGAAGGTGAGCCCGCCAACCAGCGCACCGAGATTCAGGATGATCGTCAACAAGCTCTTCATGTGGGTGTCGAAATGGCGCTGCACCTGCAGGAAGGTCGGATAGATGTCCTGCGAGCCATGGCTGAAGGCGTTGAACACTGCCATCGTCACGATCATGTAGGCGAGCAGTTTCCAGTGGCCGCGCATGGCTTCGAACCAGCCGCGCCGCACGCCCGCCTGCGCGCGCTGCACGAACACCGGCGATTCCGGCACGCTGCGGCGCAGGTACAGCACCAGCAGCGCGGGCAACACGCCGAGCACGAACATGCCGCGCCAGCCGATGGAGTTGAACAACAGCCCGTAGGCCACCGCGCACAGCAGGTAGCCGCACGGATAACCCGATTGCAGGATGCCGGAGACGATGCCGCGCGATCTGGCCGGGATCGATTCCATCGCCAGCGACGCGCCGGTGCCCCACTCGCCGCCCATGGCGATGCCGAACAGCGCGCGCAACACCAGCAACACCGCAAGTGAGGGCGCGAAGGCGCAAGCGAGGCCCAACACCGAGTACAGGGTGACGTCGATCATCAGGATCCGGCGCCGGCCGAAACGGTCCGCGAGCCGCCCGAAAATGAGCGCGCCGAGCGGCCGGAAGGCCAGCGTCAGCAGCAACGCGAAGGCAACATCCTTCACCGGAACGCCGAAGCTTTTCGCCACCGCCGGCATCACCATCACCAGCAGGAAATAGTCGAACGCATCCAGGGTCCAGCCGAGGAAGGTGGCGGCGACGGTGTGCCGCTGGCTGCGGTCCAGCGCGCGCAATTCGGCAAAGCCGGTCATGGGCGATTCCAGTGTGCCGCGCGGTTGCGACCCAGCGAGCATAGCGCCGCGCGGGCCCAGCGCGCAGCCGGCCGCCGACTACAATGGCACGATGCAGGCAGGCCCAACCGAAAACCTGGTCGACCGCATCGACGCGCTGTTGCCGCAGACCCAGTGCACGCGCTGCGGCTACCCTGCGTGCCGTCCCTATGCCGAGGCCATCGCCCGCGGCGAGGCGGCGATCAACCGTTGTCCGCCCGGCGGCATCGACGGTGTGCGCGCGCTGGCGCAAGCCACCGGGCAAGCCGTCGTGCCGCTTGATCCCGAATGCGGCGAGCCACTGCCGCCGCGGGTGGCCGTGATCGACGAGGCTGCCTGCATCGGCTGCACCAAATGCATCCAGGCCTGTCCGGTCGACGCCATCGTCGGCGCCAGCAAGCTGATGCATACGGTGATCGCCGACCTGTGCACCGGTTGCGAATTGTGCGTGCCGCCCTGTCCGGTCGATTGCATCGCGATGCTGCCGGTGCCGGCGACGCCCCGGCAGGCGCAGCCCGACGCCGCGCGCGCGCACTTTCTTGCCCGCAATGCGCGCCTCGCGCGCGAGCGTGCCGAGCGCGCAGCACGCCGACGCGAAACGCCACAACCCGCCTCGCCGCTGCCCACGCAGTCCATCAGCCACGCCGAGGTGCTCGCCGCGATCGCCCGCGGTCGCGCCAGGCGCAAAGGCCACGTTGCGACATGAAGCGTGCCGATATCGCCG
>DASSRT010000213.1:0-4261 GCA_035701705.1 Rhodanobacteraceae bacterium
GCACGGCATCTACGGCCGGCGCATGTACGAGACCTGGTACAAGATGACCCAGATGCTGCTGACCGGTTTCCCGTTGCAGAAGGCACTCACCCACCAGCTGGCCATCGACGACTTCCAGCAGGGCTTCGACCTGATGGCGTCCGGCAATTGCGGCAAGGTGGTGTGCAGCTGGACCTGATCGGGACTCGGGACTCGGGACTCGGGAAAAGCATAAAGAATGTCGTCATTCCGGGGTCGCACGCGCCGTGCGCGGGCGGGACCCGGAACCCAGTGTCTCTCGCACGCGGTCGCGTGCATCGAAGTCACCGGGTCCCGGCTTGCACCGGGATGACGAACTCACCTGTTCGTCGTTCGGGATACCACCATGACCTACGCAGCACAAGACCGTTACACCGCCGAACTCGCCGCCATCCGCGACTCCGGCCTGTACAAGGACGAGCGCATCATCAGCTCGCCGCAATCGGCCGAAATTACCTTGCAAGATGGACGCAAGGTATTGAATTTCTGTGCAAACAACTATCTCGGCCTCGCCGACCACCCGCGCCTGATCGAGGCCGCGAAGAAGGCCCTGGACACGCACGGCTTCGGCATGGCGTCGGTGCGCTTCATTTGTGGCACCCAGGATTTGCACAAGCAGCTGGAGCACGACATCTCGCGGTTCTTCGGCACCGATGACGCGATCCTCTACGCCGCCTGCTTCGACGCCAATGGCGGCCTGTTCGAGCCGCTGCTGGGCGAGGACGACGCGATCATTTCCGACGCGCTCAACCACGCCTCGATCATCGACGGCGTGCGCTTGTGCAAGGCCAAGCGCTACCGCTACGCCAACGCGGACATGGCCGATCTGGAACAGCAGTTGCAGGCCGCCGACGCGGCCGGCGCGCGCACCAAGCTGATTTCCACCGACGGCGTGTTCTCGATGGACGGTGTGGTCGCGCCGCTCGACCAGATCACCGCGCTCGCAAGGAAGTACAACGCGCTGGTGCACATCGACGAATGCCACGCCACCGGCTTCCTCGGCGCGACCGGGCGCGGCTCGGCCGAAGTCAACGGCGTGATGGACAAGATCGACATCTTCACCGGCACGCTGGGCAAGGCACTGGGTGGCGCGGTTGGCGGCTTCACCACCGGCCGCCGCGAAATCATCGACATGTTGCGGCAACGCTCGCGGCCGTACCTGTTCTCGAACTCGCTGCCACCGCACGTCGTCGCGGCGGGCATCGAAGTCTTCAAGATGCTTGGCGAAGCCGGCGAGCTGCGCGAGAGACTCCACGCCAACACCACGTATTTCCGCGAAGCGATGACCAAGGCCGGGTTCGAGATCAAGCCGGGCAACCATCCGATCGTGCCGGTGATGACGCACGACGCCAAACTCGCGCAGGCGATGGCGGCGGGTTTGCTTGAGGAAGGCATCTACGCGATCGGCTTCTTCTTCCCGGTGGTGGCGCAGGGCAAGGCCCGCATCCGCACCCAGATGTGCGCGGCGCACACGCGCGAGCATCTCGACCGCGCGATCGCGGCGTTTGCGAAGGTGGGACGCAGTGTCGGGTTGTTGAATGGCTGAAACGCAGGTTTTGCGGTGGTGCCAACCCGCCGCGGAATGAACACCGCGGGATGATCGTGGTGGTCGCGGCTTCCGCCGCTCCTACGGATGGGTCGCAGGGCGGGTGCCAACCCGCCGCGGAATGAACGCGGCGTGATGGTCATGGTGGTCGCGGCTTCCGCCGCTCCTACGGATGGGTCGCAGGGCGGGTGCCAACCCGCCCGCCGCGAACAACCGCGCAACCTCAACGGGTGCGCAGTGCGACTTTCCCAAGCGCCCACAAGCCATCATGCGGATCGCCAGTCACGAACACGCACAGGTCGTGTGCGCCGTGCTGTTCCGGGATCGTTGCGGTCAGCGTTGTCTGCAACTTCGTCTTCGCCGCAGGCGCCAGCGGCAGCGTTGCCAGCAGCGGGCCGGTGCAGGAATCCTCGTGCACCTCGAACTCGCCGGCCGGCGACCGCTTCGGTCGAGTGACGACCTTCGCATCGTCTGTCCAAAGCGCGAAGTTGTAAGGCAGGTTGCCCACCGTCAACGCGATCTGGCGCACGCCATCCAGCGGCGCCCCCTTCCAGAGCCAGCAGGGGTTTTCGATGTCGACCCTGTACACCGGCCGCTTGCCCACCAGTGGCCGATCGTCCTCCAATCGCAGCACCACCTGATTGGTGCAACTGTCGAGCTGATCGCTGTTGCGGGCGAGCAAGGCGGCGGCGTCGACCACTTGCGAGCGCGGCGCCGCCAATTCGAATCCATCCGTCGCAAACGTCGCGGCGCGCAGCGTGGTAGCCGTGTGCGCGGGCAGCACCAACGACTGCGTGTAGCGCTGCGATGATGGGGTCGGCGTGGTGCCGTCCGTCGTGTAACGGATGTCGCCGAAGTGCGTCTGGTTGGACAGCGTGACGTCGATGTCGCCGTGCTTGCCTGCCTGCAAGGCGAACGCCGGCGCGAAGGCACTGTCCGCGTAGGCGATGCCGAGTGCACGCGAGCGCTGCAGCTCCGCCGGCATGCGCGCAAGGAAGCCGTCCCAACCGTGCGTCGCGGCCGGCGACCACGCCACTTCGGCCAGCGCCGCGATGCGCGGAAACACCGCATGCTGGACGCGCGCGAAGGTCGGCATGTATTCGGCCCAGAGATTCGCCTGCACGCCGAGGACGTGCGCGGCTTGCGCCGGCGTCGCACCGTGCGGCACCGGGTCGTATGCGTAGATATCCTTCAACGACTCCACGGCCGGCCGACCCGGCGGCTCATCGTGCAGGTTCGACTGGTAGTGGTCGAGATACAGCGTGGGTGAGGACGACATCACCACGTCATGCCCTTGCGCCAAGGCCTGCAACGCACCCGCTGGTTCGTGCCAGCTCATCACCACCGACGATGCCGGCACCTTGCCGTGCAGGATCTCGTCCCAGCCGACCGCGGTGCGGCCGTGCTTCATCAGATAATTCGCGACTTGCGTGGTGAACCAGCCCTGCAGCGCGTCCATGTCCTTGAGACCGAGCGCGCGCATGTGGGCGCGCACCCTGGGCGATGCATTCCATTGGTCCTTGGCCGCTTCGTCGCCACCGATGTGGATGTACTTCGATGGGAACAAGCGCATCACCTCGTCCATCACCGCATCGACGAACTTGAGCGTGCGCGCATCGGGCGCGAGCAGCCAGGTGTTGATGCCCCAATCGGTACCGACCGGCGGCCGTTTGCCGGTGACGCCGAGCCACGGATACGCCGCGATCGCGGCCTGCATGTGGCCCGGCATGTCGATCTCGGGCACCACGGTGATGTGGCGCTGCGCCGCGTAGGCCACCACCGCACGCACGTCGGCCTCGGTATAGAAGCCGCAATACGGTTTGTCCGGACCACCGGTGAGCGCCGCGTCGGGACCGACCGCCTTGCGGCACCCGCCGATCTTCGTCAGCAGCGGATACTTCGGCACTTCGAGCCGCCAGCCCTGGTCGTCCGTGAGGTGCCAGTGCAGCACGTTCAACTTGTCGAGCGACATCCAGTCGAGCAACTTTTCAATTTCCGCGACGCTCTGGAAATGCCGTGCGGAATCCAGCATCAACCCGCGCCATTGGAAACGCGGCCAGTCCTCGATGTGGAGTGCAGGCACCTTCACCACAGCCGACGACGCGCCGCCCGGCGTCAGCAGTTGCCACAAGGTGACGCTGCCGTAGTAAAGGCCGGCCGGGTTGCGCGCGACGATGCGGATGCCATCCGCCGACACGTCGATGGCGTAGCCTTCGCGCTGTGCAACCGGCGCACCGGGATCGAGCACGAACTCGATCGCGCCCCGTGCCGGTGTGTTGACGGCAACCGCGCTGCGCAGGTGCAACGCACTGGTGCGCGCGAGCGTCGCAATGAAATGCTCGACGGTGAAGCGCGTGGCGGCATCGTCGGAATTGGCCAGCACCGGCGTCTGCGCAGTCACGGTGAAGCTGCCCGACTGCGGCGTGATGTGCGCAGGCAGCGGAATCAGTGGCGGCTGCAGCGCTGGCGCCGGATCGGAAATCACGGTTGCGGCGGGCGCAACACAGGCCACGCCGACGCCCACTGCCAGTATCGCAACCACCAGCCACCCCGTGCACTTGTGCATCAGCCTGCTCCTCCATCGCTCGCGTGGCGCCACCGGCCACGCGTCATATCTGAGGTACCAGTGGCGGCGATCCATCACGTACACGATCACCCACCACACGACGACGAACAACAGCGCGAACGCGAGCGATG
>DASSRT010000214.1:0-3581 GCA_035701705.1 Rhodanobacteraceae bacterium
GCAATCGCGTGAGTGCGTGATGGTGCGACGCGCCGTGCGTGCGTCGTGCCATCATGCCTCGGCAAACGGAAATGCCAACACGGCGCGGATGTCGTCCACGCCGAGCATCTGCATCAACAAGCGATCGACGCCCAATGCGACGCCGGCGCAATCGGGCAGTGCGTCCAGCACCGCCAGCAGGTTCCCGTCAATCGGCAGCTCCAGCTGGCCGCGTTCGCGGCGGCGCAGGTTGTCGTGTTCGAAGCGTGCGCGCTGCTCCGTTGCGTCATTCAACTCGTGGTAGCCGTTGGCGAGCTCATTCTGGCCGAGGTACAACTCGAAGCGTTCGGCCACCGGCGGGTCTGAATGCCGGATGCGCGCCAACGAACACTGCGTCGCCGGGAAGTCGTACACGATCGTGATGCCGTCTTGCGGCAACGCCGGCTGCAATCGGTGCGTCACCAGCAGATCCAGCCAGTCGTCACGGGTGAGGCCATCGGGATTGACGGAAAATTCGTGCAAGGGCTGCCGCAATGATGCTTCATCGGCAGCAAACGGGTCGATGCCGAGGCCGGACTGGAACCAGTCGCGATAGCTGGTGGCGTTGACCACCGCGTCGCGGCCGGTCAATGCCAGCGCGGCGCGCACCAGCTGCGCGCATTCAAGCGCGAGGCGCCGGTGGTCGTGGCCGACGCGGTACCACTCGAGCATCGTGAATTCCGGATTGTGCGAGGCACCTGCCTCGCCGTTGCGGAACACGCGGCCCAATTCGTAACAGTCGCCCACGCCCGCTGCCAGCAGCCGCTTCAAGGGAAATTCGGGCGATGTGCGCAGGTACCGCGTGCGCGAGCCCGCGGCAATCGGGCCGCTGAAGCCGGTGCTGAAACTTTCGATGTTCGGCTCGGTATTGCCGGCCGCCGACAGGATCGGCGTCTCGACTTCCATCACGCCGCGACTCGCGAAGAACTCGCGGATCGCGGCGTTGAGCTTCGCACGCAATCGCAGCGCTTCATGACGCCGCGATGGCTGCCCCCTCACCCCGGTCTTCTCCCCCGACGAAGATGCCGTCGGGGGAGAGGGAGCTTGAGCTTCAACGCGTGACCTGCACCTGCCTGTTCCGTGGCGAACAGTCTGCTCACATTGCACCGGGGAAGCGTTGCAACCCGCTCGCTCGGCAGGCAGCGCTCTGCTCCCTCTCCCCCGATGCAGTCGGGGGAGAGGGTTGGGGTGAGGGGGAATTTCCTCGTTCAATGCGACGGCGATGGCTTCGAGCACATTGTCGGTCCGCAACAGCACATCGTTGTTCCAGAACCTCAGTACGCGCAAACCGAAGCCTTCGAGCGCAGCGGTGCGTTGCGCGTCGTACCCCGCTTGTTGGAAGTGCTGGCCTCCGTCAAGTTCGACCGCCAGCCTGCGTTCGAGACATGCAAAATCCAGAATGTAGCCGGCAACGCGGTGTTGCCGTCGAAACTTGACGCCAAGCTGCGCATTGCGCAGGCACTGCCACAGCATCCGCTCGGCGTCGGTCTGGCCTTGACGCAGTGCCTTGGCGAAGTCAGCCATGCCCCCTCACCCTGCCCTCTCCCCCGAGCCAAGCTTCGGGGAGAGGGATTTGCGTGCGATATGCGTCACCACCCCGATCATTTCGAGGCACCCTGCTTGTCGAAAAATTCGAGCAGTCGTGCCTCGTCCCAGACCTCCACCCCAAGTGCCTGCGCCTTGTCGAGTTTGGAGCCTGCGGCTTCGCCGGCGACGACGAAGGCAGTCTTCTTCGATACCGAGCCCGCGACCTTGGCGCCCAGTGCTTCCAGCTTGTCCTTCGCTTCGTCACGGGTGAGCGAGGACAGGCTGCCGGTCAACACCACGGTCTGGCCGGCGAGCGGCCCGGCGACGTCGCGCTGCGGCGCGGATTCCGGCCAATGCACGCCGGCCTTGCGCAAGGCGTCGATGGCCTCGCGATTGCGCGGCTCGGCGAAGAATGCGGTGATGTGCGCCGCCATGATCGGGCCGACGTCGGGTACTTCGGTCAATGCACCTTCACCCGCCTGCTGCAGCGCATCCAGCGAACCGAAATGGCGCGCAAGCGTTTTCGCCGTCGCCTCGCCGACATCCGGAATGCCGAGCGCGAACAGGAAACGTTCAAGCGCGGTCGCCTTGCTCGCTGCGATCGCCGCGATCAGGTTGTCGGCCCACTTGGTGGCGATCCTGCCGGCCCTCACGGTTTCCGGAACGATCCCGTCCCGCTCCTCGGCGCGGCGCTTCATGGCCAGAAAATCATCCAGCGTCAAGCGATAGAGGTCGGCGATGGAGTGCACGTAGCCGAACTCGATCAGGTCCTCGATGTAACGCTCGCCAAGGCCGTCGATGTCCATGGCCCGGCGCGATGCAAAGTGCCGGATCACCTCGCGGCGCTGCGCGGCGCACACCAGCCCACCGGTGCAACGCGCGGCAGCTTCGCCTTCCTCGCGTTCGATCGCGGAGCCACAGATCGGACAATGCGCCGGCATCTTCCACGGCTGCGTATGCGGGGGGCGGCGCTCGGTAATCACCCGCACCACTTCCGGAATCACGTCGCCCGCGCGGCGCACGATCACGCTGTCGCCGATGCGCACGTCGAGGCGCGCCACCTGGTCGGCGTTGTGCAAGGTGGCGTTGGTGACGGTGACACCGGCGACCTGCACGGGCTTCAGGCGCGCGACCGGCGTGGCGGCACCAGTGCGACCGATCTGGATGTCGATGGCTTCGACGATCGTCGACTGTTCTTCGGCCGGGAACTTGTGCGCAATCGCCCAGCGCGGCGCGCGCGAAACGAAGCCGAGCGCGCGTTGCTGGTCGTAGCGGTCGACCTTGTACACCACGCCGTCGATGCCGTACGGCAAGCCATCGCGCGCAGCACCGATCTTGCGAAAATACGCGAGGCAACCGTCACCGCCGTGCGCCAATTCATTCTGCGGACTGATCGGGAATCCCCATTCGCGCAGCCTCTCCATCGCGGCGCTGTGGCGATCGGCGATCACCGCATCGGGATCGTCCGGCAGATACACGCCGTAGGCATAGAACGCCAGCGGCCGCCCCGCGGTCACATGCGGATCGAGCTGGCGCAGCGAACCTGCGGCGCCATTGCGTGGATTCGCGAGAGGCTTGCCGCCATCGCGCAGCATGCGCGCGTTGTAGGCATCGAAGCCGGCCTTGGGCATGAACACCTCGCCACGCACTTCCAGCAGCGCCGGCCAGCCCTGCCCGCGCAACTTCAGCGGGATGGCCTTGACGGTCCGCAGGTTGGCGCTGACATCCTCACCCGTGGTGCCGTCGCCGCGCGTCGCGCCCTGCACGAACTGGCCGTCGCGATAGATCAGGCTGATCGCGAGGCCATCCAGTTTCGGCTCCACCGAAAACACCGGCTCGGTGGTGCCGAGTCCCTGCTCGACCCGCCGCACGAAATCGCGCACTTCGTGATTGGCGTCCACGCCCTCGGGCGGATCGGAATCGGTGAAGGCGTTGGCGAGCGACAGCATCGGGATCGCGTGGCGCACTTCCGCAAAGCCCGACGCTGGCCGCGCACCGACCCGGCGAGTCGGCGAATCGGGCACGGCCAACTCGGG
>DASSRT010000215.1:0-2289 GCA_035701705.1 Rhodanobacteraceae bacterium
CCCGTCGGTGGCGGACCATCGTGGAACACGTGGCCGAGGTGGCCTTCACAACGCGCACAGCGAATCTCGGTGCGCAGCATCCCGAAGCTGGTGTCCTCCAGTTCGATCACGTTGTGCGCCGAGATCGGCTGCCAGAAGCTCGGCCAGCCGGTGCCGGAATCGAATTCGGTGGCGTCGTCATACAACGCCGTCGCGCAACCGGCGCAGCGGAAGATGCCGCGCGCAGCGGGCCGTTCGTGGGCACCGCTGAAGGCCGGCTCGGTGTTGCCGCGCCGCAGTACCGCGAACGCCGCGGGAGACAAGCGCTGATGCCATTCGGCATCGCTCAGCACGACCCTCGGCAGTTGCTGCAGGCCAAGGTCGCGGCCATCATCGGCAAACACCTCCAGTGCAACGGTGCCGGGCGTGGTCTGGATCAATCCCGCGGCAGCAACCGCGGTGCCATTGCCGGCCAGCACCAGGCTGCCGAACAGGCCGCCGGTGACCAGCGTGGCGGCGCCCACGGCACCCCACTGCAGCAACTGTCGGCGGCCGGTATCCGTTGCGTGCTTGCGTGACATGACACCCTCCTCGGGTTGTCGTCGGAACCATTGCGATGAGGTTGCAGGCACCGGTTTGCGCAGCCCGCATGTCGTGTATTCGCTCGTCCGCAGGCCCAAGTTACACCGTCCATGTGCACGATCGAAGTAACCGGCGACATGGCCAGAGCGAAGCAAGTCGCAGGCCCTTCGTGCCGAACCCGCGAGGCGTTGGTGAACGCAGCTGCCGCAGCCGTGCTCTATGATGGATCGTCCCGACCCGGTGCCCGTGCCCCCGTGCCAGCCGACTCCACCAGCGACCGCGAGCAGGCCGAGCTACAGCGCCGGACCTGGATGGCGGCCGCACAGGCGGGTGACCGCCGTGCCTACGAACGCGTGCTGGCCGATTCGGTGGCCTTGATCCGCAGCGTGGCGCGCCGCCGTGGCGCACCGATGGACGTCCTCGACGACGTGGTGCAGGAAACCTTGCTGACCGTACATCGCGTTCGCCACACCTATGATCCGTCGCGTTCATACGACGCCTGGCTGGCCGCGATCGCCGACCGGCGCGCCATCGATACGCTGCGCCGGCACGGCCGCCGCAACCATCGCGAAGTTCACGACGACGTTGCGTTCGAACAATTTGCGGACCATGACGACGCCAGCGCCGAGAGCGAACGCAAGCAACGCGCGCAGCAGTTGCACGCGGCGATCGCGGAGCTGCCGCCGCGGCAACGCGAAGCCGTGCAGGCACTCGGCATCGGCGAGCAGTCATTGGCGGAAGCCGCGGCCAACACCGGCCGCAATGAGGGCGCCTTGAAGGTGAACCTGCACCGCGCCCTGAAATCCTTGCGCACGCGTTTGCGCGGAGATCCCTGACGTGTCCGCCGATCCCAGCCCGCAGCGTTTGATCGAAACACTCGGTGCCGAGTTGGCCCCGGTGCGGCGTCTGGCGCCGCCGTGGCTGCGCGCACTCGGGTGGCTCGCGGTGGTGGCGATCACCGCCACGGTGCTGCTGGTCCATCACGGGACCGGGCCAATGCTGCAGCGTTGGGCCACCGCGCCCGACGTCGCCTTGTCCAACCTCGCCGCAGTGGTCACGGCCATCTGCGCCGCATGGGCCGCGTGTGTGTTGGCGGTGCCCGGACGTTCGCGCGCGTGGGTATGGCTGCCGATTCCAGGTGCCGTACTGTGGGCAGGCGCCAGTGGCTGGGGTTGCCTCGCCGGTTGGCTGGATCCGGCCGCCGTCGTCGCGGGTGGACCCGCGGCACACGACTGCATCACCTTCATCGTCGGCTTCTCGATTCCGTTGTCCGCCCTGCTGATCTGGTTGCTGCGGCGCGCCTGCCCGCTGCGACCGGTACGCACGGCGATGCTGCTGGGACTGGCCAGCGCCGCAGCTGCGGCCTGCCTGCTGGCGATCTTCCACCCGATCGAGTCCGCCGCCAGCGACCTGCTCGCGCACGCGTTGGCGGTGGGCATCGTGATCGCCGCCAACGCCGCGCTGGGCAACCGCCTGCTGTCACGCCACGCGAGGTAACCCTCGGCCGCACCGATGCGAATAGGCAGCAGGAGGCGGGTGCTGCCTCCGACCCATTCACACTCCGAGGATTCAACCCATGAACGTTCGCACGCTGCTCCTGACGGCCATCGCCGCCGCCTTCGCCTGCACCCCTGCCTTCGCGCACGCCGCGGCACCGGGCGCTTCCGCACCGGCGACGGCGCACGATTCGATGAAGCATGACTCGATGAAGCACGATTCGATGAAGCA
>DASSRT010000216.1:0-8123 GCA_035701705.1 Rhodanobacteraceae bacterium
CGCGCGGCGTTGCTGGAAATGCTGAGACGGGACCGGGAACCCGGAACCCGGGACCCGAACTGATGCAACGCATCCGCAATCGGGACGCTTGCTTGCTTCGATGGGCGGATTGGTTGCTGCGGTGAAGCTCCGTCATAATCGTCTGCGGCCTCGAAGCAGGGCACGCCTGAGCATGAACGTTTCCACGCGCCACGGGTCCCGGGTTCCGGGTGCCGGGTACCGATTCCCATGAAAATCCTCGTCATCGGCTCCGGTGGCCGCGAACACGCACTGGCGTGGAAACTGGCGCAATCAGTGCGCGTGACCGAAGTGATCGTCGCGCCCGGCAACGCCGGCACTGCGCGCGAGCCGGGTCTGCGCAACGCCGCGGTGGCCGCAAGCGATCTCGATGGTTTGTTGCAGCTGGCGCGGGACGAAGGCGTTGCCTTGACCGTGGTTGGTCCGGAAGGGCCGCTGGTCGCGGGCGTGGTCGACAGGTTTCGCGCCGCAGGCTTGCGGATATTCGGACCGACGGCGGCCGCGGCGCAACTCGAAGGTTCCAAATCCTTCACCAAGGATTTCCTCGCGCGCCACCGAATTCCAACCGCGCACTATGCGGTGTTCAGCGCGCTCGACCCCGCGCTGGCATACGTGCGCACGCACGGCGCGCCGATCGTGATCAAGGCGGATGGCCTCGCCGCCGGCAAGGGCGTGGTGGTGGCAATGACCTTGCCCGAGGCCGAGCATGCGCTCGCCGACATGCTGGACGCGCATGCCTTCGGTGCTGCCGGCGCGCGGGTGGTGATCGAGGAATTCCTGGAGGGTGAGGAAGCCAGCTACATCGTGATGGCCGATGGCACGCATGCGCTGGCGATGGCGTCCAGCCAGGACCACAAGCGCGTGGGCGAAGGTGACACCGGCCCCAACACCGGCGGCATGGGCGCCTATTCGCCGGCGCCGGTGGTGACGCCCGCGGTCGAGGCGCGCATCCAGCGCGAAGTCATCGAACCGACCCTGCGCGGCATGGCCGCCGAAGGCGCGCCGTTCACCGGGTTCCTTTATGCAGGGTTGATGATCGACAAGTCGGGTGCGCCCAGAGTCATCGAATTCAATGTGCGTTTCGGCGATCCCGAAACCCAGCCGATCATGCAACGCCTGCAATCCGACTTCGTCGCGCTGGTCGAAGCTGCTTTGGATGGAACACTCGACCATGCGGTAGCGGAGTGGGATCCACGTCCGTCGCTGGGCGTGGTGATGGCCGCCGCGGGTTATCCGGCGGCGCCGAAGCAGGGCGACGCCATCACCGGGCTCGATACGGATTTTGGCGCCGGTGTGAAGGTGTTCCACGCCGGGACACGATTCGATTCCGCCGGCGACCTCGTCACCAGTGGCGGCCGCGTGTTGTGTGTGTGCGCGTTGGGCGACGATCTTGCGCAGGCCCGCGAGCGCGCCTACGCCGCGGTCGATCGCATCCATTTCGATGGCGCGTTCTTCCGCCGTGACATCGGGCATAGGGCGTTGTAGCCGCACGGGGTGGGTGCCAACCTGCCGTCTGCGTAGCGGGAGGCTCGCGGTGGTCGCGGCTTCCCCGCTCCTGCGTCGCGACAAGGGACAAGCTTTTGCAGGAGCGCCGGAAGGCGCGATGCGTGTTGGGGGATATTGCACATTGGTCGCGGCTTCCGCCGCTCCTACGCCGCGACAAGGGACAAGCTTTTGTAGGAGCGCCGGAAGGCGCGATGCATTTTGCGAGGGTGTCGCATAACGGTCGCGGCTTCCGCCGCTCCTGCGTCGCGACAAGGGACAAGCTTTTGCAGGAGCGCCGGAAGGCGCGATGCGTGTTGGGGGATATTGCGCATTGGTCGCGGCTTCCGCCGCTCCTACGAAAAACCTTCGTCGCATTCCTCTTGGTCGCGGCTTCCGCCGCTCCTGCGAAAAACCTTCGTAGCATTCTTCTTGGTCGCGGCTTCCGCCGCTCCTACGGGCTGCCAATCACAGGCACAATAACCCTCGTCCGAGCCGGGACGACGAGGGGACTGCATGAACCAGTTTCGCCTGTTGGCCAGGCGCCGTTTCGCGCCATTCTTCGCGGTGCAGTCGCTGGCGGCGTTCAACGACAACGCGTTTCGCAATGCCACCATCGTGCTGGTCGGCTTCCAGCTGGGACTGTCGACGGATCAGGTCGCGTTCTACTCCAATCTCGCGCCGGCGTTGTTCATCCTGCCGTTCTTCCTGTTCTCCGCGAGCGCGGGGCAACTGGCCGAGAAATACGAGAAACACACCCTGATCCGCTGGGTGAAGGTGTTCGAGATCACGGCGATGTGCGTGGCGGCGTGGGGCTTTTACGCGCGCAGTCCGTTGCTGTTGTTCGTGGTGTTGTTCCTGATGGGCGTGCACTCGACGGTATTCGGGCCGATCAAGTACGCGATCCTGCCGCAGGTACTCAAACCGGGTGAACTGGTCGGCGGCAATGGCCTGGTCGAAACCGGCACCTCGATCGCGATCCTCGTCGGCATGATCGCGGGCGGATCAGCGATGGCCTCGCATTTTGGCTGGATGGCCGCGGGCGCTCTGGTGATCGGCGTGGCGCTGTTGGGGTTGGCGGCCAGCCTCGCGATACCGCGCGTACCCGCGGCGGCGCCGAATCTCAAATTCAACTGGAACGTCATCAGCGAGAGCTGGCGGGTGCTGAAACTCACCGCGCGGCAGCGCGCGGTGTTCAACTCGATCCTCGGGATTTCGTGGTTCTGGTTTTTCGGCGGCGTGGTGACCGCGCAATTGCCGAACTACACGCGCTTGTTCCTCGGCGGCGGCGCCAGCGTCGAGATCATGGTGCTGGCGCTGTTCTCGATCGGCGTCGGCATCGGTTCGTTGTTGTGCGAACGCCTGTCGGGGCACAAGGTCGAAATCGGGCTGGTGCCCCTGGGCGCGCTCGGCATGACGGTGTTCGGCGTGCTGCTGTATTTCGCACGGCACACGCAGCCGGCGTACCACGAGCTCGACTGGTGGCAATTCCTGCAGCAGCCGGGCAGCGCGTGGATAGGCTGCGACCTGATCCTGATCGGACTGTTCGCGGGCTTCTTCATCGTGCCGCTGTTCGCGCTGGTGCAAAGCCGCACGCCGCGCGGCGAGTTGTCGCGCGTGATCGCCGGCAACAACATCATCAACGCGGTGTTCCTGGTGGTGGCGGCGGTGTTCGCCTATGGCTTGCTCGCCGCGGGACTGACAATCCCGCAACTGTTCCTCGTGACCGCGATCCTGAATGCGGCGGTGGCACTCTTCATCTTCCAGCTGGTGCCGGAATTCCTGGTGCGTTTCGTTGGCTGGTTGCTGATCAGCACGCTCTACCGGGTCCGCGCGCAAGGGCTCGAGCGGATTCCGGAAGAAGGCCCGGCGGTGCTGGTGTGCAACCACGTCAGCTTCGTGGATGCGCTGATCCTGATGGGCAGCATCCGGCGGCCGGTGCGCTTCGTGATGTACTACAAGATCTTCCGCGCACCGTTGTTGCGCTGGGTCTTCAAGGCCGCCAAGGCCATCCCGATCGCCGGCGCGCGCGAGGATCGCGCGCTGATGGAGCGCGCCTTCGATGCGATCGACGCGACGCTCGCCGAAGGCGAACTGGTGTGCATCTTCCCCGAAGGCGGGCTCACGCTGGATGGCGAAATCGCGACGTTCCGCTCCGGCGTCGAGAAGATCCTGGAACGCCGTCCGGTGCCGGTGCTGCCGATGGCGTTGCGTGGCCTGTGGTGCAGCATGTGGAGCCGGCGTGATTCCCGCCTGCGGCGCGCGCGCCTGCCGCGGCGCTTCCGGGCCCGGATCGAATTGGTGGTCGGCGATGCGCTGGATGGCGCAACTGTCGACGCGCCCAGACTGGAGGCGGCGGTGCGTGAATTGCGTGGCGGCGAAGCCTGAAGTTCGGCGGGCCGCGGTGGTCATCACCGCAGCCCGCCCGTCAAACCGGCCGGTCCTAGCGGCGGCTGATCGTGAACGCGCCCACATCGATGCCGAGATCAATGCCCTCGCCATGGCCGGCCAGCGCCAGCGACACGGTGCCCTTGGTCAGCACTTCGGCGGTGGCTGACTTGATCAGGCCCGCATGCGCGCTGGCGTGCGCGTAACGGCCGAGCACGTCACTGATCCGGTGCACGTCGGTGAAACTGCCGGTGCCGCTGTCGACATGCCATTTGCCGGCGGTAAGTCCGCCGCCCTTGACGGCGATCTTGACCGGCAACGATTGGCCATCTTCACAGGTCACCGTGCCCACGCCATCGGCGTGTTTGTAGATCAGCGACCAGCCGGTCAGCGAGAACTTCAATTTGCAATCCAGATCAGGCGCGCCCTTTTCTGCAACAGTGGATTGCCCCTGCGATGGGGGCGCGGCGAATGCGGCAGTGCCGGTCATGGACAACGCCGCCAGCAAACCGATGGCCAGAGGTAGCTTTTTCATGTTGCACACTCCTCGTTGCAGTTCGAGCGTCAAGTCTTGCCGGCGCAAACTTAACCGTCGCGCGATTGCGCTGGGACGATTCAGGTACCGAAACAGGACTGAAACGGGCTGATCGCAGCCGCGGAACGAATCATGTCTGCGGCAAGGCGCGCCGTTCGATGCGATACTGACCCGCTACGATCGGCCTGAACCGCTCCCGCATGACCGCCACGCTGCGCATCGCCACCCGCAAAAGTCCGCTCGCCTTGTGGCAGGCGGAGCACGTGGCCCAACGATTGCGCGATGCGCATCCCGGCCTCGCGGTGGAATTGCTGCCGCTGTCGACGCGTGGCGATGAAGTGCTGGATCGCTCGCTCGCGGCCATCGGTGGCAAGGGACTGTTCCTGAAGGAACTGGAAGTCGCGCTGGCCGAGGGCCACGCCGACCTTGCGGTGCACTCGCTGAAGGACGTGCCGGCGCACCTCGATGCGGGGTTCACCCTGGCCGCGATGCTGGCGCGGGCCGATTGCGCCGACGCCTGGGTCAGCAACGACTTCGATTCGCTCGACGCATTGCCGCAAGGCGCGCGCGTGGGCACGTCTTCGTTGCGGCGCGCTGCGCAACTGCGCGCGCAGCGCGGCGACCTCGACGTTGCCGACTTGCGCGGCAACGTCGGCACGCGCCTCGCCAAGCTCGATCGCGGCGACTACGCGGCGATCATTCTCGCGGTGGCCGGTCTCGAACGCATGGGGCTGGGCGAGCGGGTGCGCGCGCGTCTCGCGCCGCCCGATTGGTTACCGGCGCCAGGACAGGCCGCGATCGCGGTGGAGACACGCAGCGGCGACGCGCGTGTGATCGAAAGCGTTGCGGTACTCGATGATGCCGCCACGCGCCGCAGCGTCGGCGCCGAGCGCGCGCTCAATGCCGAGTTGGGTGGCGATTGCACGATGCCGCTCGGCGCGTGGTGCGAAACACGCGCAGACGGCACGTTGTGCTTGCGGGGATTGCTGGGCGATGCGCGTGACGGCCGGCTGCTGCGCGCCGCGGCCGAAGGCGACGAGCCCGTGGCCTTGGGTCGCGAGGTGGCGCGACGGCTGCGGGAAAACGGTGCGGATGCGTTGTTGCGTTCGCGCGGTTGAACGCCATCCCCCCGCGCCTTCGGCGCGATCCCCGTCGCGGGCGAAGGGGGTGAACGTGGGGTTCCGAGTTTGACTTCCCCCTTCCGCAGGAAGCGGGACCGAGGGGCGTGACGTTCCGGGCTCGTCTTCCCCCTTCCGCAGGAAGGGGGATTGAGGGGGATGGCTTTTCGCTTTTCCCGAGTCCCGAACCTATTTCGACTTGCCGAAGCTGTACACCAGGTTGGTGGTGAACAACGAGTCCATGTGCTTGGTACCGGGCACGATCGCCGAGTTGTAACGGTTCTCGTAGGCGACTTTCAACGCCAGCGTCTTGGTCATCGCCACCGCCAGCCCGATGTCGTTCTGGTAGTACTTGTTCTGGCTGCCGACTTCTGCGAGGAAGGTTTCCTGCAGGCTGGTGCTGTCGGTGATCGCCAGTTTGTAGTTGACCAGCGCGCGCCCGATCGCCTCGTTCTCGACGGCTGGCGTCACCTGCGTGACGAGCGGCGGCGTGACGCTGGTATCGACCAGGGTGTAGGTTTGCGGCTGGTAGCGCTTGTAGCCGGGGCCTGCCTCGAACGACAACTCGGCGCGCGCATCCTTGAACAGGATGTAGCCGAAACCGATGGAGGCGACTTCCTGCCAGCGATTGGGCGCGAAGTTGTCGCGGTCGTAGCGTGCCGCGCCGACCACGTAGGCGCGCGGATTGAACTTGTAGCCCACCGATCCGCCGACATCAAAGTGATTGGCGGTGGTCTCGTAAGTGTTGGTGGTGCCGACCGTGGTGCCATCCACGACCACGGGTGTCTTGACGTTGCTCTTGGCACGATTGACGTCGAGGAAGAATGCGTCCTTCCAGATGTCATTCTCGTAGGCCAGGTTGAGCTTGGCGTCGACGTTCAGCGACTTGGTGTTGCCGCTGGCCTGCGCGAGCCCGAACTCGCCGCTGCCGCTCCAGCCTGATTGCGACGCGGGGGTTGCCGCCAGCGTGAGCGCAGGCAGGCACAGGATGGATGCCGCGGCCAGCGCGGCAATTCTCACGTTTTGCATGGTTGATTCCTTGGTGGGCGCGCTGAAAGCGCGCAAGGCTGGGCCCGGCGCGCTGAACTGCCGTTGAATTCACGTCGGGCGAAGATGGGGCTGACGCTGGGTGTTTCAAGCCTGCCGCTGCGGAAAAAACGCGGCAACCGCATGGCGCGCCTCGGCGAAGAACAGCCAGCGTTCGACGAAGACACCGGCGAGACAGGCCAGCGCGAGCAACGGCGAGATCCAGCCGGCGCCGCCGAGTACGCTGGCCGCGATGCCCAGCACCGGCACGATCGCGAACAGCCCCATGGCGATCCTGCGCAGGCGCGCGGCATGCTTGCGCGCGAGCACGAAGGCCATTTCGCGGGTGAGGTAGCTGTCCTCGCTGACCGGCCCTTCGAAAGCGCGCACCGTGCCAAGGAATTCGAGGCCGGTGGCGTGTCCGGCGGTGTTCGCCGGCGTGCGGTCGATGATGCCCCAATAGTCGGTCTTGATCACGCCGGCCATCAATGCGAGCGCCAGCAGCACCAACTGCAGCCCGAGGCTGAAGATGCCCAGTGCCGCCAGCCAGACCCACAGCCACAGTCCGCCCGAGAGCAGTGCGAAGGCGAAGAACATCGGCAGCACTTGCGGCACGCGCCACGCGCGGATCGTCTTCAGCGAGCGGTAGATGTTGGCGGTGCACCACAGCGTGGCCAAGGCGCCGAGCGCCAATGCGGCGCCGGCGATGCGCAGCGGCAGGCCGTCATGCCCGCGATATGCGCACCACGCCATTGCCAGCGCTGGCAGGTAGGTGACGAGGGATGCGATGCCCTCGCGTGACAACCACGAACTGCGCCACTGCGTCAGCGCGCGCCAGGCACGCTCCGGACGGCCGAGGTGCGAGGTCGACGCCAGCAGGCCGATCGTCACCAGCACGAAGCCGAATGCCAGTGGCACCAGCACATCGCTGTCGCCCAAGGGATAGATGTCGGCGGCGACGGCGATCCCGAGCAGGCACCACAGCCCATAGCCCGCGCCGCTCAGGACCGTGAAGAAGATGACCGAGAGCGCGGGCTTCATCGCGACAGCGCCTTGTCCAGCCAGCGCAGCAGCGGCGGCAGCTTGTCGGTGTCGAGCTGTTCCGTCGCGTTGGCGACAGGCGCCTCCGTGTCGCCGCCATCGCGCCGCGGGCGCGGCGGCAGGTAGCGGTTCACCGGTTGGTAGCCGAACTCCGGCATCAAGGCGAAGCCGTCACGGTCCGCCACTACTTTCGATACCTCGGAATCGGGATCACCCAAGTCACCAAACATCCGCGCGCGGGTCGGACATGCGAGCACGCAGGCCGGCTGGCGATCGCGTTCGTCCAGCGTCTCGTTGTAGATGCGATCGACGCACAGCGTGCATTTCTGCATGGTGCCGCGCTTCCTGTCCTTGCGAGCGGCGTCGGACGTTGGCACCTTGGGATGCGGCAGCGCGATTTCGCGCGCGCCGTACGGGCACGCCCACGCGCACAACTGGCAGCCGATGCACTTGTCTTCGTCGACCAGTACGATCCCGTCCTCGGCGCGCTTGTAGCTGGCGCCGGTCGGGCACAC
>DASSRT010000217.1:0-6177 GCA_035701705.1 Rhodanobacteraceae bacterium
CGCGGCGGATGTCCTGGTCGGAAACGGCTTTGCAGATGCACACGTACATGGCGGACCCTCGAGCGGGTGCCATTGAAATACGAATGCGAATGATTGTCAAGTAGGTTCGCGGACGGTCACGCTGGCGCCGGCCTGCCGCCACCCGGCGCCGGGGTCAAGCCGATCTCCACCGAACACGCAGCTTCCACCAGCGGCGCGAAATAGCGCAAGGCCCGACGGTACACATCGCGCTTGAAGTCGACGACGTGCTCGGCCGGGTACCAGAAGTCGACCCAGCGCCAGACGTCAAATTCCGGCGTGGCGTGTGCGTCCAGCCGGAACGCACTCTCAGCATCCAGCAAGCGCAGCAGGAACCACACCTGCTTCTGGCCGATGCAGGTGGGCCGCTGGCTGCGGCGCACGTAGCGGTACGGCAAGCGGTAACGCAGCCAGCCGTGCGTCGAACCCAGGATCTCGACCTGGGTCGCACGCAGCCCGGTTTCTTCCTCGAGTTCGCGATACATCGCCTCGTCGGGGGTTTCGTCGGTATTCATGCCGCCCTGCGGAAACTGCCAGCCGTCGCGCTGCACCCGCCGGGCCCAGAAAACCTGGCCCTGCGGGTTGAGCAGCACGATGCCCACATTCAGGCGATAGCCGTCCACGTCGATCATGGGCCGATTCAAGCACAGCCGGCGAAGCTTCGGCAAGCCCGTCGCTTGCGCCTCGCGGCGCACGTGGTTATAAGCGACGGGTTCAACTCGGGACAACGCATGGCTTCGACGATCTTTCATTACTGGCTCGACCGCTTTCGGGCGCAACCGCAGCCGCGCCAGAAACGCATGGTTGCAGCACTGGCCGCCCTGGCGGTGCTGGCGGTGTTCGCGTTGGGCGTGGCGGTGGGACGCGGCGTGGGCTTGCCGCACGGCCTGGCCGCGCGTGCGCGCGCGCTAACCGTGAGCAATGGCGAACTGCAAAGCCAGCTGCAGAGTCTGCAACAGCAGCAGAAGACCGATGCCACGACGCTGGCGGCGCTGCGCACCTCCATGGCCAGCCGCGACAGCGAACTGCAGACGCTCAAGCAACAACAGACGTTCTACGCCAAGCTGATCGGAATCGATGGCGACCGTTCGGGTCTCGGCGTGCACAGCATCGCCCTGACGCCGGTGCCCGGCACCGCAGCGTGGAATTTCGTCGCCACGCTGATCAACACGGCGAAGAACGCCGACTCGGCGCGCGGGACGCTGACCTTGTCGGTGGAAGGTGTGCGCAGCGGCAAACTGGTGACCGTGGCCTGGCCCGAACTCGCCGGGGGCGGTGCCAAGGGTGGCGTGCCCTATGCGTTCAAGTTTTTCCAGCAGGTGCACGGTTCGTTCATGCTGCCCAAGGGCCTGCTGCCGAACCGCATCAACATCACCCTGCACCCCGAACACGGCAGCGACGTGACCCGCAAGCTGGAGTGGAGCGAAGCCCAGGCCGGCGAGCACGGCATCAGCGTGACCACGCCTTGATCGCGGTCTGCGGCGCCACCATGATGGACGCGAGGACACGTCCATGAATGCCATTCCCGCAGGCCCCGATCCCAACATCAACGTCACCGCCGCCGCGCTGGCGCGCGTGCGCGAGCTGATCCACGAGGAAGGCAATCCCGCGCTCAAGCTGCGCGTCTTCATCGAGGGCGGCGGTTGTTCCGGGTTCCAGTACGGTTTCAGTTTCGAAGACGCCAGTGGCGATGACGACTACGTGCTGGAACGTGCCGGCGTGCAGTTGCTCATCGATCCGCTGAGCATGCAGTACCTCGAAGGCGCGGAAGTCGACTATGTCGAGCAACTGTCGGGCGCGCAATTCGTGGTCCACAACCCGAACGCGAAAACCACCTGCGGATGCGGCAGCTCGTTCACGGCGTAATCTGCGATCGTCCATGATCGCCGTGTTCCGAGACTGACGTGAGCGAGTAGTCACCCGCGAATACGCAACATCACCTCGGCCATCCCTGGCCTGACTTCTCACGACAGCCGCTTCGAGCGAGCTATTGATGAGGCTCCCTTGTCCATGAGCTCCGCGGAACGCACGCGTCGCAACCGCTTCACCGCCTCCCCGCTGGACCGCTGCGGCGAACATCGCGCCGACCCGGAGTGGCTGGCCGCGCAGCGTGCGTCATCCGCCGCGCGCTTCCTCGCGTTCGACCGGGATGGCTGCGCGCCGGTCGACGGCACCCGCCTGTGCTGGCTCGCCGGTGTTGCCGTCGCGGCCGAGGCGGCGGTGAATTTCCTTGGCCAACTCGAGGGCGTGCCGGTGTTCGCGCTGCGCGATCCGGTGGGCCACGAGGTGTTGCCGTCGGTGACGTGGTCGAACCTGCGGCGCCTGGCGATGGTGCTCGAACGCGCGGAAGCCGGCCTGGCCGCCTACGCACGCGGGCTCGCCAATTGGCAGGATGCGACCCGCCATTGTGCGTACTGCGGTGCCTTGCTCGAGCTCATCGACGGCGGCCATCGCGCGCGCTGCCCGCAGTGCCAGCGCCTGCATTTCCCGCGCACCGACGCCGCCATCATCGTGATCGTCGAGCACGACGACGCCTGCCTGCTGGGGCGGCAGGCCACCTGGCCGGCGGGCCAGTATTCGACGCTCGCGGGTTTTGTCGAGCCGGGCGAGTCGCTGGCCGATGCGGTGCGGCGCGAGGTGCGCGAGGAAACCGGCATCGAAATCATCGATTGCGATTTCCATTCCTCGCAACCATGGCCGTTTCCGGCTTCGCTGATGCTGGGCTTCACCGCGCGCGCGGCGGCGCGCGAGATCACGCTTGCCGACGGCGAACTGGAACACGCGCGCTGGTTCAGCGTGGCCGAGATGGAAGCCGGCTTGCGTGATGGTTCACTCAAGCTGTCCTCGCCGTTGTCGATCTCGTACCGCTTGATCGAGCACTGGCTGCATCGACGCGGCATGGATCTCGCAACCTTCGTACACGCCGGATGAGGTGCACCGTTAGAATCCAGCCACGTTCCGTGAATTTCCGCGAGCATGCATGGCCCTTGAACTCGTCGCTGCGCTGATCGTGCTGCTGGTGCTGCTGGCGTGGCCCGGCAACGTCGAGGGCATGCGCCAGTTCGGCTGGTACCGCGTCTGGCTCGGCGTGCTGGACTTCGCCGAAGGCGGCGGCCGCGTCGCGCTGACGCTGGTGTTGCCGGTGGTGGTGTGCGCGCTGGTCGCGCATTTCATCCAGGGCTGGATCTACACCCTGGCCGGGCTCGCGTTCGCGATCCTGATGCTGTTCTACACCTTCGGCCCGCGCGAACTCGAAAGCGATTGCGAGGCGGTGCTGCAGGAAGACGATCCGGCGCGACAGGTTGCGGCGGCAGCGCACTTGCGCAGCGTGCCGGATGGCGCGCCGCGCGCGTTCACGGCGCCGGAACTGGTCGAGGCCTTCGTGGCGGCGGCGTTGCGGCGACGCTTCGGCGTGTTGTTCTGGTTTTTCCTGCTCGGGCCGGCGGGGGCATTGGCGTATCGACTCGCGTGGGTGACGGCGTCGGAAGAAGGCGCGCTCGATCCACGCACGCGCCACGCCGCGCGCCGCTTCGCCCTGGCGCTGGACTGGATACCCGCGCACTTGATGGTGCTGGCGATGGCGCTGGTTTCCAACTTCGATGCGGTGATCGGCGCCTGGCGTGCCTGGCACGGGCAACCGGGCCGCTCCGGTTGGGAATTCGATCCGGATTTCCTGGGTGCGGTCGCGCGTTCCGGTGTCGACGCCGACATCCGCGCTGGTGACGGCCCCAGCATGAGCACCCTGGACCCGGTGGCGGAGCTGGCCGATGCGCGGCGCCTGATGCTGCGCGTGTTGATCGTGTGGCTGGCGGTGGTGGCGCTGATCGTGCTGGCCGGCTGGATCGCCTGACAGGGTGTTGAAGAGCACCCTGTTCGCGCGGGCCATGGATGACCCGCTGCGGCCTGGCGCTTGCCGAAAGTTATACTGCTGCGCCCGGCCTGCGATTCTGCCGTCATGCTGCGTTTGCTCTACACCGTCGTGATGTACCTGGCCACGCCGGTCATCATGTGGCGGCTGGTGGCGCGCGGCATTCACTATCGCGGCTATTTCAGGCGCTGGCGGGAACGCTTCGGCGTGTTCCCCGATCCCGGCCTGCACGGCAGCATCTGGGTGCATGCCGTGTCGGTGGGCGAAGTCAACGCGGCGGTGCCCTTGATCGAGTCACTGATGCGTCGCTATGCACCGCGCCGCATCGTGGTAACGACGATGACGCCGACCGGTTCCGAGCGCGTGCGCAAGCTGTTCGGCGAGCGCGTCTTCCACGTCTACCTGCCCTACGACCTGCCGCATGTGGTGCGCCGCTTCCTCGACCGCGTGCAGCCGGCGCTGGCGGTGGTGATGGAAACCGAAATCTGGCCGAACCTGTTCCACCAGTGCGGGCGGCGCGGGATCCCGTTGGCGGTGGTGAACGCGCGCCTGTCGGCGCGTTCGTTGCGCGGCTACCTGCCGATCCGGCCACTGGTGCGCCAGGCGCTGGACAACGTGGTGCTGGTCGCCGCGCAGTCGCACGCCGACGCGCGCCGCTATCTGACGCTGGGCGCCCACGCCGAACGCGTGCAGGTTTCCGGCAACATCAAGATCGACATGCCGCTGGCCAAGGGTGTGCGCGAAGTCGGCGCCTCCTTGCGCGAGCGCTGGGGGCCGGCGCGGCCGGTGTGGATCGCCGCCAGCACCCACGAGGGCGAAGAGCTCGCGGCTTTCGAGGCGCACCTTTCGGTGCTGGCACGCATGCCGGATGCGTTGCTGCTGATTGCCGCGCGCCACCCGGAACGCTTCCATGCCGTCGAACACACGGCGCGCAGCCTCGGCTTCGCGGTGGCCACCCACGGCGCGGACAACGTCAGCCTCGGCACGCAGTGCCTCGTGATCGATGCGATGGGCGTGATGATGCGCTATTTCGCCGCCGCCGACCTCGCCTTCGTCGGCGGTTCGCTGGTGCCTATCGGCGGGCACAACGTGCTGGAGCCGGCAGCGCTGTCCAAGCCGGTGCTGGTGGGACCGTACACCTTCAACTTCGAGGAAATTACCCGTAGTTTGATCGAGGCTGGCGGCGCCCGCCGGATTGCTTCGGCCCGTGAGCTCGGCGCGGCGGTGCTGGAATTGCTGCGCGACCCGGCCGAACTCGCCGCGATGGGTGCCATCGCACACGCGGTGGGCGCGCGCGAGCGCGGCGCGGTCCGCCGCACGATGGTGATGCTGGAACGAATCGTGGCGCGCGCGCGTTACCGCGACGAAACTACTTCTGAAGCAGTGCGTTGACGGCTTCGAGGTTTTTCGCCGAAAGTGTGCTGATCGGTAATATCTCCTGCAGACTACCGTCGGAACGCTTCATAGTGCTGTACGAAGCCTGCGAGACCGGTTGCGTTTGTCTGGTCCAGCACTTCATATTCCCACAGCAAAGCAAAAGATCATTACTGATATGAAAGCAATAAACCATCGTGTGTACTGATTGAGCGTTCGAGCGCATGATTGGCTCAATTGGTGCGCTTGCGCTGGCGACCCCGCACACACTGGCAATAGCGATCGCTAAGCCTACGATGGCATATTTTTTCATTTCAGTCTCCTGCAGCCTTGGCCCTGTGGGGGCCTTTGTACGCTGAGCGCAGGCTGAGGTCAATGTCGGAGTGGTTATGCCGGCGAATACGTATTACTCGCTACACGAGTGACCGACACCCTCATGACGCGCCGATTGAAACCACCAAACGTTTGGCGACAACACAGATGTGCCTACTGCAGCCCACTCACTGCAGTAATGAATTGACGGTTTCAAGGTCCTTCACGGTCAACGTGCCACTGGCAAACTTCAGGGCGATGCGATTAACAACCAAGCTATGCCGAGCCTGTGAATAAGCGCTTTGCGCGGAAAAATAAGTGCTCTGTGCAATTAGTACTTGGGTGATTGTCTGAGTCCCAATCTCATATCCCGCCTCCGCCGCGTCGAGTGCCAACTTGGCGGAAGCGACGGCTGCCTTCTGGGCCCGTACCGAGCTGATGCCGGCTTTGATCGCATTGAAGGCGTTGCGGGTGTTGCTGACCACGGCGCGGCGATCCTGTTCCAGCACGTCGCGGGCCTGGTCGCGACGGGCGATCGCTTCGCGTACACCCGACTGGGTGGCGCCGCTCGAGAACAGCGGCACGTCCAGCTCGATCCCGATGGT
>DASSRT010000218.1:0-2616 GCA_035701705.1 Rhodanobacteraceae bacterium
TTACATCAAGTTGCAGCCGGACCTGCCGGATGCGGAGTTGGCCGATGTGGTGCAGGCCGCGCACGCGCAGGGTTTGCGCGTGATCGCCCCGCGCGTCGAAACGGTGGCCCGCGCCGAACACCTGCGCGAAGCCGAAGTAGACCTGCTGCAAGGCAATTATTTCCGGCCGCCCGCGGCCGCGATGGAACCCATGTCCCGGCAAGGAGGGCCTTGATGGCATCGGCGCGCGCGGGTGTGGCGTTGGGATTGCGGCTGGCTGCCAGCGCCGCGCTGGTGGCAACTGGCGTGCTGGCCACGTGGTGGGTCGCCTATCCGCATCGTTTGGTCGTGTGGGCATTGCTGTTGGTGGTGCTGGTGTTGCTGTGGCTGCTGCGAACCTCGGCGCCGGCCAGGGAAGTGCGCAGCACTACCAGTGCGCCAGTGGTGCCCGATGCGGTGGACGTGGCGATGCGCACGCGGCTGGCGTCGGCGCAATCGGAATTGACCTCGCTGCGCGGCGTGCAACGCGAGTTGCTGGCTGCGAAGCAGGCGGCGGAAGCCGCGATGCTGGCCAAGAGCGAATTCCTGGCCAGCATGAGCCACGAAATCCGCACGCCGCTGAACGGCATCCTGCCGCTGCTGGACATCGTGCTCGGCACCGATCTCACGCCCGTGCAGCGCGAATACCTGGCCACCTCGCACGCGTCCGCCAAGGAACTGCTGCGGATCGTCGACGACATCCTCGACTACTCCAAGGCCGAGGCCGGCAAGCTCGACCTCGAATCAGTCAGCCTCAACGTGCGTGAGCTGGTTGACAGCGTGAAGCGGCTGCTGGACAAGCCCGCCGAGGCCAAGGGCCTGGCGATGCGCGCGGTCGTCGATGCCGACGTGCGCCCGTTGCTGCGCGGCGACCCGATGCGGGTGCGCCAGATCCTCACCAACCTGATGGGCAACGCCATCAAGTTCACGCAGCGCGGTGGCGTGTCGGTGCGGGTCAGCCGCCGCAACGAAACCGATACCCAGCACGAGTTGCTGTTTGCGGTGCGCGACACCGGCATCGGCCTCGCGCCGGATGCCGCCGCGCGCCTGTTCCAGCCGTTCACGCAGGCGGACGCTTCGGTCACGCGCCGTTACGGCGGTACCGGGCTGGGCCTGACGATCTGCAAAAAGCTGGTTGACTTGATGGGCGGGCGCATCGGGGTGCGTTCGGAACCCGGTCGCGGCTCGGTGTTCTGGTTCACGATCCCGTTCGAAAAAGCGCCGGGCGACATCAGCGGCGTGCACAAGCACCTGTCAGGGACGCGCACCCTGTTGCTGGCCAGTTCGCAACGCGCGCATGGCATCCTGCCGGTGCTCGGCACGCTGGAACTGGAGACCACCCAGGTCGCCGACACCGGGGCGGCGCTGGCACGCCTGCGCCAGGCCGCGCCGCTCGGCAACAGCTTCAATTTCAACCTGCTGGTGGTGGACGCCAGCAGCGTCGCCGGCGATGTGGCCGGCATGCTGCGTGCGCTCCTGCGCGACCGCCAGTTCGACTCGTTGCGCATGTTGGCACTGGGCCTGGACGAGGCGCCTGATCCGCGCGTGATCCTGGCCTCCGCGCGTGCCGACGATTCCGCCTTGCGGCAGGGCGTGCGCAGCGCCTTCGGCATCGCGCCCGCGCCACGCGTGCAACCGGTGTTGAGCGTGCCGGTTTTGCCGGCGGCGGTCGACAAGGACACCCAGCTTGTCGGCAGCGTGCTGCTGGTCGAAGACCATCCGGTCAACCAGAAGGTTGCGCAAAAGCTGTTGGAGCGGTTGGGCCTGTCCGTCGACATCGCCGAGAACGGCGAGATCGCGCTGGAAAAGTTGCGCGGCCAGGTTTATTCGATGGTGTTGATGGATTGCCAGATGCCAATCCTGGATGGCTACAGCGCCACCCGGCGGCTGCGCGAGATCGAAACCGCGGAAGCCAAGCCGCGCACGCCGGTGATCGCGATGACGGCGCACGCGATGGCGGGCGATCGCGAGCGCTGCCTGCAATCGGGCATGGACGACTATCTGTCCAAGCCGCTCGATCGCAAGCAACTGGCCGAGACGCTGGCACGCTGGATCCAGCGTGCCCCGGTGGGCGCAGTCACCATGGCGCCAGCGACGGCAGTCGCGGCGAGTCCGGTGGCGGTCGCGTCGCCCGCGCCGATTGCCCCGGTGGCGGCAGTTGCCACGCCGCCGACGGACACGCTCGACACCACCACCCTGGTGGATCTTGAAGACATCATGGGTGACGAATTGGTGACGCTGGTGGACGCCTACCTGCGCGATGGCGACGCCCGCATGCAGAAACTGCGCGAAGCCGCCGCGCGTGGCGACAGCGACGAAGTCGGCAAGCTGGCGCATTCGCTGAAGTCCTCCAGTGCGAACCTCGGTGCGGTGCCCTTGTCCAGCCGCGCGCGCCTGGTCGAAGAGGCCGCGCGTCGCGGCACCCTCGTCGATCCCATGGACAGCGTCGCGGTGCTGGACAAGCTTTACGCCCACGCTGCAGCTGCCTTGCGCGCGCGCTACAAGCGGACCTAGGGGATCTCTGATTTTGCTCGTCATCCCGTAATACTCGTGCCATCCGTGGCGCTCGCGCTACGCGCCGCCTTTGGCGTTCGCGCT
>DASSRT010000219.1:0-6120 GCA_035701705.1 Rhodanobacteraceae bacterium
TCGATGATGCCGACCTTGCTGGTCGGTGATTTCGTGCTGGTCAACAAGTTCGCCTACGGCCTGCGCCTGCCGGTCACCGACAGCAAGATCCTGGACACGGGCGAGCCGCATCGCGGCGACATCGCAGTGTTCCGCTACCCGGGCTACACCTGCAAATGGGCCGATGGAAAGGAGGTGCGTGGTGGTGACCCGGCGTGCACGACGCCGGTTCAGAAAGAGGACTACATCAAGCGCATCGTCGGTTTGCCGGGCGACACCGTGGTTGTGCACGCCGAAAACATCACGATCAACGGCAAGCCGGTGCCGCAGCAGCTCATCGGCGCCTACCACGGCACCGACAAGATCAGCATCCGAATGGAGGAAAGCCTCGCTTTTGCGCCTGTCACCACCTATCGCGAACACTTGGGCGCGGTTACGCACCAGACGCTGCACTTTGGGCGCCCCGAATCGCCCGTTGACCAGGGCCAGCCGCCGTGTCCCAACGGCACGTTGTTGCCCGACGGTGGCTGCGAGTGGGTGGTGCCGAAGGGCTACTATTTCGCGATGGGCGACAACCGCGATGACAGCGCCGACAGCCGCTACTGGGGCTTCGTGCCGGAACGCAACCTCGCGGGCAAGGCCTTCTTCATCTGGTTCAGCCTCGCGGATTGGCACCGCATCGGCACGGTGTTGCACTGACGGATTGTCGGAAAACAGCGCTGTCGTGCGCGCTCCGCCGCGCCGGGCCCGGTGCAGTGCGGGCTCGACTCTGATCCACAAGTCGCTTGCGGCGCGTGCTCCGCGACGGGTCGTGCACGGCCCGCGTCAACGGGGGTGTTGTTCCACACCCTGCTAAGATCCGGCCCGCAGGACTAAGATGCGCGTGGCGGCGGCGGGTTGCGGCGCCGGTTTGAGGTTGAACCTTCCATTGGACCAGCGAGGGGACGATTCCATGAAACGTCAATCGGGCATCAGCATGATCGGGTTCATCATCATCCTGATCGTTGCGGCATTTTTCGCCTACACCGCGATGAAGCTGGTGCCGGCGTACATGGATTACTTCAACGTGTCGAAGGCGCTGGAAACGGTGGCAACCCAGGCGCAATCGGGTGACATGAGCGGCGACGAGCTGTTGCGCAAGCTCGATACGCAGGAGCTGTCGCAGTACTTCGACGATGAGGACATCCGCGATGGCAATGTGCAGATCGTCAACGATCCGAAAATGGGGAAGGTGATCAAGCTGAGCTACGACAAGAAGATTCCGTGGCTCTACAACATCGATTTCCTTGTGCATTTCGACAAGTCGGTACCGTTCAAGGTGCAGGCGCCGCAGTGACGTGAAGCTTGGTTACCGCTTTGCCGACGAGACCCTGCTCGATCTCGCGCTGACCCACCGCAGCGCCGGGCGGCCCAACAACGAGCGGCTGGAATTCCTCGGCGACGCGCTGGTCAACATGGTGGTTGCGGAAATGCTGTTCGATGCGCGCGTGCGTGCCGATGAAGGCGAGTTGTCGCGTCTGCGGGCGCAGTTGGTGAGCGAACCGGCACTGGCCGAACGTGCGCGCGAGTTGCAGCTGGGCGATGCCTTGCACCTCGGTCCGGGAGAACTCAAGAGCGGCGGGTTCCGGCGTGATTCGATCCTCGCCGACGCCTTCGAGGCGCTGGTCGCGGCGATCTATCGCGATGGCGGTTTCGATGCCTGCCGCAGCTGGTTGCATGCGATCTTTGCGGCACCACTGGCGGCAGCGGGGACGCCGCAGAAGGATCCGAAGACGCGCTTGCAGGAATGGCTGCAAGGCCACGGCCTGCCGCTTCCGCAATACGAACTGGTGGCGGAGGCGGGCGAGGAGCACGCACGCCATTTCGAGGTCGTGTGCGTGCTCGGGCCACCGCAGGACGCGCGTTTCGCCGGCAATGGCGCCAGTCGCCGCGCCGCCGAGCAGGTGGCGGCGGAAGCGGCATTGTTTGAACTGACGGGTACGCTTCCTCCATGAACAATCCAGTCACCCGTTGCGGCAGCGTGGCGATCGTGGGACGGCCAAACGTCGGCAAGTCCACGCTGCTGAACGCGTTGATCGATGCGCCCTTGTCGATCGTCACCCCGCGGGCGCACACCACGCGCCAGCGCATCCTCGGCATCGCCAATCCCGCTGGCGGGCAGATTCTGTATCTCGACACCCCGGGATTGCATCGCGAGGCGAAGCGCGCGATCAACCGCAGCCTCAACCGGGCCGTGCATGGCGCGATCGCCGATGCCGACGTGGCCGTGCAGGTGATCACCGCAGGGCAATGGGATGACGAGGACGCCGCGGTGTACGCGGCGCTCGCCGAGCGCGCGATCCCGCGCCTGCTGGTGGTGAACAAGGTGGATGAAGTGAAGGACAAGTCCCAGCTGCTGCCGTTCGTGGAATCGTTGGCACGCGAGCGCAAGTGGGAGCAAGTGTTCTTGGTCAGCGCGCGCCGCAAGTCGGGTCTCGCCGACATCGAGCGCGCCATCCTCGAGCGCCTGCCGGAGGGCGAGCCGAGCTACGACAGCGAGACCTTCACCGACCGCAGCGAACGCTTCCTCGCGGGCGAGCGCGTGCGCGAGCAGTTGATGCGGCAACTGGGCGAGGAGCTTCCCTACGCCACCACCGTCGAGATCGAGAAGTTCGAGGATCGCCCGGATGGCATCACCGAAATCGCCGCCGTGGTGTGGGTGGAGCGCGAGGGCCAGAAGGCCATCGTGATCGGCGCCGGCGGTCGTCGCGCCAAGTCGATCGGCAGCGCCGCGCGGCGCGACATTGAGGCGTTGCTCGACCGTCGCGTGTTCCTCAAGCTGTGGGTGCGCGTGCGCGCGGGCTGGTCGGACGACGAGGGCGCCTTGCGGCAGTTCGGGTATGAGTGAGCCACGCTGCGCGGATTCGTGACGCGTGCACATCACCCAGCAACCCGCTTTCGTCCTGCACGCGCGCGCCTGGCGCGAGACCAGCCTGTTGCTGGAAGTGTTCAGTCGCGATCACGGTCGCGTGGGCCTGGTCGCGCGCAGCGTGCGCGGCGCGCGCGCACGCCTGCCACGCTCATTGCTGGAACCGCTGCAGGCCTTGCGGGTGGATTGGGGCGGGCGCGGCGAATTGCAGACGCTTGCGGCCGTCGAGCCTGACGGGCCGGCCACGGCCCTGCGTGGCGACGCGCTGTTGTCGGCGTTGTACGTCAACGAGTTGCTGGTGCGACTGACCGCGCGCAACGATCCGCATCCCCGATTGTTCGAGCGCTACGCGCTGCTGCTGGACGAACTTGCGCGAACGTCGACGCTGGGCTGGAGCCTGCGCTGTTTCGAACGCGACTTGCTGGCCGCGATTGGCTACGCGCCGCAGCTGGGGTTTGACTCCAATACCGGCGAGCCGATCGAGCCTGCGCGCGAGTACGAATACCTGCCGGAACAGGGCCCCGTCGCGGCCGGGCCCCGCGCGCTGGGCGTACGCGTGCGTGGTTCGGCCTTGCTGGCGCTGGCTTCCGGCACGCCGCCGGACACTGCCGACCAGGCCGCGTTGCGCCGCCTTGCACGCGCGCTGATCGGCGTCCATCTCGGTGACCGCAGCCTGCAGGCGTGGCGGGTGCTTGCCGGTCGCTAGACGTCGACCGCGAGGTTGGCGTTCAAGGCGCTGCGCGTTGCGGCCAGTGCATCGAGGAAGGCTGCCAGCGCGGCTTGCGTCTGCTCCTCGCCGACGTCACTCGCCAACGCGCGGTGCAGTGCCGCGCTGGCGTGGTCGAGCGAGCGGGCACCGCAGAAGCCGCAGGATGCGCGCAGGCGGTGCAGGGTAGGGCGCAACTGCTTCGGCGCATCGCTGCAACGTTCGACTTCGGCCAGCACCGCGGGAATTTCCTGTTCGATGAACAGCCGACGCAGGCGCGTGACGGTTTGCGCGGACCCGCAGGCCCGCAGCGCGTCGTCGTCATCGAGCGTCGTGTCCGTTGCGCAACCATGGCGTTGCAGCGCGTGGCGCAGGTCGGCGACGGCGATCGGCTTGGGCAGGACCTCGGCGAATCCCGCGTGCAGCAGTGCGTCGCGATCGGCGTCGGCCTCGGCGGTGATGGCGATGGCGGCCGGGATCGCGCCGGAACGGTCTGCCGACAATGCGGCCAGCACCGCGTCACCACTCAAGCCCGGCAAGTGGTGATCGAGCAGCAGCAAATCCCACGTCGCGGACCGCGCGAGTGCAAGCGCGGCGGGCCCATCGGCGCAGGCGTCGACTTCGGCCCCGCATTCGCGCAGGGCCTCCACCAGAAACTCGCGGCTGACCGGATCGTCTTCGGCCAGCAGGATCCGAGGCTGGTTCACATCCCCATCCATCTCCATGGAGCCCGTCCGTTGGCGCCCGTTCTGGCACGGGCTGGCACAATCGGGGCAAGTGATACCGGAAAAGGGTGGACGTGGCAAGCAATCCGCCGGACGAACTCGTGCGTGTTCCGCGTTGGTACGTGTGCCTCGTGGCAGCGGGACTGCTGCTGGCGTGCGCGGGCGCACGCGCGTCGGTGCAGCTGCGGGTGGCGTCGCTGCAACTTCCCGGCGTTGCCATGAGCGATGTCCATGCCGTCGCCACGACCTCTCCGGATGGGCGTCCGCAATTGAGCCTGGATGCCGGCAAGGTCACGGTGCCGGTGCTGGGTTGGCGCGGCGTCGGCTTGTCCCTGGTCGGCCAGCCGCAGCGTGGCCGCAGTGGCGCGTGGCAGTTCAGCGGCCATGTCACCACCCATGGTGCGCCGGGCGGCGCGCTCGAAAGCGCGGATGTGACGATCCGCTACGCTCCCGATGGCGGCACGCTCGAAGTCGATGCGGTGCAGGGTGCCAGCAGCTTGAATGCGCTGATGCCGGTCGACCAGTTCAGCCACGTGCAATTGCAACTGGGGTCGCTGCCGCTGGCGTGGTTGCGTGGCGTGCTTGCCGCGGCCTGGCCGGATGGCCGCGTCACCGCCGGTAAGGTGTCCGGCACGGTGGCATTGGATCTTGCCGACGATGGCACCCGGGTGTCAGGTCGCGTCGACATTGCCGGTGCCGGCCTCGACAGCAAGGCCGGCAACATCGCGGCACAAGGGCTGGGTGCGCAAGGCAGTTTCCGCATCGAGTTGGGTGCCCCGGCCGCGAGCGTGATGTTCGATGGCAGCCTGCGCGGCGGGCAGCTGCTGCTGGGTCCGCTGTACGCACAGCTGCCTGCGCATCCGACCAACCTGCATGTTGCGACCACGCTTGGCCCCTTGGGTATCCGCATCGAGTCGCTCGACTACAACGATCCGGATGCCTTGCGCGTGGCCGGCAGCATGGGCTTCGATCGCAAGGGCGGGCTCGACGAGTTGGACCTGAAGCAATTCGCGGCGACCTTCCCGGCGGCGTATACGCGTTACGGCACCACCCTGATGCAGAACCTCACCGGCCTCGGGCAACTGCAAACCGGCGGCAGCCTCGTCGGTTCCCTCGACATCGGCGGGAAGGGTTTCCAGGCGTTCGACCTGCACGCCACGGATTTTTCGCTGGAAGGTGACGGGCGTGGTGTCGCGGTGGCGGGCCTGGACGGCAGCGTCGACTGGCGCGCGGGCGCGTCGCGGCCGGCCACGAACCTGCGATGGAACGCGCTGGCACTGGATCATCTTGAATTCGGTCCGGGCAAGCTGGCGCTGCAGGATCTCGATGGCGCCTTGAGCTTGCGCGCACCGGTCACCACCACGTTTTTTGGAGGTTCGTTCCAGTTGGCGCGGGTCGCGTGGCGACCGGATGCCGCCGCCGCGCAGCGCTTGTCGGCGGCCTTCTCGGTGACGGATGTCGATCTGGCGTCCCTGTGCAAGGCGCTTGGCTGGCCGGCTTTCCAGGGCAAGCTGGGTGGCGCCGTGCCGGACTTGAGTTACCGCGGCGACGAACTGGCGTTCACCGGCGGGTTGTCGATGCATGTGTTCGACGGCTCGGTGAGCGTGACCGGTCTCGCCATCAAGCATCCTTTTGGCGTTGCGCCGGAAGTCGCGGCGAACATCGACCTGCAGCAACTCGATCTCGCCCAGATCACCCACGTGTTCGACTTCGGCCAGATTACCGGGCGCCTCGACGGCGACATCCACGATCTCAAGCTGGTCGACTGGAAGCCCACCACGTTCAGCGCGCGCCTGAGCGCC
>DASSRT010000220.1:0-4761 GCA_035701705.1 Rhodanobacteraceae bacterium
CAGGCGACCATTGACGTGGAAGTATTGCTGGTCGGCCTGAGCGCGCGACGCGGTCGGCAAACCCATCCAGCCGCTCAGCGACAAGCCCGCGGCCGCATGCTCGATGCGCAGGCAATGTTGCGAGAACGCTTCACCCAGCAACTCTCCGGCGCGCTGCAACTGTTCGTCGCCGGTGGACGCCGGCCGCAGCAGCCGCACCGGCTTGCCGTTGTGCACCAGCCGAAACTCGACGTCGGGACGCGCCAGCGCCAGCGAACGTACCAGCTCGTCGATATGCCCGAATTCGGTGCGCTCGGCGCGCAGGAACTTGCGTCGCGCCGGCACCGCGTGGAACAGGTCGCGCACCTCGATGGTGGTGCCGACCGGGCTGGCGGCGGGGCGCGTCGTGCCGCCTTCGAACTGCGTGCCGTGGGTGTCGGCGGGACGCCGCGAAGTGATCGACAGCCGCGACACCGAAGCGATCGACGCCAGCGCCTCGCCGCGAAAACCCATGCTGGCGACGTGCGTCAAGTCATCGAAGCTGGCGATCTTGCTGGTCGCATGCGGTGCCAGCGCCAGCGGCAATTCGCCCGCGGCGATGCCGCCGCCGTCGTCGCGCACGCGGATCAGGCGCATGCCGCCCATTTCGACTTCGATGTCGATGCGGCGCGCACCGGCATCGAGGCTGTTTTCCGCCAGCTCCTTCACCACCGATGCCGGCCGCTCGATCACCTCGCCGGCAGCGATCTGGTTGATGAGTTCAGGCGGGAGCGGGCGGATGGCAGGCATCGTGTGCAGCATAGCGGGAGGTCGCGCCAAAGCAGAGCAAAGCCTGCGACACGAACAGTTCGGATGGGAGCGGATCGGTTTTGCCTTGTCCGGATTGATCCGTGTCCATCCGTGTCAGAAAAGCTCCTCGGGGAATCCGTGGTGACTCAAGCGTCGCCGCCGACGATGCGATAGCACGGCACGTATTTGCTGCCGGGAAGTTTCATGCGATGCGCGGCCGCGAAGCCCTTCAGCAATTCGTCGAGCGCGTGCATGAAGTCCGGCTCGCCATGGATTTCGTAGGGGCCGTGCTGGTCGATCTGGTGCATGCCCTCTTCCTTCACGTTGCCGGCGACGATGCCCGAAAACGCGCGCCGCATGTCGGCGGCGAGTTCATGTGGCGGCCGGCCGCGATGCAGGTCCAGCGCCGCCATCGCGGCGTGGGTGGCCTCGAACGGCTGCTGGAACGGAAGGTCGATGGTGATCTCCCAGTTGAAGAAGAACGCATCGTGCTGCTCGACGCGGTGCTCGCGCACGCTCTCGATGCCGTCGCGCATCGCGTGCGCCACCGCGACCGGATCGTCGATGATGATGCGGTAACGCTGCGCCACGGCATCGCCCAGCACCAGCCGCAGGAACTTGTCGATCCGACCGAAATAATCCGCGGCCGTTGCCGGCCCGGTGAACACCAGCGGGAACGGTATGTGCGCATTGGCGGGATGCAGCAGGATGCCGAGCAGGTAGAGGATCTCCTCGCAGGTGCCGACGCCGCCGGGGAACACGATGAAGCCGTGGCCGGTGCGCACGAAGGCTTCCAGCCGCTTTTCGATGTCGGGCAGGATGACAAGGCTGTTGACGATCGGGTTCGGCGATTCGGCCGCGATGATGCTGGGTTCGGTCAGGCCGATGTAGCGGTTCTCGTAGTGGCGCTGCTTGGCGTGCGCGATGGTCGCGCCCTTCATCGGACCCTTCATCGCGCCCGGCCCGCAGCCGGTGCAGATGTCCATGCCGCGCAGGCCAAGCTGGTAGCCGACCGTCTTGGTGTAGTCGTATTCGTCGCGCGAGATCGAATGACCGCCCCAGCACACCACCAGGTTGGGATCGAAACGCGCGCGCAGTACCCGCGCATTGCGCAGGATGTCGAACACCGCGTGCGTGATGCCGCTGGATTCGGACAGGTTGAATTCGCCCGATTTCAGCTTGGTTGCCACGTACACGATGTCACGCACCACCGCGAACAGCAGCTCGTTGGTGCCGCGGATGATCTTGCCGTCCACGAACGCCTGCGCGGGAGCATTCTTCAGATCCAGCTTCATGCCGCGATCCTGCTGCAGCACTTCGATGTCGAAGTCCGGATACTGCCCGAGCATCGCGCGTGCACTGTCGTGCATCGCACCGGAAGTCAGTACCGCCAGTGCGCAGGAACGCAGCAGCGTGTGCAAGCCTGACGAGGTTGCGTCGCGCAGGCGCGCGATTTCGTCACGCGACAACACGTCGAGCATGCCGGCCGGCACGACCTGGGCATTCACGCTCGCGGCGCGCGCGACGGCAGGTTTCACGGTGTCTTGCATGCCAGGCTCCTTTGCTCAACCTGCGTGAAGATACGCTTCCAACCCCCCGAGGAACATCTGCACCGACAGCGCGATCAGCAACATGCCCATCACGCGTTCGAGTGCCGTCAGCACGCTCTCGCCGAGCAGCTTGAACAGCCACGTCGAACTCAACAGGATCGCGGCGGTCGCCAACCACGCCACCAGCAAGGCGATGCCCCATTCGATTTGACGACCGGGCTGGGTGCTGGTCAACAACAGCAAGGCCGCCATCGCCGAGGGGCCTGCCACGCCGGGGATCGCCAGCGGCACGATGAACGGCTCACCCTGCCCCGTCGGTCCGAAGATGGCGCCATCCTTCGGCGGAAACACCATCTTGATCGCGATCAGGAACAACACGATGCCACCGGCGATGCTGATGGCTTCCTGGCGCAGCTGCATGATCGCCAGCAACTCGCGCCCGCCCACCAGGAACGCGACCAGCACCGCCAGCGCGATCAGCAACTCGCGGATCATCACCCAGCGCCGACGCTTGGGCGGCACCTGCTTGAGGATGGTGAGGAAAAACGGGACGTTGCCGAGCGGATCGAGCACCAGGAACAGCATCACGCCCGCCGACAACACGGTCATCTGCGTGTGCATGCGTCTACCCCTTGCCGTTCGAGTGTGCGCGCAGGTCCAGCAGTTTCCCGCGCACTGCGCGCGCGGCCGGCGCCAGCAGGTATACGACCGCGTCCGCAGCCGCCTCCGGCGTCGACACCGTGGACGGATCCTCGCCCGCCCACACCGTGCGTCGCAACGCCGTGCGCATCGGCGCCGGCAACAAGGTGTGCACGCGCATCGGCGTTTCGTCGGTCTCTTCGTGCAGGATCGAAGCCAGGCCTTCGAGGCCCGCCTTGGCGACGCCGTAGGCGCCCCAGTGCGCGCGACCCATGCGCTCGGGATCATCGAGCACGAACACCACCGCGCTGTCTTCGCGCGCCAGCAACAACGGCATGCAGGCCTGCGTCAGCAGGAACGGCGCGGACAGATCCACGTGCAGCGTGGTGATCCATTCCTCGGGCGACAACACGCCGAGCGGCGTCAGGCCCTCGCACTTCACCGCCGCATGCACGATGCCGTCGAGCCGGCCCAATTGGCGCTCGATGGATTGCGCGAGTGCCTGGTATTCGAGCGGCGAGGCGCCTTGCAGGTCCATCGGCTGCAGCACCGGCAGCGGCACGCCCGGCGTTGCTGCGATTTCGTCGTACACCGGTTCCAGCGTGCGCGCCTTGCGATCGGCCAGCAGCACGGTGGCACCGGCCTTGGCGCACGCCAGCGCCGACGCGCGGCCGAGACCGCCGGCGGCGCCGGTAATCAGGATCACCCGCTCCGCCAACGCCCCGGCGGCGGGCGTCCAGTCCGCCGGCAGGTGCGCGACGGGCAAGCTCATTGCGCGGCCGTCTGCTTGGTGGCTTCCGCGACCATGCGCTGCAGCTCACCGGACTCGTACAGCTCCAGCGTGATGTCGCAACCGCCGATCAGTTCGCCGTGGATGTACAACTGCGGGAAGGTCGGCCAGTTGGAATAGCGCGGCAGGTTGGCGCGGATTTCCGGATCCTCGAGCACGTTCACCGAGAAATATTCGGCGCCGATGGCGTTGAGCGCCTGCGAGGTGCGCATGGAAAAACCGCACATCGGATAATCGGGCGTGCCCTTCATGTACAGCACGATGGGATGGCCGGAAAGGGTCTGCTTGATGCGTTCGGTGACGTCCATAAGGGTCTACAATGAAGAGCGGTGTCTTGCGAAGAGCGTGAATTGTATCAGGCCGTCACGCCATCAAGCTGCCCATTCCAATCCATCGAAACCAAGGAGTAACCACATGGCGATCGAACTTCCCCCGCTCCCGTACGAGCGCAACGCGCTGGCACCCCACATCTCCGAGGAAACGCTGGACTTCCATTACGGCAAGCACCACGCGGCCTACGTCACCAATCTCAACAAGCAGATCGAGGGCACCGATTTCGCCGACCTCAATCTCGAAGCGATCGTGAAGAAGGCCACCGGCGGCATGTTCAACAACGCCGCGCAAACGTGGAACCACACCTTCTACTGGAACTCGCTTTCGCCCAAGGGTGGCGGCGATCCGTCCGGCAAGCTGGCCGATGCCATCACCAAGGCGTTTGGAGATGTCGCGAAATTCAAGGCCGAATTCGCCAAGCTCGCGACCGGCACCTTCGGTTCCGGTTGGGCCTGGCTGGTGCAGCGCGCCGACGGTTCGCTGGGCCTCGTCAGCACCTCCAACGCCGGTACGCCGATCACCGGCAGCGACCGGCCGCTACTGACCTGCGACGTGTGGGAACACGCGTACTACATCGACTACCGCAACGCACGCGCGAAGTATGTCGACGCCTACTGGAACCTGGTGAACTGGGATTTCGCCGCCAGCCAGATGGCGTAAGCTGCACCGACAACCGCCCCG
>DASSRT010000221.1:0-4425 GCA_035701705.1 Rhodanobacteraceae bacterium
GGCCATGGATGGCCGACAGCGAAGCAGAGTTCTACCGCGCCCTTGCATGCCGCCGCAGCGCGCAGCCGAATGGCGGAGCAAGGGCCGCATGTCCGAGGCCAGGGATGGCCGAGTTCGGCCCGGCCGCCATTCGGCGAGCACCAAGGGCAGTCTCGGCAACACGACGTTGCCGAAACCGGCATGCCGGGCGCAATGGCTTTGGTTACTTTCCCCGAAAGGAAAGTAACCCGCTCGCCGCAGAGGCGAGCGGAAACTTCGCGAATGCGCCACACGCTCGCGCAGCGCGAGGAACTGCCTTCGTGAACCAGCGGGGAAAAGATCGCGGGGGCGCCATCCCCCCGCGCGCCTTCGGCACGCGACCCCCTTCGTGCCGAAGGGGGTGATGGATCCCTACTGCGCCGTGGAACGGCGCGGAAAAAGACAGGGATGTCGGCGACCACATCCAAAAGATCACAATTCCTTGACCAACCACTCGAAGCGCAGGTCATCGCGCTTGGGAACCCCGAAGCGCGGGTCGCCGTAGGGAAACGGCCGGTACTCGCCGGTGCGCCGGAAACCGCGGCGCTCGTACCACGCGATCAGTTCCGCGCGCACGTCGATCACCGTCATCCGCAGCGCGCGGCAATGCCATTCCTCGCGCGCGATGCGCTCGGCTTCGGCCAGCATCGCGCGGCCGGTGCCGTGGCCCTGCGCCGTCGGCCGCACCGAGAACATGCCGAAGTAGGCGTGCTCGCCCTGGCGTTCGAGGTGGCAGCAGGCCAGCAACGAATCCGCAGGATCACCGTCCATCTCCGCCAGCACGATCATGCTTCCGGCGCGCTCGATGAGCCCGGCCACTTCGCGCGCATCGGTGCGCTGGCCGTCCAGCAGGTCGGCTTCGGTGGTCCAGCCGGCACGGCTGGCATCGCCGCGATAGGCCGAATGCGCCAAAGCGACCACGGCATCGACGTCCGCGGCGGTGGCGGCACGAAACCGCAGGCCCGGCGCGCTCATGCAAGCAGCTTCCGCACCCGGCCGATCGCGTCCACCAAGGCGTCGATCTCGGCCTCGGTGTTCCAGAACGCGAGCGACGCACGACAGGTCGCCGAGACGCCGTAGAACTGCATCAACGGGTGCGCGCAATGATGGCCGGAGCGCACCGCGATCCCTTCCTGATCGAGCAAGGTGGCGAGGTCATGCGCGTGCACGCCGTCGATCAGAAACGAAATGACCGCGGCCTTGCCGGGCGCATTGCCGATGATCCGCAGGCCGGGCACGGCTTGCATGAGCGGCGTCGCATATTCGAGCAACTCGCGTTCACGCGCAGCGATGTTGGACATGCCGATGCCGGTCAGGTAATCGATGGCAGCGCCAAGCCCGGCGAAGCCCGCAGCGTTCGGCGTACCGGCCTCGAACTTGTGCGGCGCATCGGCAAACGTGGTGCCATCAAAGGACACCGTCTTGATCATTTCCCCGCCGCCGAAGAACGGCGGCATCGCGTCCAGCAGTTCACGCCGTGCCCACAGCGCACCGGTGCCGGTCGGCCCGCACATCTTGTGCCCGGTGACGCAGTAGAAATCGCAACCGAGCGACTTCACATCCAGCGGCAGGTGCGGCGCGGCTTGCGAACCATCCACCAGCAACGGGACACCGCGCTTGCTGCATTCGCGCGCGAGTTCCTTCACCGGATTGACCGTACCCAGCACGTTGGAGACGTGCACCACGCCGGCGAACTTCACTTCCGGCGTCAATGCCTCGATGAACTTGTCGACGAGCAGCTCGCCACGCTCATTGATCGGCGCCACCTTGAGGTGCGCGCCGGTCAGCTTGCAGATCAACTGCCACGGCACGATGTCGGCATGGTGCTCCATCGCCGTCACCAGCACCGCATCGCCCGGCTGCAGGCGCGGCAACAGGTAACTGTAGGCGACGAGGTTGGTCGCCATCGTGGTGCCGGACGTCAACACGATTTCGTCGCGATGATTGGCGCCCAGGAATGCCGCCAGTTTGGTGCGCGCGCCCTCGTACAGCGCGGTCGCCTCTTCACCCAGTTGGTGCACCGCGCGCGACACGTTGGCGTTGTGCTCGCGGAAAAATCCGTCGACGGCGTCGATCACCGCCTGCGGCTTTTGCGAGGTGTTGGCGCTGTCGAGGTAGACCAGCGGCTTGCCATGCACCGTCCGTCGCAGGATCGGAAAATCCGCGCGTACGCGCGCCCAGTCGACCGGTTGCTCATGTGGCTTTCCGAGTGCCGCCGTTTTCATGCGGAGGCCTCCGGCAACTGCACCGACAACAGCGCTTCGCAGTGTTCACGCAACGGCGCCGGTTCGATGCCATCCAGCGCCACCGCACAGAACGCGCGTACCAGCACTCGGCGTGCGACGTCCAGCGGAATCCCACGCGATTGCAGGTAGAACAGCATGTTCTCGTCAAGTTGGCCGACCGTCGCACCATGGTTGGCCTTGACCTCGTCGGCGTAAATTTCCAGTGCCGGCCGGGTGTCGATCTCGGCGTCCGGGGAAAGCAGGAGGTTCTTGTTGTAGAACCCGCCATCGGCGCCATCGGCGCCGCGCATCACCAGGATCCGGCCGTGCACCACTCCACGGGCGCGGCCATCGGCAACGCCGCGCCACAGCGAATCACTCGCGGTATCGCGCCCGCGGTGCGTCACCAAAACCTCGGTATCCGCATGCTGGCGGCCGTGCAGGATGAAGGCGCCGCGGCTCTTGAAGCGTGCGCGCGCACCGGCCAGATCGATACGCAGTTCATGGCGCGCCAGCTTGCCGCCCAACTCCAGCGCGTGGAAGTCGAGCGCGGAGTCTTCCCCCAAACGACATTGGCTACGCCGCAGCAATGAGGCGCCGGCGCCGGCCGTCTGCACGACCGTCCAATCCAGATGCGCGCGGTCACGCAAGTTGACGTCGCGGACCAGGTTGGCGAGATGCTCCGAATCACCCTCGCCGAGGTGATGCTCGACGATGGCGGCACTCGCGCCTTCGCCCAGCTCGATCAGGCTGCGCAGGTGCCACGCGCTCGGCGTGCCGCAAGCAACGCCGACATGCACAAGATGCAGCGGTGCGGCCACTTGCACGCCGGCGTCGATCCGCAACACCACGCCTTCGACAGCCAGCGCGCGGTTCAACAGCGTGAAGCCATCGTCGGCCTCGGCATTGGCGGCAAGCAGGAAGCGCAACGGCTCCGGCTGCTCCCGCAAGGCCCGCGACAACGGCCGCAACGTGACGCCGTCCGGCAATCCGGTGAGCGTCGACAGATCCGGACGGAACGCGCCGTTCACGAACACGATGCGCACAACGCCCGTACTGCCGTCAGGCAACAGGCCGCCCGGGACCGCACGGCTGGCCGCGTCCGGATCAACCGGATCAAGGCGGCGCTGGCCCAGGGCGCGCAGGCTGGTGTATTTCCACAACTCGTTGCGGGTGTCCGGCAGGCCGCGCTCGACGAATGCCTGCAGCGCCGCGCGCCGCGCTTCGTCCAGCCACGCCGGTCCGGCAGGCGGCATCTGCAGCGCCGCTGCCTGCATCGACTCGACGAAGGGCATCACCGCTGCGTTCACGCCTGTACCTCGGCGTGCGCCTGTTCGCGTACCCACGCATAACCGTGCGCTTCGAGTTCGCGCGCCAGTTGCGCATCGCCGCTTTCCACGATGCGGCCCTCGGCCAGCACGTGCACGAAGTCCGGCACGATGTAGTCGAGCAGGCGCTGGTAGTGCGTGATCACGAGGAACGAACGGTCCGGCGAACGCAAGGCATTGACGCCAGCCGCGACCTGCTTCAGCGCGTCGATGTCGAGGCCGGAATCGGTTTCGTCGAGGATGGCCAGGCGCGGCTCCAGCAGCGCCATCTGGAACACCTCGTTGCGCTTCTTTTCGCCGCCGCTGAAGCCCTCGTTCACCGCCCGGTTCAGGAGTTCGGGCGACATGCCCATTTCCTTGACCTTGCCACGCACCAGTTTCAGGAACTGCATCGAATCCAGTTCTTCCTCGCCTCGCGCCTTGCGCTGGGCGTTCAATGCGGCGCGCAGGAAATACGTGTTGTTGACGCCCGGGATCTCGACCGGATACTGGAACGCCAGGAACACGCCGGCCGCCGCACGCGCCTCGGGCGCGAGTTCCAGCAGGTCCTGATCGGCGTAGCGCACGCTGCCGGCCGTGACTTCATAACCCGGGCGCCCGGCCAGCACGTTGCCCAGCGTGGATTTGCCCGCGCCATTGGGGCCCATGATGGCGTGCACCTCGCCGGGCTTCACGTCCAGCGTGAGGCCCTTGAGGATTTCCTTGGCCCCGATGCGGGCATGGAGGTTGTCGATTTTCAGCATCAGCCGATCGCTCCTTCAAGTGAAACTTCCAGCAACTTCTTGGCTTCCACCGCGAACTCCATCGGCAGTTCGCGGAACACCTGCTTGCAGAAACCGTCGACGATCATCGAC
>DASSRT010000222.1:0-15472 GCA_035701705.1 Rhodanobacteraceae bacterium
CACGCAAAGCGCGTAACCCCATTTGTTCCCGTAGGAGCGGCGGAAGCGGCGACCAAACCGCATGCCGCGACCCGATTCGCCACTACACTCCTCAATCATTGGAGGTAACCCGCCATGCCGACTCCCGCCTACGCCGCACAAGCCGCCGACCGTCCGCTCGGCCCGCACGCCATCGAGCGCCGCGCGCCCGGCCCGCGTGATGTCGCCATCGACATCGCCTACTGCGGCGTCTGCCATTCCGACCTGCACACCGCACGCAACGAATGGGGCGGCACGCAATACCCGTGCGTGCCCGGTCACGAAATCGTCGGTACTGTCACCGCGATCGGCAACGAGGTACGCAAGTTCAAACCCGGCGACACCGTCGGCGTCGGCTGCATGGTGGACAGCTGCCGGCATTGCGAAGCCTGTGCGGCGGGCGAGGAAAACTATTGCGCGAATGGATTTACGGCCACCTACAACGGCCCGATGTTCGGCGGCCCCAATACCTACGGTGGCTACTCGACCCACATCGTGGTCGATGAGAACTTCGTGCTGCGCGTCAGCCACAAGGACAATCTCGCCGCGGTCGCGCCGCTGCTGTGCGCGGGCATCACCACGTATTCACCGCTGCGCCACTGGAATGCCGGGCCGGGCAAGAAGGTTGGCATCGTCGGCCTCGGCGGGCTCGGCCACATGGGCGTGAAGCTTGCACACGCGCTGGGCGCCGAGGTGGTGCTGTTCACCACTTCGCAAAGCAAGGTCGCCGACGGCCGCCGCCTCGGTGCCGATGAGGTGGTGATCTCGAAAGACCCCGCGCAGATGACGCCACACGCCGGCAGTTTCGACTTCATCCTCAACACGGTCGCCGCGCCGCACGACCTCGACGCCTACCTCAACCTGCTGAAGCGCGACGGCACGCTGTGTCTCGTCGGCGCGCCCGCCACGCCGCATCCGTCGCCGCAGGTGTTCAACCTGATCTTCAAGCGCCGCCAACTTGCCGGCTCGCTGATCGGCGGCATCCGCGAAACGCAGGAAATGCTGGATTTCTGCGCCGAGCGCGGCATCGTCTGCGACATCGAAATGATCCGGATGGACCAGATCAACGAAGCCTACGAACGCATGTTGAAGAGCGACGTGAAGTACCGCTTCGTGATCGACATGGCGACACTGGCCAACCCTGCGGCGGCATCCGTACCCAACGCCGCGTGACGCCGCGCCTGCGAGCGCGCGCATACACGCCGCCCGCCGGCATGATGCTGGTGCGGGTTGAATCTTTTCCGTTCGCGTTGAGCCCTTCGACGGGCTCAGGACAGGCTGCGCCCGCGCAGCGGGCGGAGTCGAAACGCAACCTGCCCTTCGCCTTCGGCCCTTCCGGGCCTGCGCTCGGGGCGAACGGACTCGAATCGGACCACTGTCGCCAGCGTTGATCGCCAGCCGCGCACGCGTCACACTGGCGTGTCCACGCCACTCGTGCGTGTCGCGGAAATGCCGCCCATGAATCCACGCACGCGCGCACCGATCTGGCTGATGGGTATGACCATGCTGCCGTTCGGCATGCTCACTGGCCTGACCCTGTTCACCGTGCCGCAATTGCTGGCCGCGCGGCACGTGCCCGAAGCGGAAATCGCCGCGCTTACGGCACTCGCGGGCTCACCGATGTTCTGGGCGTTCCTGGTGTGCCCGATCCTCGACGTGCGTTTCCGGCGGCGCACCTACGCCGTCGCCGGCGCGCTCATCGCCGCCGTGCTGACGCCGGTGGCCTTGTACAACCTCGACCACCCGGCGCTGCTGGGCGGCCTTCTGCTGGTCGCCAATTTCACCAGCATGTGCATGGGCAATGCATTGGGTGGCTGGTTCTCGACGGTGATCGAACGCAAGGACGAAAGCCTGCTCAGCGCCTGGATGACGGTCGGCAACGTCAGCGGCTTCGGGCTGCTGGCGGCCGTGGCCATCAGCTTGATCAACGCGCTGACCCTGCCCGTCACCGCGATCGTCTTTGGCGTCGCGCAACTGCTGCCGCTGTTGATCTACCTGTTCGTCCCGAGCACGCCGCCGGACGCGCGGCTGGCGCGCGACAGCTTCGGACAGTTCTTCGGCGCCATCGCCGGGCTGTTCAAACGCCGCGAGATCCTGGTCGCGCTGGCGATGTTCCTGCTGCCCTCGGCCTCGTTCTCCCTCACCAACGTGCTGGGTGGACTCGGCAGCGACTTCCACGCTTCACCCAACACCATCGCGCTCGCCGGTGGTACCGGCGCCATCCTCGCCGGCATCGTCGGCAGCCTGAGCCTGCCACTGCTGGCCAAGCGCGCGCCACTGCGACCGCTGTACCTCGGCATCGGCATCGTCGGTGCGTTCTTCACGCTCAGCCTGCTGTTGATGCCGCACGCCGCGTGGACGTTCGTGGTCGCCATCATCGGCGAGAACATCTTCCAGTCGCTCGCGATCACCTGCTCGTTCGCGATTGCGTTTGAAACGATCGGCGCGAGCAACCCGCTCGCCTCCACGATCTTCGCGGTGCTGTCCGCCGCCGGCAATTTCCCGATCGACTACATGGTCGCGGTCGATGGCCGTGCCTACGCGTGGCACGGGCTCGCCGGCAGCCTCATCGCCGACGCCGGCCTCGGCATCATTTCGTGCCTGCTGCTGGTGTTGTTGTTGCGGCTGGTGCGCCTGAAACCTGCTGGCGAAAGCGTAACCCAATCGGCGTAAGCCAATCATGGATCGACCATGCCCCGACTGATCGCCTGCGTGCTCGGTGGCACCGCCCCACGCGCGAAAACCGAACTCCACGACGTCGCCTTCGCGGCCGGCGATTCACTGGAAGCCGTGTACGAACAGTTGCTCGATGGCTGGTTTGGTGATCCGCGAGGGCTGCACGTGGATGCGTGGTGTTTCCTCGACAGCGTCGAAGGTTATCGCGTGCAACTTTCACGCACACCTGCCGACAACGGCCTGCACCTCTACTTCGTCAACATCGGTGGCTACCGCCCGGGCGAGTTCGGCGAACGCCACGCCTGGGGATTCTTCGGCGCGGCCAACAAGGCCGACGCCAAGGCACGCGCCAAGCGCACGCTGTTGCAAGGCCACGAATCGACCCACAAGGACGACCTGCACGAAGTCGACGACTGCCTGCAGCTCGCACGCATCGGCGCCTGGCATGTGCAGTTGACGCCGGATGCCGATGCGCACGACCCGCAAGTCACCAACGGCTACTTCCCGCTATCCAAATCCGTCATCGACGACTGGATCGCACATCGCGCACCGCATCGCGAATTGCCACCGTTCCACCTCGCCTTCCCGGTCGCCTCGCTCACCGACGCCCGTGCGTTCTACGGCGATCTGCTCGGCTGCCCCGAAGGCCGCTCCAGCGCGACGTGGGTGGACTTCGACTTTTTCGGCCATCAGATCGTCGCCCACCTTGCGCCGGAAGAATTGCGCGAAACCGCGGCACACGATGTCGATGGCGACAACGTCCCGGTCCGGCATTTCGGCGCGATACTCGACATGAATGCATGGCACGCGCTCGCCGACAAGCTGCGCGCCGCCGGCACGAACTTCGTGATCGAACCGCACGTGCGTTTCAAGGGCCAGCCCGGCGAACAGGCGACGATGTTCCTGCTCGACCCGTCCGGCAACGCGCTGGAGTTCAAGGCGTTCGCGGATCGCTCGAAGTTGTTCGCGAAGTAGCCGCGGGCAGCGTGTAGTGCGGGTCCTGCACCGCCGCACTCCACGATCAACAACCCATCGGGCGGGTTGACACCCGCCCTTGTATGTTGGCTTTGCCCGAGTCGCGCTCAGGCAAAGGACGTGCGGATGCCCCCTTCGGGACGAAGGGGGTCGCGCGTAGCGCGGGGGGATGCCGTCACGCAGAACGAAAGCCATCCCCCTCGTTCCCCCTTCTTGCGGAAGAGGGAAGGTTCACTACCTTCGACACAAGGGCGAGCGCAGCCGCGCAGCGGCGCATCCCGCCGCCTTAATGCGCGCCGAGGCGGGATTGTCCGCATCATGCCGGTTGCCGTCTATATCCGCGAACTGTAAAGTAAGGTGTCCTTACCTTGCGCACCGCCATGCTCGCCAAACTCACCAGCAAGAATCAATTGACCTTGCCCAAGGCCGCGGTTGAAGCCGCTGGCAACGCCGAGTACTTCGAGGTTGAAGCGCGCGCCGGGCAGCTCGTGCTTACACCCGTTCGCATCCAGCGCGCCGATGCCGTCCGCGCCAAGCTCGCCAAGCTCGACCTCCGCGACAATGCACTTGCATCGGCGGTGCAATGGGCTCGCCAACGCGAGGCGTCTGGCAAACCGAGGCGCATCGCGGAGACCAAGGCCAGGTACCGCGCGACGCCACGCACGCAAAAGCCCGTGAAGCGGCGCAAACCGTGAGTTCGCCCGCACGCGGCATGCCGCGTTGGGTCCTCGACACCAACGCCGTACTGTCGGCGCTGATCCGGCCCGGCGGCGTCAGCGGGAAACTCCGCCTTGCGTGGCAATCGCGGTGGTTCGTCCCGTTGGTCAGCCGCCCGACTGCCGCGGAGTTGATCCGCGTACTCGCCTACCCCAAATTCAAGTTGACGCTCGACGAACAACACGAATTGCTGTCGGACTACCTGCCGTGGGCAGAGGTCGTCCATCTACCGGTGCGATTGCCGAAGACACCGCCGTGCCGCGACCCGCACGACATCGCCTTCCTGCAACTCGCGCTGGCGGCAAAATCCGATGCACTGGTGACCGGCGACGCCGATCTGTTGACGCTTGCGCCGTTGCGCGGCATGGACATCATCACGCCCGCACAGGCCATCGAAAAGTTGTGATCGCAACGGCCAGCACGCAGGGCCGGTCATGACCCTCCGCCCTGCCACGAACCACGACACAGCGGCGGGTTGCAATCCGCCCTACCCCCAGTGAAAAACGCCATCGAGCGGCTTGCCGAATACCTCGGCGATGCGGAATGCGCATTCAAGGCTCGGCGAATACTTGCCCTGTTCGAGTGCCGCGATGGTCTGGCGCGTCACGCCGACGCGCTTGCCCAACTCCTCCTGCGTCATCTCGCCGGCATGGAATCGCAGCGCGCGAATCTCGTTCGTCAGCCGGCGCTCACGCATGCCAACCGCGGCGATAGCCGATCAGGATCATGCTGCTGTGGACGATTTCCGCCGCCGCGATCCAGAACAACGCCGCATGCACGATGTCCCAGCCGCCGTGCGTGAATGGCAGCACCATGCCCGCGTAGATGATCCCCGCCAGCAAAACGTAGTACGCAACCCTGGATGCGCGGCGATCGATGAAACGATCACGCTCGTCCTCCGCGACGTCGTCGCGTTCGCGAAAATGTCCGTACAACCACGTTGCCAACGCGATCACCGCCAGCGTGCCCAGCGCAATCGCCAGCAACCCGATGCGTCCGAGGAACGACAGCTCCGGATGCGTGTAGTGCGTCAACGACACCGCCGCGAAATACAGGCCCAGCACGACGACCAGCGCCGTGATCCACACCCACGCGAAACGTTCTCTGGAAAGCATGCTCCGGCTCCGGATTGAGGTACCGGCAATGTAAATCATGCTTTACGTTGTGTCAAACATTTTTTACATCGCGATACCGAACCACGGTTGCCTCGAATACCAGTATCCGGACCGCCGCACGCCACGCGGGGAGCGTGACGAGAGCGCCGGAGGCGCGATCGCATCAGCCCCACAACGACGAAGGCGCGAGATACACGCCCAGGCACAAGAGTGCGGCGCCCAGCAATACGACGGCCAGGTTTCGCCGGGCATCAGACCAATGCCTCGCCACGAACACGGGATACGTGAACAGCCACAGAGGAAGCATCCCCCACAGCCAGAGGTTCGACTTGCGCTTGGCCAAAATGATCGACCGCACGAAGCCCACCAGCAAGATCACGCTACCCAGAAATCGCAACAGCATGCCTGCCACGGCGAATGGTGTCGCAAGCATCGCCGGTGCGCCTGTCGCCGCGTGATCCAATTGAAGACGGACGGGCACGACGACCTGCTGCGCCATCGGCTTGCCGTCTTCCGTCGCAGGCGCGAACGACCATTCCGCGATGCTGCGCAACGCCGCCGCGTCCAGATCCGGATACCCACTCGACTGTGAAATCTTCGCGCCAACGGCCTTGCCGCTGGCGCTCACCTCAGCCGTGACCAGCACCGTGCCCTCTTCCCTGGCAGACACCGCCGATGCTACCCAAGGCCAAGGGACGCTTGCGGCCTTGCCCGGCAATTGTCCTTGACACCTTTTTGTGCCGCTTCATCGCCGACGGCGCCGGAACGCAAGACACCGCCCCACTTTTCGTGCTTGAGCGCCTCGCGATCTTTCCGGCCGCACCACCGAAGGCTCGCTTGGTAAAAAGGATTTCGCCATCCGAAAAGAAGTGAACCTGGCACCGTTGCTCACCGCACCGTTACTGGCTCACACGTGGCGAATCGAACCGGGGCACTTGGCCACTTGCGCGTCAGCTGTCACGAGGGTCATGCCTTCCACCGCAGCCTGTGCCACCAACATGCGGTCGAAGGGATCCTTGTGTAGCGCGGGCAGTACGCCCACCGCCACGGCATGGTCGCCGTTGATCGACAGCTCCTCGTAGCCGCTTTCCAGCAACCCACGCCGCAACACACCCGGGTCGGCGCGAAAGTCGTTGCGCGCGAGTGCGCGCTTGATCGCGATCTCCCAAAGACTGGCGGTGCTGAAATACAGCGTGTTGCGCTGGCTGACGATCAGCTTGCGGGCAGCGGCCGGAAGCTTCCTCGGCTGCCCCGCGGCCCACAGCAGCAGGTGGGTATCCAGCAACAGCCTCATGCGTCGGTACCGAACAGAACAGCAATCTCCGCAGACCCCATGCTGTCGAAATCGTCCGGCACGCTGATCTCGCCTTCCAGAAAGCCGATGCGCTTGGGCGCAACGGGTGCATCCAGCGCGATCACCTTCACCAGCGGCTTGCCGGCCTTGGCAATCACGAACGGCTTGCCCTTCACGGCCTGATCGACCAGCTTGGAAAGCTGGGTCTTGGCTTCGTGGATATTGATGGTTTCCATAGTTAGCCGTTCAGTTAGTCCAGTCTCATGGACTAAGTCTATCAAGAACAACCAGATGGAGCAACCCATGGAGCCAATCGGCGCAAGCAACAATCACGACCAGGTCGGGCAGCGCCGGTTCGCTACGTCTCCCTTGGTAGGCGCGACTCATATTTCTTCTTCAAGTCGTTCTTCCATGAATCAAGCAGATAGAAAGAACGGATGCGGTACTTGTAAGATCTAACTGGCCGACGTTTAGGCAGTGGCTTCTTCCAGATCGTGAAGTAGATGCGGCCGGACTTCCTTGGATCTGCGTAGACGATCCAATCGGGCCGCTCATCCACCCACGCTTCCACGTTCAACTCGAAGCGCTTTTCCAGCCCTAGATCTTCCAGGCGCTTGGTCGCGAAAAGCATCTGCTCCGACGTTCTTGCTCCCTCTCCGGAATAAGTATCTTCATCCATGAGCCTGGGAGGACCGAACGGATCGACTTGGTACGTTGTTTCAGTGGAACGACGTTGCTGCTTTTTGTGCTCCCGCTCAACCCGCTGATTCTCCTCAGTCTCGTGGAAGCGCTCGAACCAATCATCCAGCGCCAGTTTGTGCGCGGCTTCCGTAAATACGCACTGACGCGTTCTGCCGTAGCCAACAAGGTGCCTGCGCAAACCTTCCGGAAGCTTGAAGCCCTGCTCGTAGTAAGAATCACTGCCCCCACCGCATAGCGGGCACATGCCACGCTCGCCATCCCAGCTCCCCACAGTCTCCGGCAGCGGCTGGGCCATATCCACGACCACCTCCGCAACCCGATCCAGCCAGTCCCAGGATTCCTCGCGCGTTTCACATTCGCGGCAACTGGTCAGCAAACGGCACGAATCCTCCGGAAGCGTATGCAATAACGCGCGCCGCGCCATCCATAGCTCCTCCTTCAGTTCCCTGATCACTGGGTTGTCTTCGTGCCCGGGGCCGGACCAATATCTGCTCATTCACCATCTCCATCGATCCGTTCCGCATCACCACCATGACAACGTGATACCAATCGCCAGAACCTTCGTTCCGGGTTACTGATTGGTGATCGCGTACACCATGTCGCCAACGAACCGCTTGAACGACTCGTTCTCGACGAACTGCTTGTAGACCTGCGTGTCGTCTTTCAATAAATGCTGCATCACCTTCGCCAATGCCTGGTCGTGCGCCATGCGTGCGGTGTGCGGCGTGTTCTCCCTGGCGTTCCGATAAGCCGCATCGGCGGCAACCTGCGGCGCAATGTCGTCGCGGATGCGCTTGACGACGCGGTCACTGTCCTTGAACAGGGTCCCGAATTGTTCGTTGAACGATTTGAGGATATTACTCAGCCGATCCATGTCCGGCTCAGACTTGCCGCCGCGAACATCCATCGGTGCCGGTTCGATCTCCGCGTCTGCATCTTCCAGGGCAATCTTCATCGCCTTCTTTTTCTCGACCCGGTAGCTGTCCATATCAATGGCATCGAGAATGCCCTTGGCGAGATCCTCTTCCTCGGGCGCCGGCAGCTTGGGCGTCAACAGGTCAAGGAAGATCGAAAGCTTTTCCCACCCCACGTTCTTGTACGGGATCACCGACGACAGGAACGCATAGGTCCGGCAGAACACCCTTGCCCGGCCCTTGAACTTGATCTGCCCGTCCTCGCCCAGCCGCTCCCTGTAAGCGACCACGCAAGCATCAAGGATCGGGTCCAGCGTATCGCGGTCCGCGCCACCCAGGAACCGCTCCACCAAATGTTCCACCTGCTCCGGCGTGTACACCTCGGCACTCTCCAGTGCCGCCTTCAAATCATGCAGCTTGTTCGGGTCGGTCTCTTCCGCGAGCAACGTGGTGCGGTAGTAATCCTGGAAGGCGTAGGTGATTGCCTCGCTGTTGTTCTGGAAGTCGAGCACGAAGCAGTCGCGCTTTTGCGGATGAGCGCGATTGAGCCGCGACAGGGTCTGCACGGCTTTGATGCCCGAAAGCGGCTTGTCCACATACATCGTGTGCAGCAACGGCTCGTCGTAGCCGGTCTGGAATTTGTCCGCGCAGATCAGGAAGCGGTACGGATCATTCTGGATGTTCCCGGCAATCTCGTTGCTTGCAAACCCGTTGAGCGAAGCCTCGCTCACCTTGGTGCCGCGATATTCGTGCTCGCCGGAGAAGGCGACGATCGCCTGGTACGGGCTCTTGCGCTCCGCCAGGTAGGCCTTGAAGGCATGGAAATACTGGATGGCCCGCTCGATGCCGCTGGTCACCACCATCGCCCGCGCCTGCCCGCCGATCTTGCCAGCCGCCAGCACCTGCTCGTGGAAATGGTCCACCATGATCTCGGCCTTCAGCCGGATCGCGTGGTCGTGGCTTTCGACGTAGCGGCGCAGCTTTTTCTGCGCCTTCTTGGTGTCGAATTCCGGGTCGGCCTCGGTCTTCTTGACCAGCTTGTAATAGCTGTTCACCGGCGTGTACGCCTTCAGAACATCGAGGATGAAGCCCTCCTCGATCGCCTGCTTCATGGTGTAGCTGTGGAACGGCTTGTGCCTGATCTTGCCCTCGGCATCGGGCGGCAGCGGCTCGCCGAACATTTCCAGCGTCTTGTTCTTTGGCGTGGCGGTGAAGGCGAAATAGCTGGCGTTGTCCAGCATCTTGCGCGCAACCATGCGCCGTTCCAGTGCCTCGTTCACCGTGTCCTCGGGGTCGTGTTCCTCGTCGTCGCCTTCCGCGGCGCCGCTCAACGCCTGGCTCATTGCCGCCGAAGTCTTGCCGCCCTGGCTCGAATGCGCCTCGTCGATGACGATCGCGAAACGCTTGCCGCTTTCGACGGCGATCTCATCGAGGATGAAGGGGAATTTCTGCACCGTGGAAACGATGATCTTCTTGCCTTCCTGGATGAACTTGCGCAGATCACCCGAGCGATCGGCATGGCCCACGGTGGCGCCCACCTGCATGAACTGCTTGATGGTCGCCTGGATCTGGCTGTCGAGAATGCGGCGGTCGGTCACCACGATGACGGAATCGAAGATCTCACGGTCGTCGCGCTTCAGCCCGATCAACTGGTGCGCCAGCCAGGCGATGGAATTCGACTTGCCGCTGCCCGCCGAATGCTGGATCAGATAGCGCCTGCCCGCACCATGGGTGCGCACGTTAGCCAGCGCCTTCCGCACCACGTCGAGCTGGTGGTAACGCGGCCATATTTGTGTGCGCTTCTTCTTGCCGGTCTTCGGATCTTTTTCCTCGATGATCTGGGCGTAGTTCTCGATGATGTTGGTCAGCCCCGCCGGCGTCAGCACTTCCTTCCACAGGTAATCGGTCTTCAGGCCGTGCGGGTTGGGTGGATTGCCCGCGCCGTCGTTGAAGCCCTTGTTGAAAGGCAGGAACCACGAAGCCTTGCCGCGCAGCGCGGTGCACATCCACACCTCGCTGTCATCCACCGCGAAATGCACCGCGCAGCGGCCGAACTCGAACAGCCGCTCGCGCGGGTCGCGGTCGCGCCGGTACTGCTCGACCGCGTCCTCGACGGTCTGCTTGGTGAGGCTGTTCTTCAGTTCGAACGTGGCGATAGGCAAGCCATTGATGAACAGGCCCAGGTCCAGCGCGCGGCGCGTCTCGTCCATGCTGTAGGCCAGTTGCCGCGTCATCGAGAAGCGGTTTTCCGCATGCAGCTTCGCGGCCTTGGCATTGCCCGGCGACGGTGTGCCGTAGAACAGGTCGAAATGCAGCGGCCCGTGCTCCACGCCCTTGCGCAGCACGTCGATGACCCCTCGCTTGCCGATCTCGCTGGAAAGCCGGGCCAGGAACTTCAGGCGGTTGATGTCTTTCGGGTCGTTCGCGTCGACCATCGCCAGCTTCTTGAACGCCTCCGGCTGCGTGGCACGCAGGAAGGCGAAAAGCTGCGGCACGTCCAGCGCGTGCGCACGGTCGTAATCCGTGGCGGCCCCGGCGATGTAGCCGGTACCACCGTAGGGTGTAGGCGGCTTGGCGATCGTGTCCGGCACGACGGTGATGCCGTCCGTGCCGGTCATGTGCCGCATGATCAACGTTTCCAGGCCCTTTTCGCTGGTATCGGTGGTCAAGACCGTTCCCCCCAAGGTTCCATCAAGCAACCGTCAAGCAATTTCCTTACACATAAATAACCATAAATCAGGTAGTTACATCGCTTTTATTCCAGAATATCGACGCGGGCCAGCCATCTCATCAAGCAACCCCATCAGCCTTGCCCGCGCCCGATATGGCCCAGTAGGGAAGATAGCTCCTGCTTTTCGTTCCTACGCTCGGATCCCGAACGACGAGAGATCCATCCTCGACAGCCTCGTTCAGAAGGCGCGAGGCAATCGCCGCGTTCTTCTCTTCAATCCCGAACCGTTCCCTGATGGATGCGTTCGTGACCGGTTGCCGCATCACATATCGCAGGCAGGCGTGAAGGTAACACGCTCGAATCCGATCGGCCTTGTCCATTGCCGCAAGGGGTTTGTGGGAAAACAGCACAGCCCGCGTGAAGCCTTGCGGCCTCTCGAACAACGGTGCCGGGAGTTGAAACAGCTCAACCTGGAAGACAACCTTGTCAACGCCACTGCCGCGCTCTTCGCAAATCCGGAACCGGCGCATCAGCGACGCCAGCGCCTCGTTGCGTGACTTGGGTGGCGTATCGACAAAGCGCTGGGTATCAACCAGCGGTTCCCCTGGATTGGTGATTTCGATGCGGTCATCGAAAATCTCGATCATCGGCCCCGCACCGCTGACGAAGAAGTCCTGATGGATGATCGCGTTCGCCACCAATTCGCGAATTGCCAGTTCCGGGTACATCGGAACCGTCCTGCGCAGCGCCTGTCCGACGACTTCATTGGTGGGAAGCAACCCGTTCATGTAGCCAATCAGGCCCGCAAACGCACTGGCATAGCCGTGTGTTCCTTCCTGCTCACGGACCGTTTCGACTCTTCCCGCACCTTTGTACTGGATGACCCGAATTGATTTGCGGCGCAGCGACTGGAAGTCCTGCAATCGCTTGGCGAACAGCACGGCCCCGAGATTCGTGATACCCCAGCCACCGGCGTCGCACTTGCGGATCAGATTGTCTTCGGCCAAGGCAGCAAGCACGGCATCGCGGTCCGCCGGTAACGGACGCTCAAGCAGGTCGAAATACGCCGGATAGTCCAGCAGGCGCAACACCTCGTCGCCATCCGCCCGCTCCACCGCAACCAGGTTCTCGAATGGCGTCTCGTCAAAGATCCGCCACAGCCTCCGCTCACGATCGGGCGCGTCCTTGAGCGGTTTCTTGACCTCTCCGATACGGATGAATTCATTGAGCTCGAACCGGACCGGGTGCCGGAAGGCGCGAGCGATTTCGAGCAGGACGACCTGCTTGCCATCCACCACCACCTCGTGGAAACGAAAATGAATCTTCGGTGTCAACTGGCGGAGCAGCCAGTTTTCCAGCGGTTCGTTGCCTTTCTTTGCCGAGAACGGCGCGAACCCGGTACCTACGATGTCGTGCGTCGCATCGTCCACGCCCCACACTACGTAGGCAAAAGCCTTGCCATTGAATGCCGCCGAGTTGGCAAGCGCCGAAAGATACTCGCCAATTTCCTGCGGGTTGCAGTTGTTGACCTTGAACTCCACCCACTCCGTCTCCCGCGGCAGCTTGGAAAGTTCGCGAACCAGGCTGGCGAGATAGTCAGCGTTGTGGTCGGTGATCATGCGACGGCTTCCTCGTCGGCGGTTTCCACCTCGCCATCCGGTTCGGCGTCATCCTCGACCGGATCGAGTGGTGCTTCGTCAGTCAGCCGCGCCGCGGCCTCGCGCACGTCGAGCTTGCCAGTCACCACGTCGGCGACAAGGCGGGTGCGGTATTCGCGCAGGAGTTCGATTTCACTTTCTAGGCGGGAGATACCGTCGGTAATTGGGCGAGTCTCTTGACTAAGGGCCGCGAGGATGTCGTTCTGCTCATCGACCGGAGGGAGAGCAATCCTAAACCGCCCAATCGTCGTTTTGTTCGTCGCAGCAAGGTTCGTAGTTTGTTTGGCGGTCGATTGAAAATAACCGCGGGCATAGCCCGTACCCATGATGGCTGAGAGGAAATATGGTACGAGCCTATCCTGCTGCGGGCGCGCTGCGAAGATATGGTTCTGATGCAAGCACCCCGACAATTGTGCGCCCCATACACAGCCACGCCCCAGCTTATCGAGGTCACCACCTTCAGTCATAAGCACGTCGCCCGATCGAAGCATGCAACGTGCAGCCTCTGCCGCTGTGACCCGTATCGTTTTCACTACGGCGAGGTTCAAATGCCCCGCCTGGACGTTTGCGACTCGAAGATATGGATATTCGTGCAGCGTTTGGCCACCGTAGTCTTTCCCAAGTGTTATGCCAGATTGGATGTTGCACACTGCCTTCAACGGCATAGCTTCCCAATGTTGCGGAATGTCGCCGAGCCAAGGGATGCCAGAGGGTTTGAGGGGAACGGACGGATCGAGGCCGCGGGTAACGGCGCGGTGGATGATGACCTGCTTCTGCTCGTTGAGCAGCGCGATCACCTTCCGCTTCGCGCGGATCGCCCGCTCCAACCGCCCGCTCGCCCAATCCAGAAACCGCACAATCGCCACCTGCTCATCCGGCGGCGGCTCTGGCGAATAAATCATCTTGAAGTGCTCGGGCCGGAGGCTCCACATGTCCGACGTGATTCCATACGACCAGCGTTCCGCCTCCTTTGCGAACTGTGGCGTGCGATAGAGATGGTGGTAATAACTCGGCAGGTCGCTCTCGTTGCGCAAACGCATGACGACGTATGCTGGACTGACAATCCCACGCAGGGCCGAGGCCCCGATCGCGCCCTGCCAAGCACGCATTTTGTTGTACGCGATATCGCGCGGCTGTACGAGCTTGTAGGCAGACCGGTCCAGTTTGGAACTGTCTTTCTTTGAGCTATTTTCGAGCAAGACTTTCTGCCGGACGATGCCTCGCGTGATCGTGACCGAGAGCATTTCTTCGTCGGGGTGATCGCGATCCTTCACCTCGGCAAAGAGCGCGCGGTTTGGCAACAGTGACCAATGCTCGGGCACCCCCCCAAGCCACGGCAAACCAGAGCCCTTGTATTCCGGATACGGCTTGAGCTTCATGGCACAGCCGCCTGCGCCGGTTGCCAGATGGCGCGCGCGGCGTAGTCATCCGGAAATCCCATGTCCACGGGATCAATGCCATGCCGGCGTATCAAATCGAGCAGCCGCGTCTTCCAGCTATTGCCGGGATGTATCCGGCCAAGCATCCAGACCAGCATCACCAGCGTGTTGTAGATCCTGCGGTTGCCACCATCGTGGAAGCTCGCAACGAGCCCGGGCGGCTTGCTGCGCGGCAACTGCATGGTGACTGTGAACTCGCGATTCCACAGCCTGCCATGGTGGGCGCAGACATTGCGGATGTAGGTGAGGTGCCGGATGAACGCCTGCAACACGCGCTCGTCCAATCCATATGTGCTGGCGATCGCCGAACGGGTCTTCTTGGGCTTGAGGCTGGTATACCAGCGCGACAGGGTTCCCAGTGACATCACCTCGCACACGGCCCAGACGGGCGGCAGGTCGGGCTTGTCGTACTTGTCCCGGTAATGCTTGACGAAAATCTCGTCGGATCGGTCGACCTCTTCGCGAAGGTGTTCCAGATTGTGCTGCCACCAGTCGACGCGGTGTGCCAGATCACGGTCAAGGTAAGCGTGGGGACCATGCCGATGCGCCAGTTGGTAGGCCCATTGGGTGCGCAGGGAAATTTCCGTCCGTGCGATCGCGTCGAGCACCAGCAGGCGCAGATTCCGATCGAACAGGTAGAGGTTGAGCGCATCTTCGAACCGCGTCCCTTGCTTGAAGGCGTGCGGCGCGTGGCTCGACTCGAACGGCAGCCAGTAGGCGGTGAGGCGGTAGTAGTTCAAATGCGCGAGGTCGCGGCGCGCGGAATCCGCGTCGTCGATAACCATCCCGCGCTCGCGAAGCAGCGCAAGCTGCTCGTCGATGGTCTTGGCGGGCTTGTCAAAACGCACGGTGGACATGCCCGTGCGGTGACCGCAGAAAAAAGCAACCCGCCGGTTTGAGGGTACTCCGAAGAGCATAGCCTTGGCGGGTTTTGTTGCATTCCATTATAGGGCTTTCCCCGGCCGGTTCAAGGCCATGCGCGGCACGGCAATACCGCTTGGACCACGACGCACGAGCAGCCTGCGTCGCGCAAGCGGGACGGGTCCGGGCAATCATGCCTCTTCATCCTCCGGCACCAGCGTCCAGACGCGCTTGAGCGGCAGTTCGGTCTGGATTTCTTCCGGCAGCTGTTCGTAGGTGCGGTAGATCGCCATGACCAGGTCGTTCGCATCCCAAAGCCGCACGGTGAAATGGCCTTGCCGGGCTTCCGTCAAGGTCGGCTTGTTGAATCCGCCCCAACACACCAGCAAGCCCTGTTGCGCATTGAAGGTTTGCATGGAGCCCTGCAGCGTG